>NZ_JADOUU010000011.1:0-107567 GCF_015751955.1 Arthrobacter sp. CAN_A214
GAGAACTTCCATCATCGGAAGGCCTCGACCTCTATCTCGTCACCGACGCGCCCGCCCCGGCTACACCCCGCCTGCACTCTCGTTTGCGATGAGCCGGTTTCGACTTCGAGGACGTCCTACTCGGCCCTCGCCGATGGACGGAAAATCGGCCGAAGTCCGGGCATCAGGAGGCTCCGAAGCGAAAAGGAGAACAGTCATGTGGATCGGCTTTATTGAGTTCGACATATTGCTCGGTGACGTTCATTCGTTGAAGGCTAAGCGGTCGGTGATACGTCCGCTGGTGTCGGATCTGCGCCGGAGATTCGAGGTCTCCGCAGCCGAAGTCGATAATCAGGATCTGCACCGTCGAGCCGTTGTTGGTGCAGGTTTGGTGGCAGCGGACCGGCAACACGTGGTGGATGTACTGGACCGCGTGGAGCGGTATGTTGCCGCGCGACCCGAGGTGGAACTGCTCAGTGCCCGGCCACGGATCCTCAGTAGCGAGGATTAGCTGGCAGTAGGTTTCGTCCCCCGGCATTCCGACCAGTTTCGATGTCCGGCGTAGCTGCTTGCAGTGCATCCCGAATCTCATGGTGGGGGACCCGCCCGCGCCGCTCCGGTGGCGGGCGGCAACAATCCTCCCGCCGTCACTGTCGTCGTGACCACATAGATGTCACCGGTGGAGCCCTCGGCCGCGCAGGTTTCTAGCCGCGCACCCTGCTTTTCCGCCACCTCAAGGGCCAGCACGCAAGGTTCTCCCTCGCGTAACCCCCGAGCGGCGTCAGCGGCGGCCAGAACGGACAGGTCCGCGGCAGTAGCGGCCCGAGAAGCGGACACGGCTCCCTGCATCAGAAGTACCACCCCGGCAACCAGGATCAGCAGGGCAAGCGCGAAGCCCACCATCAGTACGGTTCCTGCGCCACGTTCCTTGTCCTCCGGATGCCGCCCGGATACTCGAAGCGGTACACCCCGACGCTTGACACGCTGCGGGTTCACCCCTGATCGCTTCGCCGGAAGACCTTGGACCTCCAGGGGCCAGGCGAGGCCGCCGCCATCAGCCATGCTCTGATCTCCCGGAGGCGGTGGCCGAGAGTGTGAGTTCGAGGAAACCGATGACCGGCCCGCGGACAGGAGCGGTGACTTCGATCGACGTCCACCCCGCCTCCGAGCCCAGCCCCACGGTGGCGTCGGCACCGGCAAGTCGACGCACCGTTCCCTCAATGGACTGTTGCGTCTCGCCCCGCATGACTTCCCGCGCGCCGGCCCTCGCCGCTTCCTCGAGGCGCAGTTGGGTCATACCCGCGCCCGTTGCACCCACGAACAACCCGAAGACGAGCACCAGGGCGGGAAGTGCCACGGCGATTTCCGCGGTGACTGCGCCGCCTTCACCCGATCCGCAACGGTGGCCCCCACCCTGGCGCATCGAAATCAGCCGAAGCTCAGGGCGGACTGGATGAGGGACATCAGTAGTCCCCGCACCTCCCCGCTCGACAGCACCGCGACCAGAAGGGCCGCGAACCCGACGGCAGCAAGAGTGGCGATCGCGTATTCAGCCGTTGCCATTCCTGCCTCCTTCAACAAAGGGCCCCGGGCAGGTCGCGGCCTGGCGGGGTCGGGACGAAGCTCGATCACCCGCGCACGCGGTGAATCGACGCTGCAGGGCATGGCTCCTTCGGGGATGCTCGATTCGAAGACCCTGCTGGGAATCCTCACGCTGTGTGGCATGGCTTTCCTTCCTCTCGGTGATTCCGCCGACCTACCGGCGGACCAGTGATGATGCGACCGGCTTTCCGGTGCTGTCTCCACTCTTCCGCGGTGGGAGAACCACGAACCGGGGACGCATCCCTAAGTGGATAAGACTGTGAATCACAGGTACGGCACGAGTGCCCACACCACGGGAATCACCCCGAGGCACACGAATGCAGGAAGGGCGCAGACGCCGAGCGGAACCACGAGCCTCACCCCGAGCGCGGCTGCCCGCCTCTCGACTTCCCTATTGCGGCGTCGTCGCAATTGGGCTGCGCAAGCGTAAATGATGGAGGCTGAGGGTGCGCCGGTCCCTGCCGCGAACCGGAGGGTTTCCCGCAGTTCATCGACGCAATCGGTGCGCCCCCGCGCTGCTGGTCGGCCCGCAGTTCCCCAGGCGCTTTCCCACTCCGCACCGAGGTCAAGGGCGTCCTTCACCCTCCTGAGCCGGGCAGCCACCGAAGGATCGCAGGATGCCGCAAGGACGGCGAGCGCCCATCCAACCGGAGCACCTGCCGTCAGAATGGCACCGACGAGGTCGAGCATCAATGGAGCATCGGCGATCCCCGGCCGCGGATTGTCCCTTGGCGTCCGCTGCGGCAGGAGCGTTTCCGGTCCGCGCTGCGGGACTGCATAAAGCAGGCACGCGCCGGCGAGGGTAACCGTGACAAGGAGTCCGGCGCCCATCAGCGAGGATCCTCTGCCGCTGCGAGGAGACGCTGCGACCAGACCCTGGCGATGATCATCAGAAGAATGCCGAGAACCAGGACGCACATCCCGAGGGGTGAACCGAGGAGCGTTCCCAGAGGATCGACGCCAAGAAGATAACCAAGCCCAAGACCGAGAACCGGGAGCCAGGTCAGGAGGACTACGGTAGCCTTCGGACCCGCCAGCGCGGTTTCCCGCGCAGCTTCGGCATCGAGTTCGGAATCAAGCTGTATCGCGTACCGATCAAGGACGTGAGCGAGTGGTGCGCCGCTGCTGTCCGCCACGTCGAAACAGGCCGCGAGATCGATCCACAGTTTGCCGGCGGAGGGCCTATGCGGGTCGGTGGGGCGTCCTGCAGCGGTCGCACCGGTCCGTAGCGCGTCAGGCACGCTCAACCCCAGCTCCGCGCTCCTACGCGCCGTCTGAATGACGGGCATCGCACGCGCAGCGAAGCGTGATCCCGACCTTGCGGCCTCCTGGTACACCCGTTCGATGTCCTCCCACAGGTGCAGCGGTGATCTTCCCGCTCTGAGCAACCCCGTCAGTTGATGGACGAACAGCGGCAGCTCGTGCAGCTCGATGTTCCGCGTCCTGACCGGAAGCCGCTGAATAACCCACTGGAAGGGTGGGTTCGCCCCGCCTCCCCGGCCCACATGCCCCGCAGGAGGTGTTGTGCGGAGGGCGCCTCGTGCTCCAAGGCGATTGGCGCCCGGTGTATGGGCGAGCACTGCGACGGCGGCGGCCAGGAGAAGCGTCACCACAGCCCCGGTCATGGACGATTCCCGGGACCGGCGAGCCGCTGTTGCAGGGCTTCCCACGCCTCACCCTCGACACACCCGTCGGCGGTGCCACTCAAGGCCGGCCTCACCGTCAATCGCCCCTCGCTGTCCAGCCCCACCAGCGCGATCTGGTCGATCCGGCGTCCCGCCGGCACCCGGACGAGGTGGATGACGACGTCGAGCGCGGTCCCCGCCTGCAGTGCCAGCGACGCAGGGCTCAGCCCGGCCAGCGCTCCGAGGGCGGTGAGCCGCGCCGGAACAGCGGCCGCGGAATTCGCGTGGACCGTACCACCGGCGCCGTCATGCCCGGTATTCATTGCCATCAGCAGGTCACGGACCTCTCCGCCACGGCACTCGCCCACGATCAGGCGATCGGGCCGCATCCTCAGTGCATTCCTCACCAGTTCGGCGAGATCCACCCCTCCCGCTCCCTCAAGGTTCCCGTGGCGTGATTGCAGGCCGACGGTATGGGGATGCTGCGGGTTCAGCTCGGCGGCGTCCTCCACGAGAACGAGCCGCTCAGTGGAACCCGCCATGCCGAGCAGTGCCGAAAGGAGCGTGGTCTTCCCTGTTCCGGTGGCGCCGCTGATGAGGAAGTTCAGGCGCCCCTTCATGACGGCAGCCAGCGTCGCCGCCATACCCTGCGGGACGGTACCTGAGGCCACCAGCTCAGCGAGGGAGAACACCTTCGTGCGCCGGATGCGGATGGACAGCAGGGTGCCTCCGGTCGACAGGGGCGGGAGCACAGCGTGGATGCGGTACTCACCCAGCCGGACGTCCACACAGGGGCTGCTGTCGTCGAGTCGCCTCCCACCCGCGGCAATGAGCCGCACGGCGAGCGCGCGAATCTCGCTTTCACGCTCGAAAAGCCGTGGAACGCGCCTCAAGCCTCCGTCACCGTCGATCCAGGTGTCACCGGGTCCGTTCACCAGAATGTCGGTGATATCTTCATTCCCCAGCAGATGGTGCAATGGACCGAGTCCCTGAAGTTCGGCGCGGATGCGGTCGACTGCGTTGAGGGTGCCCTCCGAGCCGAGGAGGCGCCCGGAGGTCCGGACGGCGTCAGCGAGACCTGCTGCGGTGACTGCGGCGGTTCCGGCGAGGACCGAGGGACGGACCTCGCTGACCATCCTGAGTCCGGCGTTCACCACTGGCGCTTCCGTCGGCCTGGACGTGGATCCGGAGTGCAGGCCTTTACGGAGGCCATCGCGTGAACCGGCGTCTGAACCGGTGTCTGATGTCGCCTCAGGTCTCGGAATAATGCTGTCGCGCCGCCGCGGGCGCTGGAAGGGATCACTGGCCACGGATGCCGTCGATCCCCGGAATGGCGTCGAGGAGAGATCTGCACACGGCCCGCGGACGTCTCCGTCGTCCGATCTCCAGCACGCGCCCGGCTGCCTCGGCGGCGCCGACCCCGCGCATCCGCGGCAGCAGGTCCAGGTCACCACCTGCCCCCAGTGCGTCGGCGATGCTTTGGGTATCGAAGCCATAGGCCAGTGGTCCTCCCACCACCGGATGGACAGGGAGCGGCTCCAGCCGGCTCTGCGCAGCAAGCGCAGCCGACACGGCTCTCAGTCGAGCAGGAACCACGAGCACCACCCGATCGCAGAATCCCAGTAGCGAGTCATAGCCTGCGGCCCCGAGATCGATGAACACCACATTGAATATCTGGCGCGCTGCGTCGAGAACGGCGACTGTGGAGGAAGGGCTGGGAGTTCGAGCCGGCTCCGGGTGCGGTGGGCCGTGGGACAGGAATGGGAAGTGGCCGGCCGACGGCAGGGCAGATCCGAGTTGAGCCGGGTTGAGGCTGCCCTGGACCTCGGCCAGATCGGCCCATCGCACGCCGGGCGTGCGCTCTCCGCCGAAAGCCAGATCAAGGCCTCCTCCGGAAGGGTCCCCATCGACGAGGACCGCGGCGAGTCCGTCGGCACCCGCACAATCCGCCAGCCAGCAGCTGAGGGTGCTGGCACCGGCTCCGCCGACACTGCCCATTATCCCGACGATCGATCCGAGCCCGGCCGGATTCTGGAGCCGTCCGAGGTACTCTGCGAGCCAGCCTGCGCCCTGCGGCAGGATGGCGACCCTCCCCGCGTGGGACCGGGCGGCAGCAGACCACACGAGGTCCTCCTCGCCGGCTGCCCCGATGAGGATGACGCTGGTACCGGCAGGTACCCGCTCGTGCGCACTACCGGGCGTCACGAGAAGAACCGACGGTTGATGTTTCAGGGCCAACTGGACCGAATCGGTAGTGGTCATCGGAACCCCCGCGGCAGCGCAGACGCGGGCCGTCTCGTCGTGCAGCTCCTGGGACCCGCCGACGAGCACCACCACACCTCGACCAGTCCCATCCTCCGCACCCGGTGTCCAGAATCGTTCGTCCGCCATGCGTCAATGCTGGTGGTCGCCGGCACCCTGCGCCGTCGTCGTCGAGCATAAGTGGACAACCGTCCACGGAAAACCGACCCTCCCCGCGCCACAGGAGAGAATGGAGCCATGTATGTTGCTGTGGCCGCACCGGCCAGCGCCGGCGCGTCCCAGCACCGAGCCGCCGCGGTCTTCCAGCCGGTCGATGCAGCGGGCGCCCCCACCGGCCCCGCGGTCAGTGCAACCACGCAGGAGCTGACGGATGTCTTTGCGCGCTTCGAGGTGGACCGCCCACGCTGGGTATGGGACTCGACGCGGACCTGGTATCCCCTCCTGCTGGCCGGCGGGCTGCGGGTGGAGCGGTGCCATGACCTTGCCCTGGTGCGTGCCATCCTCACCCACTCGGGCTACTGCACCGATTCACCCTATGTGCAGGAACTGCGCCGTTCCTCCAGCGACGGTGACGAGCCGGTGCTTCCCCGCCAGGTTCCGGCCCAGCAGGTCGCACCCAACCAGGCGAGTCTTTTCGAGGAACCGCCGGCGGCCCAGGGGCCGGGCCTTGACGAAGTACTCGGAGAATTCCAGCGGCAGCAGCGGGCGGTTGCGGCTTCCAGCCAGGCTCGCCGCCTGGCGCTGCTGTTGGCGGCGGAATCGGCCGGGGCCCTGCTCGCCGCCGAGATGGAGTCCACGGGTCTCCCCTGGCGGCGGGACATCCATGAGCAGTTGCTTGAAACACACCTCGGTCCCAGGCCGCCCGAAGGCCGCCGGCCGGTCCGGCTTGAACAGTTCGCAGCAGAGTTGCGAACCGCTCTCGGCAGCCCCTCGCTCAACCCGGATTCGCCGCAGGAGCTCATGCGGGCCCTGCACCGGGCCGGCATCGAGGTATCCACGACGAGATCCTGGGAACTCGAGCGCCAGAATCATCCCGCCATCGGGCCGCTGCTGGCCTACAGAAAACTTTCGCGGTTGCTCACAGCCAACGGCTGGTCCTGGCTCGACACCTGGGTGCGGGACGGGCGGTTCCGGCCCGAATACGTGGTGGGCGGAGTGGTGTCAGGGCGCTGGGCTTCCCGCGGCGGTGGGGCGCTGCAGATTCCGAAGCAGGTGCGCGACGCCGTCAGGCCCGACCCCGGGCATCTCTTCGTCATCGCCGATGCGGCCCAGCTCGAGCCACGCGTCCTTGCGGCCCTCGGGCGGGATTCGGCGCTCGCGGCAGCCGCCCGGGGACGCGACCTGTACCAGGGCATTGCAGAGCAGGGGTTCGGCGGCGACAGGGCGAAGGCGAAGCTGGCCATGCTGGGAGCCATGTACGGAGCGACCAGCGGCGAATCGGGCCGCCTGATGCCGCAGCTGACGCGCGCCTATCCGCAGGCGATCGCCGTCGTCGAAGCCGCCGCCCGTACCGGGGAAACCGGCGGAGCCGTCACCAGCTACCTCGGGCGCGGGTGCCCTCCCGCGTCGGAACGTTGGCGCGCAGCACAGCAGAGCACGACGGCGGAGGAGCAGCGCCGGGCGGACAGCGCCGCCCGGGCTCGGGGCCGCTTCACGAGGAATTTCGTGGTGCAGTCCACCGCGGCGGAATGGGCGCTGTGCTGGCTCGCCGAGATCCGGCGGAGGCTGCGCACGGAGGCCGGTCCGGGATCCGGACGGAGCGAGGTGGTGTTTTTCCTCCATGATGAGGTGATGCTCCACGTGCCCGAGGAAGACGCCTCCGGGATGAGCCGGCTGGTCGAGGATGCTGCTGCCGCAGCAACCACGCTGATGTTCGGCAGGATCCCCATCGACTTCGCCGTCAGCACCGTAGTGGTGGCGTCCTACGCGGACGCCAAGTGACGCGGACGGCGGTTTACAGGGGCGCGGGAATCTCCAGGGAGGGATCCCACGGCTGGGTCCATTGCAGCCCCTCGAACAGGGAGTCCAACAGTATCGCGGTGAATCCCCACACTGTGGCGTTCGGGAGGACGAAGGCCGGGCTTCGGCTGGTCATTCCTCTTCTCCGCACGACGGCCGTCCGCCGGTTCGACGGATTCAGGAGGTCATCTACCGGAACCCGGAAAACCTGCGTCGATTCGGCTTCCGAAACCACGGCGACCGGTGTTTGACGGGCCCACCAGGCAAGGACCGGCGTCACGAGGAAATTGCTGACGGGCAGCCCGACCTCCGGCAGCACCCCCAGCACTTCCACTCCGAGCGGATCGAGTCCGGTCTCCTCCTCCGCTTCCCGGAGTGCCGCGGCACGCTCGTCGACGTCGCTGGGGTCGATGGCACCACCTGGAAACGAGACCTGCCCCGGATGATTATTGAGGGACCCCGCACGCTCCATCAGCAGGACGTCGAGATCAGCGGGTTGAAGCGCCGACGGGTCCGGGTGGGGTCCCGGCCGGAGCGCACCGAACAGCATGAGGACGGCCGCGCGGCGGGCGCTCTCGAGTCCCCTGGTACTCAAGTGCCAATTCGCTCGGGTGACGGGAGCGGCCGCATCCTCCAGCGAGGATGCGTAGACGCTCAGGGAGTCGTAGGCGTTCACGCTCCCAGCGCGTGTCCGGCTCGGCGGAGCTCCGCGCGTGTCTCGCCGTTCCGCATTCGTTCCAGGAGCTCCTCCCGTCCCGGCGCCAGTTCGTATTTCAGCAGCTTTGCCGCTTTTACGGGATCGACCTCACCCTCCCCGTAGGACGGGCACAGCGCGGCTACGGGACAGGCACCGCAGGCCGGTTTCTTTGCGTGGCACACCCGCCGGCCGTGGAAGATCACGTGGTGGGAGAGCAGAGTCCAGTCCTTCGGCTCGAACAGGGCACCGACCTCGGCCTCCACCCTGACGGGATCGTCGGCAGAGGTCCATCCGAAGCGGCGGGACAACCGCCCGAAGTGCGTGTCGACAGTGATTCCCGGCGTTCCAAAAGCGTTGCCGAGCACCACGTTGGCCGTTTTCCGCCCCACTCCCGGAAGCGTTACCAGGTCTTCGAGCCTCCCGGGCACCTCGCCGTCGTACTCATCGACGAGCCGGTTGGACAGCGCGAGGAGGCTGTTGGCTTTCGCGCGGAAGAATCCGGTGGGGCGGATGATCTCCTGGAGTTCCTCCACGCCGGCGTCCGCCAGGCTTCGCGCATCGGGAAACCGCGCGAACAGATCGGGGGTGGTCATGTTCACCCGCACGTCCGTTGTCTGCGCGGACAGCACGGTGGCAACCAGGAGCTCGAAGGAATTCCGGAAGTCGAGTTCTGCAACCGCGTAGGGGTATGCCTCCCCGAGGATTCGATTGATTTTTCGTGCCCTACGCTTGAGGGCGACGGGCGATTCTGCCTCTTTTGCCGACGCCTTCATCGCCTGTCTCCAGAATGCAGCATGCTAGTCCCTCGGAGCGCGTTCGATATTGCTGAGGTCACGCATGACTCCGACGTGTCCGGTGCGTTTGTCCTGCACCAGGAACTCGCTCCCGCGGTCCTCGATGCCTACTTCCCAATCGCCCGGCTCAAGTGTGAAGATCGCGCGGCCGGTGTGCTCGTCCACGACGACCTTCGGGGTGCCGACGGCGAACCAGAAGGCCTCGACCACCTGCTCCTCCTCGGGGTCGCGGGTAGCTGAGATGGGATCCTGCCGAACCGCGGGGCTGCTCTCCGCGATGACCGTGTGCGCCCGGGTCTCGGCGAGGGGCGTCCTGGTTTCGGTTACTGCCGCGTCGGGCAATGAATCGGCGCCGCCTGTTTCCTGCTCGGCGCTCCCGGGTTCGGTGCGGACGGGTTCTGACTCGGCGGCCTCCGGTGTAACTGTCCCGGAAACAGCGGTGTCCGACACCGGAGTGCCGGACTCGACAGGATCGGAGGACTCGGTACTGCGGGTGCTGGTGTCCGGCTTCGAACGAGCCGGCGTCGAGGATTTGGCACCAGCGGCAGGAACCGACGACCCATCAGTGGCAGACGGCGACGACGACGCACCAGCTGCGGTCGCACCGGCGGCAGTGGCACCGGCGGCGGTGGCGCCTGCTGCGGTGACACTCCGCTCCTTCTCCGGACGCGGGACAGTCCCCTGCTTCGATGACTGCTGGCCGGCACCTGGGCGGATCCTCCCCAGGAGCCCGGCGACCTTCTCCCCGTACTGCCTGGTCTGCTGGCCTTTGCCCGGCCCGGTGTCGGCCGGACGCACCGCGTCCGATCGGACAGTGCCGCCAGTGGGAACTTCGGTCCACTGCTCAACCTGCTCTGCGGGAACGGGCTTCGGCTCCTTCGGCTGCCTGGGCGGCTTCGGCCGCGCTGCCAGAACAGGGCGGGCAACGAGGTGCGCCTCGGAGGCGGGACGCTCCTTGAAATCCTTGTTCAGCGGAGGCAGGTGGGGTGCGAACACTGTCGCGACGAGCATGCCCAGCGCGCCGATCAGGGACACCAGCGCCCCGGCCTGGAAGAAGGTCACGGTCTCCAGGAAGAAGAAGACCGAGGCGAGCACAGCACTCACGGAGGCGAACTGGTCGACGGACAGCGACCCCACCCGCAGCGTGGCGGTTCCTAGCCTCCTCGATGCCAGAAGTGCCGCGGCAGCCACGGGGAGCAGGATGCCTAACCCTACATAGAACAGTGGAGAGATGGTCCAGAAGTTCTGGTACGAAATAGTGTCCCGGGCGAAAGGGATGAGTGTTCCGATGAAAACCAGCAGGACGGCGCCCCCGAAGACCGCCTCCCGCAGGGTGAAGGGACCCACGACGGCGTCCGAGGGTCCAAAGGGTCCGGAGGGCCGGTGCTCCTGCTTGGGGTGTTCCCCGCTGCCCGTCCGGGCGTCTGCCGGGTTCGCCGTCGAGCCACCCGTCCCGCCGGCGTCGTGCTCAACCTGCTGCTTGGTCATGGTGAATCTCCTGTTCATCGCGGCACCCGTAAGGCCCCTCGGAAAACACCGGTGAAGCACCGGCGTTCCATACCTGTTTCCACCCTAGCCATCCGCGGTGCCCTTCTCCAGCAACCGCCTCCCGCACACCTCCGATGCCGGACCACTCACCGCAGAATCCCGACCTCTCACCTAGGTACTGTGACCCCGGCCACAGATTGTCCTACTCGCGGGATAAGGTTCCACAAGAGCACTTTGCGGCGGCCGGCATCGCCCGTGCCGCGGCTACCCACGGAGTCAACGAGGAAGTAACAGAGGGGCAAGACATGTCTGATGGCGCGCAGAAGCAAGGCGATGCATTCGAGAACCTGCTGCACGAGGAACGCCGCTTCCCGCCTACCGACGAATTCGCGGCGAATGCCGTGGCACAGCCCTCCCTGTACGAGGAAGCAAACAGCCAGGGCTCCGAGTTCTGGGCCGTGCAGGCGCGCAACCTTCTGACCTGGGACACCGATTTCACCCAGACGCTCGACTGGACGGACGCTCCTTTCGCCAAATGGTTCGTGGGCGGCAAGGTCAACGCTGCCTACAACGCGCTGGATCGGCATGTCGAGGCCGGGCTCGGGGACCGGGTCGCCATCCACTTCGAGGGCGAGCCCGGTGACACCCGGACCATCACCTACGCGGAGCTGACCGAAGCGGTGAAGAAAGCATCGAACGCCTTCGAGAGCCTCGGTGTCGGGAAAGGCGACCGCGTCGCCGTGTACCTGCCCATGATCCCGGAAGCGGTCATCACCATGCTGGCCTGTGCCCGTATCGGCGCGGTCCACTCCGTGGTCTTCGGAGGCTTCTCCTCCGAGGCGCTGCGCAGCAGGATCGACGACGCCGAGGCGAAGCTGGTCGTCACCTCTGACGGCACGTACCGCCGGGGAAAGCCCAGTGCGCTCAAACCTGCCGTTGACGGCGCGCTCGAACGGGAGGGTCACGCCGTCTCCAGCGTCGTCGTGGTCAAGCGCAACGGCGAGCCCGTTGAATGGACGGAGGGCCGCGATCTCTGGTGGCACGACGTCGTCGACTCCGCCTCCCCCGAGCACACGGCCGTTGCCCATGACTCCGAGCACCCGCTGTTCATCCTGTATACCTCCGGCACCACGGGGAAACCGAAGGGCATCCTCCACACCACGGGTGGCTTCCTGACCCAGACGGCCTTCACGCACAAGAACACCTTCGATCTCCGCCCCGAAACGGATGTCTTCTGGTGCACCGCCGACATCGGCTGGGTGACCGGTCACAGCTACGTGACCTACGCGCCCCTGATCAACGGTGCCACGCAGCTCATGTACGAAGGCACCCCCGACACCCCCCATCAGGGACGCTGGTGGGAGCTGATCGAGAAGTACAGGGTGTCCATCCTGTACACCGCTCCCACCGCCATCCGCACCTTCATGAAGTGGGGCCGCGACATCCCCAAGAAGTTCGACCTTTCCTCGATCCGAGTACTCGGATCGGTCGGTGAGCCCATCAACCCGGAAGCATGGATGTGGTACCGCGAGGTGATCGGCGGAGGCAAGGCTCCCATCGTCGATACCTGGTGGCAGACCGAAACGGGTGCCCACATGATCGCGCCCATGCCCGGTGTCACTGCGACCAAGCCTGGCTCGGCCCAGGTGGCAGTGCCCGGGATCGCCGTCGACGTGGTCGACGAACTCGGGCAGTCGGTTCCCAACGGTGCGGGCGGTTATCTCGTGATCCGGGAGCCGTGGCCTGCCATGCTGCGGGGTATCTGGGGCGACCCCGAACGCTTCAAGCAGACCTACTGGTCCCGCTTCGACAACATGTACTTCGCCGGCGACGGGGCGAAAAAGGATGACGACGGCGACATCTGGCTTCTCGGCCGGGTTGACGACGTCATGAACATTTCGGGCCACCGGCTCTCCACCACCGAGATCGAGTCGGCGCTCGTCAGCCATCCGTCCGTTGCGGAGGCCGCAGTGGTCGGGGCTGCTGACGAGACCACGGGTGAGGCTGTGGTGGCGTTCGTGATCCTCCGGGGCTCCGCGAAGGACGACGACGACATCGTCACCACGCTGCGCAACCACGTGGCGAAGGAGATCGGGCCGATCGCGAAGCCTCGGAATATCCTCGTGGTTCCCGAGCTGCCGAAGACGCGCAGCGGCAAGATCATGCGCCGGCTCCTGAAGGACGTGGCCGAGGGCCGGGAGGTGGGCGATTCGACGACACTCGCCGACAATACGGTGATGCAGCAGATCGCAGCATCGCTGCGAAAGTAAGAGCATCGCTGCGAAAGTAAGAGCATCGCTAACGCGGGCCGGGCGCCGCTGGTGCCCGGACTGCAGGGTCCGGCACCAGCAGGCTCCGGCGCCTGCTGGTGCCGGGCGCCCGTTGGTGCATAGTTGAACCATGACTGCGGCCACCACCATCCTGCTTCTCAACGGACCGAACCTGAACCTCCTGGGCACACGCGAGCCGGACGTGTACGGGCACGAGACGCTCGACGACGTCGTACAGCTCGCGCGGGCCGCCGCCGAAGCGCGCGGCTGGTCGCTGGAGAGCCTGCAGTCGAACCACGAGGGCGTCCTGATCGATGCCATCCACGCCGCCGCCGGGACTGCTGCCGCCGTCGTCATCAACGCCGGAGCCTTCACCCACACATCGGTGGCGATCCGCGACGCACTGGCCGCTGTTGCGCTTCCTGTGGTGGAGGTCCACATCAGCAACGTGCACCGGCGTGAGGAGTTCCGCCACCACTCGTACATCTCCGGAGTTGCCGACGCCGTGATCGTCGGCGCCGGCGTGGACGGGTACCGCCTCGCTGTGGACCACCTGACCTCGAGGCTCGGCGGGTAAGCCCGAGAAGCCGGCGAAAAGTCCCGCGCATATGCCGGTCCCGGCGCCGAAATCGGCACGGGTAGTGCACCATGGTTGGATGAGTGATTTTTCCGACGTGCCCGAAGCAATTGACGTACGCGACACCACGGACGCGCCGTTGCTCGAGGTCAAGGACCTTGCGGTGAGCTTCCGGACCACGCACGGTGAGGTGCAGGCTGTGGAGAACGCAAGCTTCACACTGAGGAAGGGCAGCACCCTCGCCATCGTGGGTGAGTCCGGCTCGGGGAAGTCGACGACGGCGATGGCCTGCATCGGACTCCTTCCGGGCAATGGCCGTGTGAAATCCGGGAGTATCCTCTTCGAGGGCCGGGATCTGGTGGGACTCGTGGAGTCGAAGATGCGGTCCATCCGTGGGCGTGCTATCGGGCTGGTCCCCCAGGATCCGATGTCGAACCTGAATCCGGTGACCAAGATCGGTACCCAGGTGGCGGAAACGCTGCTGGTGCACGGAATGGCCACCAGGAAGAACGTCAAGCAGCGCGTCATCGAGGTGCTCACCGCGGCAGGGCTCCCCGACGCCGGCGAGCGTGCCAAGCAGTACCCCCACGAATTCTCCGGTGGAATGCGGCAGCGCGCCCTCATCGCCATCGGCCTCGCATGCCAGCCGCGGCTGCTGATCGCCGACGAGCCCACCAGTGCCCTCGATGTCACCGTCCAGCGCACCATCCTGGATCAGATCGGCACCATGACCGAGCAGCTCGGCACCTCGGTCCTGCTGATCACCCATGACCTCGGCCTGGCAGCCGAACGCGCATCGGACCTCGTGGTGATGCACCGTGGCCGCGTCGTCGAGACCGGACCGGCGGACCAGCTCCTCAACGACCCCCAGCACCCCTACACGCAGTCACTGGTCCGGGCGGCTCCGAGCGTGGCGGCTGTGCGGCTTCGGCCGGGCGCCTACAACGACGACGCCGCGAAGCGCGCCAAACTCGCCGAGGTCGTTTACGCCGAGCACGAGGCCGAGGTCGGTACGACACCCGCCTCAGCTCCGGAGAACATCGTGGAGATCCGCGATCTGACAAAGGTCTACAGGCGCCGCGGGAGTTCCGAGGACTTCTATGCGACGAAGAATGTGACCCTCGACGTCCCCCGGGGGCAGACGGTCGCCATCGTCGGAGAATCCGGTTCGGGAAAGACCACCACCGCGCGCATGCTCCTCAAGCTCATCGAACCGACGTCGGGCTCGATGACCTTCGACGGCATGGACGTCGCCACGCTGGACAAGGCTCAGCTCAACGACTTCCGCCAGCGGGTGCAACCCATCTTCCAAGACCCCTACTCCTCGCTGAATCCCATGTTCACCATCGAGCGCATCGTTGAAGAACCGCTCAACGCCTACAAGCGGGGAAGCAAGAAGGACCGGGCGGCACGAGTCCGTGAACTGATGGACCAGGTGTCGCTCCCCCAGAACGCACTCCGCCGCTACCCGTCCGAGCTGTCGGGTGGGCAACGCCAGCGTGTGGCGATCGCCCGCGCGCTCGCGCTCAAGCCGGAACTGCTGGTCTGCGATGAGCCTGTCTCGGCCCTGGACGTCCTGGTGCAGGCACAAATCCTGAAGCTCCTCGGCGATCTCCAGTCCGAGCTCGGCCTCAGCTACCTCTTCATCTCCCACGACCTCGCGGTGGTGCGGCTGATCTCCGACTACGTGTGCGTGATGAAGGACGGTGAACTGGTCGAGGCCGCAAGCTCCGAGGAAGTGTTCCAGAACCCGCGCCACCCCTATACGCGCAGGCTCCTGGCGTCGATCCCCGGCAATGAACTCAACATCGAGGGCGAACGCGCTTCCTGAGGTCCGATTACCGGTTACGTATCACCACCGGATTCGATCGACCTCCTTCCGCAGCCGCCGCCCCCGGGCGGGGTTCAGTGACTCGACCCAGAAGATGCGCCCCAGCAGGTGTGACCGGAAGTTCGGGTGCACCGGTCCGCGAGCGGCGTTCTGCGACGCCGGCCCGTCGGTGACGCAGTGAATCGGATCCGAGCAGCTGGTGCAGCACCTTCCGCTGGACAGCCTTCAGGCGCAGCCCGGGCACTTCAAGGAGGAGTGGGACGCGGCCCCTCCTGGTCCGCCAGGCATAGCGGGCCACGGGATGGGAACGCCTTTCCCCACCGCCCGTGCACCCGCTGCGCCGAAAGCGGAAGCCTGGGCAATGAATCGGGCGGGCTCCCGTAGCGCATCAGCGGTCGGTACGCCCGCTTTGGCGAACCACCGGCCGGGCCGGCGTCGTCCTACTTCCGTCGGGTCTTGGGATCCAGCGCCTCGCGCAGCGACTCACCGAGGAGGGTGAAACCGAGCGCCGTGATGGCGATGCACGCACCCGGCAGGAAGGCCAGCTGCGGTGCTACTGCCAACTCCACCTGGGCGTAGGTGAGCATGCGGCCCCACTCCGCGGTCTGGGGAAGCCCGCCGCCCAGCCCGAGGAAGGAAAGCGCTGCAGCGTCGATGACCGCGGTCGCGAGGGTCAGGGTCGCCTGGACGATGACGGGGCCCATGCTGTTGGGCAGCAAGTGGCTCATGGTGATGGTGGACCTGCTCAGCCCAAGGGTCTGGGCGGCCAGGATGTAGTCGGACCCGCGCTGCGACAGCATCGACGAGCGGAGCAAGCGGGCGAAGATCGGGATCTGGGAGACCCCGATGGCGATCATGATGGCATACGGGCTCTGCCCGAGAACCGCGGCGATACTGACGGCCAGCAGCAGGTTCGGCACGGAGAGCAGGATGTCCACGAAGCGCATGATGACGTTGTCCACCCACCCGCCGAGGCCACCGGCAAGGATGCCGAGCAGCATGCCTCCTGCAAGCCCGAGCGTGGTCGAGACGACGCCGATGAGCAGGGAGGCCTGCGCGCCCCAGATCAGTTTGCTGAGCACGTCCCCGCCGAAGCGGTCGAGCCCGAGCGGGAAGCCGTCGATTTCCCCCGGTCCAGGGATGGTGGTGGGGGTGATCGAGGTCCGTCCGGGAAGGTCATTTCCGCCGTAGGGGGCGAGGATCGGCGCGAGCGCCGCCACGAGAAGGAAGATTCCGATGATGACGGCGCCGGTGATCGCCTGCGGGTTGCGGCGCAGTCGGAGGAACGCGTCCTTCCAGAGGCCTGTGCCGCCACCGGTGTCGAGGGCGGGATCGGTGGGGCCCGCGGGACCGCCGGCGGCGGGAGGCAAGACTGTACTCACTGCACACGCACCCTTGGGTCGATGACGCTGTAGGAAAGATCCACGATCAGGTTGATGAGCGCGTAGAGAATGGCGATGAAGATGATGAATCCCTGCAGCACCGGATAGTCGAGGCCGAAGATCGCGTCCCGGAGGAAGCGCCCGATGCCATTGAAGGCGAAGACGGTTTCCGTGAGGACGGCACCCGAGATGAGCAGGCCGAGCTGCAGTCCGATGGTGGTGACCACGGGCAGCATTGCGTTGCGGAGCACGAAGCGCCCCCGGATGGTGCGTTCGAGCAAGCCCTTCGCCCGTGCCGTCCGGACGTAGTCGGCGTTCTGCACCTCGAGGACCGAGGCACGGGTGATGCGCACGATGATCGCCAGCGGGATGGTGCCGAGGGCGAGGCCAGGCAGGATGAGATGCAGGAAAGCGTCCCAGGCCGCATCCCATTCGCCGGTGAGCAGTCCGTCCAGCACGTAGAAGTCCGTCACATGGGTCGCGTCGATGCGCGGGTTCTGCCGTCCGTCAGGCGGCAGGATCGGCCACTGGATGGCGAAGAGGTATTTGAGGATGAACGCGAGGAAGAACACCGGAACCGTGATGCCGATGAGGCTGAGGACCACGGAGCTGTGATCGACGAAACGGCCGTAGTACCGGGCCGCGAAGTAACCGAGCGGGATACCCACCCCGATGGCGAAGATCAGGGCGATGACCGTGAGCTCGATGGTCGCTGGAAAGCGTGTCGCGAACTCTTCGAGCACCGGGCGCCCGGTATTGATCGATACTCCGAAGTCACCCTGGAGCAGCTTGCCGATGTAGGTGAAGTACTGCGTCAGGAGCGGCCGGTCGAACCCGTAGAGTTCATTGACCCTCGCCACGGCTTCCGGCGTCGCCTTCTCCCCGAGCAGCGCGGTGGCAGGACCACCCGGGAGACTGCGCACCCACAGGAACAGCAGGATGGACAACCCGAACAGGGTGGGAATAAGCAGGGCAATACGCTTGCCGATGACGCGTAGCACTCAGGTCCTCTCGGAGGTAAGCCGGACAAGGTAGATCAGTACAGTCTCGCTCAGCACAGTGGAGCCGGCCGCACGGCGACCGGCTCCACCAAGGTGCAGGTACTACTCGCTGAGCTCGATGTTGGTGAAGACCTCGTCATTGACGGGGCTCGCCGGGTAGGACGTCACGCGCGGGGCGAACGCCAACGACGGCGCAGGATGCGCCAGCGGGATGGCCGGGTTGAATTCGGCGATCTGCTCGTTGATCTCCTCGTAGGCCGCGGTCTGCGCCTCGCGATCGGTCATGCCGCGTGCCTCGGTGAGGGCGTCGAACAGCTCGGGGTTGTTGAATCCGAACTCGAGCTTCTCCTGTCCGAAGAACACACCGATGAAGTTGTCGGTGTCGTTGTAGTCACCCGTCCAGCCGAGCAGGTGCAGCCCGTGATCCGGGGTTCCCTGGACCTGGTTCAGGTAGTCGGGCGACCATGCAGCAGGTGCCGGGGTGACGGTGATTCCCACTTCACCCAGCTGTGCGGTGAGGTTGGTGAAGACCTGCTCTGGGGTGGGCATGTAGGGGCGTGAGACGTTCGTCGGGTAGTTGAACTGGACCTCGAAGCCGTCGGGGTAACCCGCCTCTGCCAGAAGCTCCTTCGCCCGCTCGGGATCGTACTCGTAGGTGGTGACCTCTTCGTTGAACCCGTCCACGACGTCCGGGATGAATTGCGTTGCAACCTCGGTGCCCTCGGGCAGGGTCTGGTCCACCAGCGCCTGCTTGTCGATGGCGTGGGCGATTGCCTGCCTCACCAGCGGGTTGGACAGCTCGGGCACTGCGTGGTTGATTCCGAGGTAGAGGATGGTGAAGGGGTCCCTGGGCACGATGTTGTAGCCGGCATCCGCGAGGGACGCGGTGTCAGCGGGCGCAACGAGGTCGTAGCCGTCGATCGTTCCCGCTTCGAGTGCCTGGCGCCGGGCCTGGGGATCATCGATGATGCGGAAGATCGTATTGGTGATCTGGCCCTTCTCACCCCAGTAGTCCTCGTAGATGGACAGCTCGAGTTGCTGGCCCACTTCCCACGAGTCGAATTTGAACGGACCGGTTCCCACGGGGTTGCCGAGGGCGTACTCGCTCAGGGTCGGTGATTCCTCGGAGCCGCCGATCTCGTCCGCCGAGAACTCCTCGAGCGCCGTCGGGCTCTGCATGGCGAACGCCGGAAGCGAAAGCGCGGGAACGAAGCCGGCGAACGGCTTCGCGAGGTTGATGGTGACCTCGGAGTCACCGTTTGCCTCACAGGACTCGTAGACGGCCTCTTCCGGGCTGTCGGCGAAGCCCCGGAACAGCGAACCGTAGTAGTAGGACACCGTCTGTGCCTGCTGGACGCCGGTCCAGTTGTACCAGCGGTCGAAGTTGAAGCACACCGCTTCGGCGTTGAAGTCGGTGCCGTCATGGAAGGTGACTCCTTCCTTCAGCGCGAACGTCGTGGAAAGGCCGTCCTCGGCCGTTTCCCACGACTCGGCGAGAAGGGGCGCCGGATCAGCGGTGCCCGGCTCCACGCCGACGAGTCCCTCGAAGATCTGGCGGCTGACGCGGAAGGATTCGCCGTCGCTGGCGAAGGCCGGGTCAAGCGACTTGGGGTCGGCGGAGGCCGCGAAGACGAAGGTGGAATCGACCGCGGACTCTCCTTCCGTGCCGGTGTTCTCTTCGCGCTGGCTCTGGACGCAGCCGGTCAGGAGAAGCGCGCTGATCGAAATTCCTGCTGTGAGCGCTGCCCGTTTTTTGGCGGGGCGAGGGCGCACAGGGGTGCCGCTATTAGACATATGTTGCTCCTGGTGAACGAGTGATTCTGGCCGGATACCCGGTATCCGCCCCGTGAGGGCGGCTAACGCTCTGTCCGTGGAATGAGCCTAACTTCTTGCGGAAGCTGTTTCAGTATTTCCGGCGGAGCGATGGTCACGATTTGGTGTCGTCGGGCATCGACCAGGTCAGCCGCGGCTTTCTACCGCTCGCCGCGCGCTACCTCCGGGTGCACTGCCCGGCGGAAACGCCTTCGTCCCTGGTCCCCGCCTCTTCGACGATGGGACGCAGTTCTTCAAGTGAAAGCGCATAACCCACCGGGGCATCGGCGGTGGACTTCGCGAAAACCAATCCGGCAACGCGCCCCTGGAGGTCAAGGAGCGGACCGCCGGAGTTTCCCTGCTGAACGTTCGCGGCGAGGCTGTACACCTGCAGGGGCGAGGGATCCGTGCCATAGATGTTCTGGACGAGCACCGGGGACAGACTCTGGATGCTCGCGGGCTCGATGCTGTACGGGCCGCCCGCAGGGTACCCGGCGAAAGCCGCCGTCGTTCCGTTGGCGAGTTCCTCACCAAGAGCCAGCGGCGCACGGTCAAGGCCGTCGACGGCGATGACCGCGACATCGAGTGCCGGGTCGAACAGGACGATCCTTCCCGGCATCGCTCCAGCCCCCGGAATCTCGACCACGGGCTCATCGACACCCGCCACCACGTGGGCGTTGGTGATGACCCTGCCCGGCGCCATCACGAACCCTGATCCTGTCTGGTTCTGGCCGCACTGGAACGCGGTGCCGGCGATGCGCACCACGGATGCGGCGGCGGCCGCCAGCTCCGGAGTGTCAACGGATTCGTCGGGGACCTGGGCGGGCGTGACCGGGCCGACGCTCTCAAGGATGGTGGGGATGCCGTCGTCCACCACTGTCGTACGCAGCTGGGCCATCCAGGTTCGCACCGGCGCCGGAGTGGTCGAATCGATGGTCTGGATGACCTGGGAGGAGGCAAGCTGCCGTGACAGGAACGGCACCCCAAGGGTCCCCGCGCTGAAGGCGAGCATCGAGAGCACCAGCGCGGCCACCACGATATTCGCCACGCCGCCCAGGAGCCGGTCCACGATCCGCAGCGGGGGGAAGTTGAGCCAACGCCGGATCGATGCACCGAAGGCAGCACCGATGGTCTGGCCCAGGATCACCAGCACGATGGCGGTGATGATGACGGCCGGCAGCCGCCACGCATTGTCGGGAACCCATGCGCTGACGAGGGGTATCGCGAAGAACGCGGCCACCGCTCCTGCAACGAAGCCAGCGATGCCGCCGAGTGTCACGACGAAGCCGTTACGGAGGCCGGTGACGAGGTACACCAGCAGCACGATCACCAAAACGATGTCCAAGACGGTGAAATCCGGCACGTAGTCTCTCCCCTAGCGGAAATTGGTCAGGAAGCGGCATACCTCCGTCAGTCAAGGCCCGATTCTAGCG
Organism: Arthrobacter sp. CAN_A214; assembly: GCF_015751955.1. NCBI lineage: Bacteria > Bacillati > Actinomycetota > Actinomycetes > Micrococcales > Micrococcaceae > Arthrobacter > Arthrobacter sp. CAN_A214. The sequence continues at coordinate 20,713 of NZ_JADOUU010000011.1, forward strand.
GTCGGAGGTGGGAGGACCCTGAGCATCGATTGCCGAACCCCTCCCGTCGTGCTTGCTCCCGGTTGCGCCCCGCGTGTAGCGACTGTCACATCCGGCCGGTGTACGGCAAGATGGGAAGGTAGAAGGCCGCGCGGGAGTCCGCACCACCACGTCAAGGAGATTCAATGGATATCGAGGTACTGCGCCGGGCGCCGCTTTTTGCAACACTCGGGGACGACGTTTTTGCCGCGCTCACCGATGAGCTGACCGAGGTGGACCTCTCCCGTGGATCTTCGGTATTCCGCGAAGGCGACCAGGGTGACCAGCTGTACTTCATCGTCTCGGGCAAGATCAAGCTCGGCAGGACGGCGCAGGACGGCCGCGAGAACCTCCTTGCAATCCTCGGTCCGGGTGAGCTCTTCGGTGAGATGGCGCTGTTCGATCCGAGCCCGCGCACCGCCACGGCCACCGCCGTTTCGGAAACCCGCCTCGCCGCCCTGAAGAACGAGAACCTCCGCGCACTCCTGGAGACCCGCCCCGAGGTATCGGCCCAGCTCCTCCAGGCGCTTGCCCGCAGGCTGCGCCGCACGAACGAGTCCCTCGCCGACCTCGTTTTCTCGGACGTTCCGGGCCGCGTCGCGAAGGCACTGCTCGACCTCGCGGACCGCTTCGGACGCCCCGCAACCGACGGTATCCTCGTGGCCCATGAACTCACGCAGGAGGAACTGGCGCAGCTCGTGGGCGCCTCGCGCGAGACCGTCAATAAGGCGCTCGCCGAATTCGTCCAACGTGGCTGGCTCCGGCTCGAGGCCCGCGCCGTCGTCATCCTCGACATCCAGCGGCTTCGCCAGCGCAGCCGCTGAGGCGCGCGCACGCGCCTCTTCTTTTCACTGCTGCGCGCCGCCGGAATGGTGGTGCGCAGCGGCGGCGGGTGTACGACGCCGCCACTCACGCAGGACGTCCGCCACGAAGGCCCGCCTACCGGCCGCGCTGCGCCGATCCGCCCTCGGTGAGCTTCGGGCAGGCGACCTCGAGCATGAGTCCGCCGTTCTGTTCTGCGAGTTGCGGGTAATAGACCTTCACCGGACGCTTGTGGGACAGGTAGGCGATGCAGCCGCGCGATGAGCCGATCTTCTCGAGGATGATTTCCACCGCGGGCACGGCGAGATCGCTCAGGGTGCATCCGACGGTGTTCGGCTGACCCACCTCGTCACCCAGCTGGGTTGTGTTGCGCCGCTCGACCTCCTGGGCCGCCCAGCGCCATTCACCCCAGACGCCCTTGCTCGCAAGGATCGTCGGCTCCTGGTTCACCGGCTGCGCGGCCGCAAAGTAATGGGTGTCGAAGCGCCGATGCGCGAAATCGGGGCTCAGCCAGTGCGAGAGTGGCTTGATCAGGTCGGTGCGGACGCCAAGTCCGCGCCGTTGCAGGATCTCGGAGAAATTGCACTCGCCCTCATTGATAGCTTCGCGGGCCTTCATCCATTCACGGCCGTTGGTGCCCTCCACCAAGCTGGATGCGTCCGGTCCCGCCAGCAGGACACCGGTCTCCTCGAACAGCTCGCGGATAGCTGCGAGGACATGCCGGCGTGCCAGGTTATGGTCCTCGACTCCCAGGGCCTTCGCCCACGAAAGGGGCGTGGGTCCGAACCATTCCACGGCGTCGTCGTCCGATTCCTCGATGCTTCCGCCCGGGAATCCCACGACGCCGAGCGGCGACTGCCCGCGCCGGTACGAAAGGTATGTTTCGGTGCCTACCGCGCTGTCGCGGATCAGGACCACGGACGACGCCGACCGCGGCTTGAGCGGAGTGCGTTCCCCGTGGTCCACCCAACTCCTGGCAGCCGTGAGCTGGTCAGGATGAATAGGAAACAGACGGTTGCTTAGACGGTCCACGTGGCTAGATGAACTCCGCGATGATCTCGATTTCCACCGGCGCGTCGAGCGGAAGCACTGCGACGCCGACGGCGGAGCGGGCATGGGTGCCCGCCTCACCCAGTATTTTACCGAGAAGTTCCGAAGCACCGTTAATTACGGCAGGCTGCCCCGTGAAGGACGGGTCCGAGGCAACGAAACCGGTCACCTTGACGATGCGGGTGATGCGGTCGAGGTCGCCGATCTGCGCCTTGACGGCTGCCAGGGCGTTCACCGCGCAGGTCCCCGCGAGCCGCTGGGCGGTTTCCGGATCGACGTCGGCCCCCACCTTTCCCGAAGCTGGGAGTTTCCCATTAATCAGCGGAAGCTGCCCGGAGGTGTAGACATAGTTGCCTGAGATGACGGCCGGCACGTAGGAAGCCAGGGGCGGCACTACGGCCGGAAGCACTATTCCGAGCTCTTCGAGCCGGGCTTCGACGGCTGAAACAGCGCCGTCCGGAACAGTCACCGCTAGTTCTTTTCGCGCTTGAGGTAGGCTACCAAACCGTTCCCATCGGGACCGGGAACGACCTGCACGAGCTCCCAGCCGTCGTCGCCCCACTGGTCCAAAATCTGCTTCGTGGCGTGGATGATCAGCGGTATTGTGGAGTACTCCCATTTCGTCATGCCTTAAAGCGTAGCGCGTACCAGTAAACTGGAGCACATGGCTGCTCGTAAATCACCTTTGTTCGACACGGCGACCACCTTGGGGAAGATCATTGCATTTCTCGGAATCAGTGCGCTCAGTGGTGTCCTTGCCGCGGGATTGCTCGTACCTGTTGCTGCTGCAGCGGGCACCGGCGCTTCCGCATCGATAGAGTTCTTCGAGGAACTTCCGGCTGAGCTGGAGCGCGACGCGCTCGCCCAGCCGACGAACATCCTCGCAGCCGACGGCTCCCTGATTGCCACCCTGTACAAGGAGAACAGGCAGCCGGTCACCCTCGACCAGATCTCCCCGAATATGACCGACGCCCTGCTGGCCATCGAGGACGCGCGGTTCTACGAACACGGCGGTGTCGATATGCAGGGCATCATGGCTGCCCTGGCGAGCAACATCACCAGTGACAGCACCCGAGGCGCATCGACCATCACGCAGCAGTTCGTGAACAACGTCCTCATCGATTCCGCGCAGCAGCGTGGTGAGGAAGCCGTCTTCAGCGGCGGCAAGACCGTGGGCGACAAGCTGCGCGAGATGAAGCTCGCCATCGCCGTGGAGAAGGAGATGAGCAAGGATGAAATCATGGAGGGGTACCTCAACATCGTCCCCTTCAGCGGAACCACCTACGGCGTGCAGGCAGCGGCGAAGTACTTCTTCAACGTCGATGCTGAGAACCTCAACATCCAGCAGAGTGCCCTGCTGGCCGGCGTTGTGAACGGGCCGACGTTCTACAGCCCTGAACTCAACCCGGAGCGCGCGCTCGAGCGCCGCAACCTGGTGCTGGCATCGATGTTCAACGCGGGAAAGATCACCCAGGAAGAGTACGACGCCGCCGTCGTCACCGATCTTGGGCTGGTCATCACCCCCACCATGAACGGCTGCGTCGGCGCGGCCCAGGCCCCGTATTTCTGTGACTATGTCACGCACCTGATCCTCAATGATCCCGCGTACGGCGAATCGCTCGAGGACCGCGAGAAGGTGCTCTACCGGTCGGGCCTGACCATCAAGACCACCCTCGACGCACGGGTGCAGGCCGCCGCCCAGACCGCGGTGATCGAAACGGCAAATCCGGACACCACAGACAACGCGGTGGGCCACACGATGCTGAGCCTGGATCCGAACACGGGAGACATCCTCTCGATGGCCCAGAACACCCGGTACGACCCCTCAGCGGAAATCGGCAACTCGGTCCTGAACCTGAACGTCGACCAGTTCGAGGACGGCGACCCCTCGAAGAGCCTCGGCGGCTCCAGCGGATTCCAGCCCGGGTCCACCTACAAGCCCTTCACCGTTGCGGCGTGGCTCGCCGATGGACGGGCGCTGAACACCAGCGTCGACGGCAGGAAGCGCACCTATCCCGACGGTGACAAGTGGAGGGCGAGCTGCGAGCCGGGCGGGTCCTACGTCATCAACTCGGAAGACGGCGAGGGCTACACCCCGCAGAACTACGGCGACACGAACTACGACCCGAGCACGGTGCTCAACGGCCTGGCGCAGTCACTGAACACCATCACGATGACCACCGCGAAGCAGTTGGACCTGTGCAAGATCAGGGACATCGCCTTCGACATGGGCATTCACCTGGCGGCCAGCGACGAGGGTGAGGAGAAGCTGGGAATCAACCCGCCGGCCCTCATCGGTGGTGGCGGCGAGGTCTCGCCCATGTCAATGGTCACTGCTTTCGGTGGGTTCGCCAACGAGGGCAGCGTCTGTGAGCCACGAGCGCTCACCGAGGTAACGGCCGTTGACGGAACGAGCTACCCCGTACCGGAGGTCTCCTGCCAGCAGGTCATCTCCGAGGACGTGGCGCGCGGCGTGAACTGGGCCACGCAGGAAGTCATGAAGAAGGGATCAGGCAGCGCCCTCGAGTACGGCGAAATCCCGATGGCCGGCAAGACCGGCACCAATGACTGGCGGTCCCAGACCTGGTTCATGGGCTACAACCCCGGAATGGTCACCGCGAGCTGGGTCGGCAACCGTGAAAGCGGCGGCGAGAACAGTTCGCTGAGCGGGCTGCAGATCGGCGGCCGGGTGTACCCGGAGATCGACGGCGGGCTGATCGCCGGGCCGTCCTGGGCGAGCTTCATGCGCCAGATCCCGGGCCTCCACGTCGGCGATGCGTTCGCCAACCCGCCCGAGGAAATGCTTACCGGACGCAAGCCCACCCCTACGCCAACCCGCTCCGGCGCACCCTCGGCCCCGGCGAGCCCTGAAGCCGACGACGACGAAGGAAATGACTAGCGTTGAAAACGACTGACACACCCCGCACCGGGGCTGCTCTTGGCTGGACCGCTGCACTCACCGTCACCGCCGCAGCAGCAACCCTGGGGTATGCCTCGGTGGTGGAGCGGACACTGTTCCAGCTCCGCGAAGAAACGCTGCAGATCCTGCCTCCTGGGGCGAAGCCGCTGCGGATACTTCACCTCTCCGACATTCATATGACGCCGCACCAGAAATCGAAGGCGGACTGGCTGAAGGGCCTTGCGCGGCTCAACCCGGATTTCGTGGTCAACACCGGCGACAATCTGAGTCACCAGAAAGCGGTGGGGCCGCTCCTGGATGCCCTGGCGCCGCTTCTGAAATTTCCGGGAGTGTTCGTTCCCGGCTCCAACGACTACTACGCACCGACATTGAAGAATCCGTTCAGCTACTTCACCAAGGCGAAGTCTGCTGCGAAACCGCTCCGGGATTTGCCCTGGGCGGAGCTTTTCAGTGCCTTCGGCGCGGCAGGCTGGATCGACCTCACCAATCGGTCGCAGTCCGTCGGGTTCAACGGGCTCCGCGTGGACTTCACAGGCGTGGACGACCCGCACCTGGCCCGCGACAAGTACGCGCCGTACCCCAACGGGAGCAGCACGTCCGCCGAGGCTCCGCACCTTCGGGTAGCAGTGGCCCACGCGCCGTACCAGCGGGTCCTCGACTACTTCACCGAGGGCGGGGCGGAACTGATCCTCGCCGGCCATACCCACGGCGGCCAGGTCTGCGTCCCGGGCTACGGCGCCCTGGTGAGCAATTGCGACCTGCCCACCTGGCGTGCACGTGGCCTGACTCCGTGGGAACTCGGAGCACGCCAGGTCCCGCTGAACGTTTCGGCGGGCATCGGGACATCCCGCTTTGCGCCGGTCCGGTTCGCCTGCAAACCGGAGGCAGTGCTGCTCACTCTTACCCCGCGCACCCGCTTCTAGCGAGGGAAACCCTCGTTCGACGAGGGGCGCGGCGGCCGTCGGCGTCCACGCTCTCCTGCCCTAGAATGGTTGCTGAGGGACACCAATAACCATCGACCGCTTGAAGAGATGGCATGACGAAGCAAACTACGCTCCGGGAATCGCTCGGCCGCCTGTACCCGCATGTGAAGCCCATTCTCCCGAGGCTTCTACTCGGGCTCCTCTGTGCGCTCGGTGCGAGCCTCATGGCACTCGCAATTCCCCAGGTGTTCAGGGTCCTGATCAACGACGCCCTCACCGCCGGCGGGGCGGAATCCACCGTCTGGATCGCCTCGGGAGTGGTGCTCCTCCTTGGAATCCTCGAAGCCACCTTCGTGGCCCTGCGCCGTCATTTCGTCATCACGCCCGCAACCACGGTCGAGACGAACATGCGGACCTCGTTCTACCGGCACCTCCAGAACCTCACGCTCGAATTCCATGACCGCTGGGGAAGCGGTCAGCTGCTCTCACGGGCGATGACCGATCTCAACCTGATGCGGCGGTGGATGGCCTTCGGCCTCATCATGCTCGTGGTGACGTCATTGACGGTGGTGATCGGCGTCGTCGTGATGTTCCTGACCAGCTGGGCCCTCGCCCTCATCTTCCTCGGCGCTGCCCTGCCGCTCATGATCTACGGTTTCCGCTTCCGCACCTCGTACAGCCGGGTCTCACGGAAAAGCCAGGACCAGGCCGGCGACCTCGCCACCACGGTGGAGGAATCGGTCCACGGGATCCGCGTGCTCAAGGCGTTCGGGCGCAGCCGTGAGGCCCTGGACGACTTCGAGGAACAGGCCGAGGAACTGCGCCAGACGGAGATCCACAAGGCGAGATCGCTTGCGAACTTCTCCATGATCGTGACGCTGCTTCCGGAACTCGCACTGGGCGCGTCCCTCGTGGTGGGCGTGCTCCTCGCGGCCGGCGGCGACGTGAGCATCGGCGCTCTGGTCGCGTTCTTCGCGACCGCCGCCGTCGTTGCGGGCCCCGTCGAGTTCATCGGCCCACTGCTCGCCATGACCTTCGCCGCGAAGACCGCCATCGACCGCCACTACGAGGTCATGGAGGCCGAGAACACCATCACCAGCCCCGCCGAGCCGGTGCGGCTGGATCAGGCACGCGGCGAGGTGGTCCTCGACGATGTGCACTTCCGGTACCCGGATTCCCCGGAGGGCACCAGGGACGTGCTGGACGGGGTCGACCTGCGGCTTGAAGCGGGCGAAACGATGGCGCTCGTGGGCGTCACGGGCTGCGGCAAGAGCACCCTGCTGCAGCTCCTTCCGCGCCTGTACGACGTCACGGGCGGCAGCATCAGGATCGACGGCACCGACGTCCGGCTCGTCTCCCTCGATGACCTCCGCACGCATGTTGCCGTCGCCTTCGAGGACACCACCCTGTTCTCGAACTCGGTGCGCGAGAACGTCCTCATGGGTTCGAGGGCGGCTCCCGGAGCCGAAGCGGAGCGCGCCGTGGAGGAGGCGCTCGACGTCGCCCAGGCCCACTTCGCGTACTCCCTCCCGCAGGGCCTCGACACCCTGATCGGCGAGGAGGGGCTGAGTCTTTCGGGTGGCCAGCGGCAGCGGATCGCCCTGGCCCGCGCCATCGCGGCCAAGCCTCAGGTCCTCGTGCTCGACGATCCGCTCTCGGCCCTCGACGTCAACACCGAGGAACTGGTCGAGCAGCGCCTGCGTGAGGTACTGCACGGCACCACCACCCTGATCGTCGCGCACCGGCCCTCCACCGTGGCCCTCGCGGACCGCGTCGCGCTGATGCGGGACGGCCGCATCGCCGACGTCGGGACACACCCCGAGCTGCTCGCCCGGAGCAGTCACTACCGCTACGTCATTGCAAGCCTCGACGAACATCCTGTGGATCTCGACACGGTGCTCGAAGACACCGGCCCGGACGAAACAGGGCGGAATGAGTCCGTTCAAAGCGGATCCGCCCGGAACGATGAGGAGGCGCTGGCATGAGCCGGACGACGACGACGGGCAGGCCGCCCGAGGAGCCGGCCGGCGAACCGGCACCGGAACAGCACGGCGCAACTTCGGCCGGTGTGCACAATGAGGACGACGTCGTCCTCAGCAAGGCCCAGAGCAGGGCGGTGCGGTCGCGTTCATTCCGGCTGCTCGGCTCGCTGATCCGCCCCAACCGGCGCCAGTTCATCTGGACGGTGCTGCTCGTGGTGATCTCGCAGGCCGCCCGTGTTGCTGGCCCTGCCATCATCGCGTTCGGCATCGACAATGCTCTGCCCTCGCTCATCTCCGGTGACCCGTTCCAGCTGTGGATGGCCGGCGGGGCTTACCTCGTTGCGGCGATCCTGGCCTCGGTCCTGACGGCGGGCTACGTGCGGGCGACAGCCCAACTGAGCCAGGCCATGCTGCTGGATCTTCGCCTGCGGGTCTTCCGGCATACCCAGCGCCTCAGCCTCGAGTTCCACGAGAAGTACACCTCGGGCCGCATCATCGCGCGCCAGACCTCCGACCTCGAAGCACTCCGTGAACTGCTCGATTCGGGCATCAGCGCACTCGCGTCCGGTGCCATGTTCATGCTGTTCACCGCCGTCACGATCTTCGCGCTCGACTGGCGCACCGGCCTACTGATCCTGGCCGCCGCCGTGCCGATGTTCTTCCTCGCACGCTGGTACCAGCGGCACTCACAGCTTGCCTTCCGCGCGTCCCGGGTGGTCTCCGCCCGGCTGATCGTCCACTTCATCGAGACGATGACCGGCATCCGCGCCGTCAAGGCGTTCCGGCGCGAGGGAGTCAACGCCGAGCGGTATGACGAGCTTGCCGAGGATTACCGGAAGGTGACGGTTCGTTCGATCAACCTGAACGGCATCTTCCAGCCGGGGCTCGTGCTGATCGGCAACGTTACCGTCGCAGTCGTGCTGCTGGTAGGAGGCTTCCGCGTCCTGGGCGGCTCCCTGGAGGTGGGCGCACTCCTCGCGCTCCTGCTCTACAGCAAGCGGTTCTTCCAGCCCGTGGACCAGATGGCCATGTTCTACAACTCGTTCCAGTCAGCGTCGGCTGCACTGGAGAAGGTATCGGGCCTCCTCGAGGAGGTTCCTACCGTACGGCCTCCGAAGAATCCCGTGGCGCTGACCCATCCCCGCGGCGCCGTCGCCTTCTCCGACGTCGGTTTCCGCTACGGCAACGGACCACAGGTGATTCCGCCCCTGAGCCTCGACATTCCCGCCGGCCAGACAGTGGCGCTCGTAGGGCAGACGGGAGCGGGGAAGTCGACGATCGCCAAGCTCATCGCCCGTTTCTACGACGTGTCCGAGGGCCGCCTCACACTCGATGGCGTGGACCTCCGGGACCTCGACCAGAGGGACCTGCGGCGCGCCGTCGTCATGGTGACGCAGGAGGCATTCCTCTTCAGCGGATCGGTTGCCGACAACATCGCCCTGGGCAAGCCGGAAGCTACCCGGGACGAGATCGAGTCCGCCGCCCGTGCGGTGGGCGCCGAGGAGTTCATCCTCGAACTTCCGGAGGGCTACGACACCGACGTCAACAAGCGGGGCGGCCGGGTGTCTTCGGGGCAGCGCCAGCTCATCAGCTTCGCGCGCGCGTTCCTCGCCGATCCGGCCGTGTTGATCCTTGACGAAGCGACGTCGTCGCTCGATATCCCGAGCGAACGCCTCGTGCAGCAGGGACTGCAGAAGCTGCTTGGCGAGCGCACCGCCCTGATCATCGCGCACCGGCTGTCGACGGTCGCGATCGCCGACCGCGTGCTGGTGGTGCACGACGGGGAGGTGGTGGAGGACGGCACCCCGGAGGCCCTCATCGGCGGGACCGGCCGTTTCGCGACGCTGCATGCAGCGTGGAAGGATTCCCTCGTATAGGGGCCTGTCCGGTTCCACTGGCGGTTTCGCATGCACCCGTTGCCTCGGCTATCCTTGAGGGGTTGCCTCGAGTGTTGGTTTCGGCCGGCGTCGAGGCGGGCCATCGGGGTGTGGCGCAGCTTGGTAGCGCGCGTCGTTCGGGACGACGAGGTCGCAGGTTCAATTCCTGTCACCCCGACCATGCATGAAAAGAGGGCTTCTGCCGTTCGGCCGAAGCCCTCTTGCGTGCCCTCAGCCCACATCCGTTAGAGTGACCGAAGTAACATCTGTAACTACGGTAACTTCAGCAACCAGGCTGACGGGGGTACCAGTCGGCAGGGAAATGAATCAATGGCGAAGTTGATCAGCTCGGGAACGGTGTCCCTCGACGGCTTCATGGCCGACCCGGAGGGCAACTACGACTGGAGCATTCCGGGAGATGATGTCCTGGCGTATCTCACCTGGCGGGAACGGTCTGTCGGCACGCATCTCTACGGCAGGCGCATGTACGAGGAGATGATGGAGTGGGAGACAGCGGACCAGATTCCCGGCCAGGACCAGCTCATCATCGATTTCGCACGAACCTGGCAGGCAGCAGACAAGATCGTCTACTCGACCACCCTCGGTTCTGCTTCAACGGCTCGAACCGAGATCAAACCAACCTTCGACCTACGAGAAGTCCAGCAGATGAAAGCGACACTCGACCAGGACATCGTCATCTCGGGACCCTGCCTGGCTGAGCATGCCATCCGCGCCGGCCTCGTGGACGAATATCAACTCTACGTGAGCCCGGTCGCGGTGGGCGGCGGCCTGCGTTTCTTCCCCACCGGCACGCGCGTGCACCTCACTCTGATGGAACACCACCGCTTCGACGACGGCGTCGTGTTCCTCCGGTACGCCGCCGCCCCCTGACCACCGTTCCTGGTGGGCGGTCTCCGATTGTCGCCAGGTGTCCGCGCCCGCCCGTTGCCCGCATTGCCGGGAGGTCAGAACTTCCTGGAGCAGCTTGCGCTAGCTGAGATCCGCGATGAGCGCCGTCGACGCGCAGTCCCGGATCCCGTTGATCCCCGCGATAGCGGTTTCCTCGTCACCGTACGGCTCGCTGGTGACCAGGGTTGCGCCGTCGTCCCCGGTCAGCCGAAAAACGAACTGTCCGTCGTTCCGGTAGATCTCGAACCGTCCTGCCATCTCGAACTCTCCTTACCGTTTCCAGACCCGCGATCGGGATCCGCCGGTGCTATTCACTCATACTTGGAACTGCACTGGCTTTCACATCCCGCGCCGTGGCGATCATTTCGGCGCGGGTGATACCGTGATGCTCCCCCCAATAATCACAGATCCGCGCTTCGAGCTCAGAAGTGATCGAACCAAGATCTGCCCGATCCGCCAGGGGCGCCACCTCTCGGACAGCCCGCGCGACCGCTTCCAACAGACTGGCGCAGTGCGGTGGGGTCACCGGCATCCGCGCATCGCCCCGTGATCGGCGCGGCAACCGGTCGGGGTCGGTGGTGGACCCGCCGTGGTTTGCTTGCCGCCTACCCATCAGCTCCGCCGATGCGGGCGTTCGCCGCATGGCCGACGTCGAAGCGGCGCCGCTGCCGCGCGGCAACAGGATTACGTACCCGTGTTTTCGCGGTGGTTTTCCTGAATTCGAGTTCCTCGACGAGCACCTCGTACTGTTCCCTGGCCTCCAGCGGCGGATGATCACTGTTCAGGAGCCCGTAGATCCGGTTGCAGAGGACCCGAAGTCGGCGAGTGGAGACCTCGGAGAGGTCTGCCGGAAACGTCTTCACTCCCCGGCCCTCGAATTCGAAGCCGGATGCCTCCCACGGTGAGGGCGCCCACGACAACACGCTTTCAGCAACGGAATCTGGATTCGGGCGGTCGGAAACGAGGGAAGGGTTTTTCATGTCAGCTCCACAGATGGTGGTTGCGTGGCCTGCTGCTAGGCCGTCTGGAAAGCATAAATCACATGATCAGGAAAGGAAACTCAGCAATCCTATGATTGCTCCAAGGCTGGCAAGGGTGCTAAGCAGCCGACCAGGGGTTCGGCTTACCGCCCCGAACCCGCCGGCTAAGCGAACGTCCGGCCCGTCAGTCGCTCATACGCCTCGATATACCGGCCGCGGGTGCGGTCGACGACGTCGTCGGGCAGCGGCGGCGGCGGTGCCGAGCGATCCCACCCCGAGGCGTCAGAGGTCAGCCAGTCACGCACGAACTGCTTGTCGAAGGACGGCTGGGCCTGGCCCGGCGAGTAGAGGGAGGCATCCCAGAACCGCGACGAATCCGGCGTCAGTACCTCATCGCCCAGCGTGATGAGCCCGGTGAGCGGATCGAGTCCGAATTCAACCTTGGTGTCGGCGAGGATGATCCCCCGCTCCCGGGCAATGACCTCGGCCCGCGCATAGATATCGAGTGTCAGCGAGCGCAGCTGGTCCGCGGCGTCGTCGCCCACAGCCATGACGACGGCGTCGTAGCTGATGTTCTCGTCGTGCTCGCCCACCTCGGCCTTCGCGGACGGCGTGAACAGCGCCGGCTCGAGCCGCGAGCCGTCCACGAGTCCCTCGGGCAGCGGCAGGGAGCAGACGGTGCCCGACGCGCGGTACTCGAGAAGTCCGCTTCCGGTCAGGTAGCCGCGCGCGATGCACTCGATCGGATACATCTCCAGCTTGCGGCAGATCATGGCCCGGCCCGCCACAGCCTCCGGCACTCCCGCTGCGGCGTCGGAGCCCAGCACATGGTTCGGCACGCCTGCCAGCTGCTCGAACCACCACAGGCTCAACTGGGTGAGGACGCGCCCTTTGTCAGGGATTTCCGTGGCAAGCACGTGGTCGTAGGCGCTGATGCGGTCACTCGCCACCACCAGCACGACATCGGAATCGCCCCCGTCCGCCGGTTCGTAGAGGTCCCGGACCTTGCCCGAGTACACGTGGGTCCATCCCGGAAGCTCGGGATGCGCGGGGAGCCAGGGCGTACGCGTGCTCATGCCTCGGCGCCCTGCGGGAAAGCTGCAGCCGAAGCGGGAGGCGCGCCGGCAGCGCGAACCTCACCCCGCAAGGCCCTCAGTGCGATATCGGTGCGGAACTGCCCGCCCTCGAGTTCGATCAACGACATTCCCTCGTAGGCCTTCCTCCGAGCGCTTTCGAGATCATCCCCTAGCCCGACGACGGCGAGCACCCGACCACCGGCACTCACCACCTTGCCGTCCGCCACTGCGGTCCCGGCATGAAGCACCTGGACATCCTCCAGGCGGCCGGCCTTCTTGAGCCCGCGGATACGCCCACCGGTGACAGGTGCTTCAGGGTAATTCTCCGACGCCAGCACCACGGCCACCGCACTGCGCCTGGACCAGGTGAGGGATTGGATCTTCTCGAGTCCGCCCTGCGCGGCAGCCAGCAGCACCCCACCCAGCGGGGTGCGCAGCCGGGCGAGCACGGCCTGCGTCTCGGGGTCACCGAACCGCGCATTGAACTCGATGACACGCGTTCCGCGGGAGGTCAGGGCAAGCCCGCAGTACAGCACCCCGATGAACGGGGTCCCTCGGTGCGCCATTTCGTCGATGACAGGCTGGGCCACCCGGTCGATGACCTCGTCGACCAGCCCGGCGGGTGCCCAGTCGAGCGGCGAATACGCGCCCATTCCGCCGGTGTTGGGGCCGGTGTCGCCGTCGGAGATACGCTTGAAGTCCTGCGCGGGAGCGAGCGGCAGGACGTGCTGCCCGTCGGAGAGGACGAACAGTGAGACCTCGGGGCCGTCCAGGTATTCCTCGATGACCACGCTGCCGCCCACCGCGAAACAGGCCTCGGCATGGGCGAGGGCTTCGACGCGGTCCTCGGTGACCACCACGCCCTTGCCTGCTGCCAGTCCGTCATCCTTGACCACGTAGGGCGCCCCGAACGTGCGCAGCGCTTCCTCGGCCTGGCTGATGGTCGTGGCCACCATGGCCATCGCCGTCGGAACTCCCGCTGACGCCATGACCTGCTTGGCGAAGGCTTTCGACGCCTCGAGCTGGGCCGCTGCGCGGGAGGGCCCGAAGACCGGAATCCCGGCGTCACGGAGGGCGTCCGCCACCCCGGCCGCCAGCGGAGCCTCCGGCCCGATCACCACCAGGTCCGATCCGAGCCGCCGGGCAAGGGCCGTGACAACCAGGGGATCGTTGGCGTCGACGTCGTGCGTGGGCACGATCGCCGCCATTCCCGCGTTGCCGGGGGCGGCGTGGACTTCGCGGACGAAAGGGTCGGTCAGCAGCACACGGACAAGGGCGTGTTCACGGCCGCCGGGGCCTATCACAAGAACCTTCACAGTCGACCAGCGTACTGGGAGTGAACGCTCCCGGCGAAGCCCGCGGCCCCTGTTACGGGAGAGCGTCACCCAGCCGTTACCCATACCCGGGCAGCACCCCTCCGAATACCCACCATGAACACCATTCGGAAAATCTCCCGCGAAGCCACCGCGCTCGCCGCCCTTGCGGGAATCCTCGCCGCGGGCCTGGTCCTCGGGACTGCCGAACTGGTCGGTGCCTTCTACGCGGCCCGTGCCACTCCCCTGATCGCGCTCGGCTCGACCTTCATTGACTTCACGCCGGCCTGGTTGAAGGACTTCGCGATCGACACGTTCGGCACCGATGACAAGGTGGCCCTCTTCGTGGGCATGGCCGTGACCATCGTGGCTCTCGCCGCGATACTCGGCATCGTCGCCTTCCGGAGGTGGGCACTCGGTGCGGTCGGCGTCGTGCTGATGGGACTCGTGATGGTCGCGAGTGTCCTCTCGCGGGCCGGTGCCACGCTGCTCGATGCCGCCCCGTCGATCATCGGCACCGCCGCCGGCCTGCTGGCCCTCCGCTGGCTGATCGCCCGCCTCCACTCCGGCGCCGCAGGGCGAGCACAGCATGACGACGGCGTCGTCGTCGTCGATGCCGCACCTGCGGTTCCCGCCACGGGCCGGCGCAGTGCCGCCTCATCGGGCGCCGCTGCCTCAAGCGCAGCCGCGTCAACAACCACGGCTGACCGCGGCGATGGCGGCGCGATGTCGCCGTCGCGCCGCTCCTTCTTCGCCGCAGCCGGAGTGACCGCGATCGTGGCCGGCGCCGCGGCCACCGGAGGGCGCGTGCTCGGCAGCATCCGGAGCAATATGTCGGCGGCGCGCGACAGCCTCACCTTTCCGGTCCCCGCCAGCCCGGCCGAGCCGGTGCCCGCCGGGGTAGAGGTGGACGTGGAGGGGGTTACCTCCTGGCTGACTCCGAATCAGGATTTCTACCGCATCGATACTGCGCTCAGCGTGCCCCAACTCGATTCCGCAACCTGGGAACTGCGGGTGCACGGCATGGTCGAGGAGGAATTCACGATGTCTTTCCAGGACCTCCTCGACGCCGATCTCATCGAGCGCCATGTCACCCTCACCTGCGTCTCGAATCCGGTGGGAGGGGGCCTGGTTGGCAATGCGAAATGGCTCGGCTACCCGCTGCGCGAAGTCCTGAAGCGGGCGCGGCCCATGGAAGGCGCAGACATGGTGCTCTCGACGAGCTCCGATGGCTTCAGCGCTTCGACTCCCCTGCCTGTTCTCCAGGACGAACGCGATGCCATGCTGGCGGTCTCCATGAACGGCGAGCCGCTTCCCCTTGAACACGGTTTCCCGGTCCGCATGGTGGTTCCGGGCCTTTTCGGCTACGTCTCGGCCACCAAATGGGTGGTTGACCTCGAGGTCACACGGTTCGCCGACCAGACGGCGTACTGGACCGATCGCGGCTGGTCGGAGAAGGGACCGGTCAAGACGATGGCGCGCGTCGAGGTGCCGAGGGCGTTCGCGAAGGTCGCTCCAGGTCCGGTCAGGATCGGCGGCTCGGCCTGGTCGCAGCAACGCGGCATCGCGAAGGTCGAGGTATCGGTGGACGACGGCGAGTGGGAAGAGGTGATCCTCGCGGAGGAATACTCGGTGGACACCTGGCGCCAGTGGTCGCATGAGCTCACGCTCGACGCCGGAAGCCACACCGTCCGCGCCAGGGCCACCGACGCCGTCGACGGCCTGCAGACGGAGGAGCGTGCGGACACCGTGCCGAACGGCGCTTCAGGGTGGCAGTCCGTACAGTTCTCGGCCGGCTAGCCATCACGCGCGGTCCCCGGCGGAACCCGCGCACGTCAGGGGTGCCGGCTTCGCACACCCGCCGTTCCGGCCCTACTTCGAAGGTGCTCAGGCAGCACGAGCCTTCCACGCCATAGGCAATACTTGGTTCATGCCGACCTTCACCTCCGCCGATGCCGTTGACCTTGCCGTCCTGGAGCGCAACGGGTTCATCGAATCCCGCCATGTGGGCTCCGCCGTCGTTCTCGCGGCGGACGGCAGTGTGGTGACCTCGCTCGGGGACATCACCTCGCCGATCTACCCGCGCTCCAGCCTCAAGCCGTTCCAGGCCCTCGCCGCGATGAAGGCGGGAGTGCCGCTGAGGGGACCGCAGGTTGCCCTGGCGACGGCCAGCCATGTGGCAAGCGACGAACATATGGACGTGGTGCGGACCATGCTGAGCGCCGCCGGAGTCACTGAAGAACATCTCCAGTGCCCCGAGGACTGGCCGCAGGACGAGCAGGCGCGTATCAGCCTGGTGCTGGGCGACAAGGGGAAGCAACGGATAGCGTTCAATTGCTCCGGTAAGCACGCCGCATTCCTGTGGGCGTGCACCGAGAACTCGTGGAACCACGCGACATACCTTGATCCCGCCCACCCCCTCCAGCAGGGCATTGCGGACGTCATCGAGGAGTACACCGAGGAGACGCCCGGGCACTGGGGCGTGGACGGCTGCGGGGCTCCGGTGGCAACGGTGTCGCTGACAGGCCTCGCACGGGGGATCGGGAAGATCGCGAAGGCCCCCTCGGACAAGAACGCCGATGCCCGCGCCGCCACCATCGCGACGGCCATGATCGACTACCCCTGGGCCGTCCACGGTCGGGGGATGGAGAACACAGTGGTCATGGAGGAACTCGGAATCCTCGCCAAGAGCGGCGCCGAGGGGGTCCTTGTGCTCGGCGCGCCCAATGGGGCAGCGCTCGCGCTGAAGGTGCTCGACGGCAACAACCGGGCCGCCACACTGGTAGGACTCACCCTGTTCGCAGCTTCCGGAGCAATCGACCCTGACACGGTGGGCGCGGTACTCGAGAAGGTAGTACCACCCGTGCTGGGCGGCGGGCGCCCGGTCGGCAGCCTGCGCCTGGCCGCTCCCGTGATGGCTCTACTCGACTGAACGGGACAACCCGGAAGGACACGACATGGCTCGACGCCGCATCCCGTCGGAGGTGGGTTCCGCCGCCCTGCAGGAAGTGGCGGACGGGCGCGCGTCGCGGAACGAGCTCGCCGCGGCAGTGCGGTACTGCCTCGAGGAGCTGGCGGAGCGCGCCCCGGGCAACAGCGTGGAGGTAAGGGTTCCGCCCTTCGGTGTCACCCAGTGCGTCGCCGGCCCCCGCCACACGCGGGGAACGCCACCGAACGTGGTGGAGACCGACGCCGCCACCTGGCTCGCACTCGTCACCGGGGGGCTGACCTGGGCTGAAGCACAGGCCGCCGGGAAGGTGGCGGCGTCGGGCCAGCGAGCGGACCTTTCAGCCTGGCTCCCCCTGTTCAGCAGACACAGCGCTCCGGGCGCGGGAGGCCCGCGGTGAGCTCACCTGTCAGTCGGGTTCGCGCAGCGCCCCCCGCTACTTCCGGCCGCCAACCCGACAGCGCCTGGATCGTGGGCCTTGCCGTGACGTCCCTCTACATCGCGTACTCGACCACGCAATGGCACCAGCTCAGCTCGCCGTCGTGGGATCTGGGGATCTTCACCCAGCTGGCCAAGGCGTACGCCGCTCCCGGAGCCCCGATCGTCCCCATCAAGGGCCACGGCTTCAACCTCCTGGGGGACCACTTCCACCCGATCCTGGTGCTCCTCGGACCCATCTACGCGGTGTTTCCCTCAGGCTTCACCCTGCTCGTGGTGCAGAACCTGCTGTTCGGCCTTGCGGTTTTCGTCGTGACGCGCGCCGGCGTCCGGCATGCGGGCCGGTGGGCAGGCATCTGCATCGGCCTCGCGTTCGGCCTGTCCTGGGGGCTCCTGTCAGCCGTCGCGGCACAGTTCCACGAGATCGCCTTCGCTGTTCCTCTGCTCGCCCTGAGCCTCGAGGCGCTGATCGACAGGCGGCTCGTGCCCGCCGTCGCGTGGGGATCACTGCTGGTGTTCGTCAAGGAGGATCTCGGCGTGACCGTCCTTGTCCTCGGGCTCGTCATCGCCTGGCGGTTCCGCTCCCAGGCAGGCCTCTGGCTCGCGGCCTGGGGCGCGCTGTGGCTCGTGCTGTCGGTTCGCGTCATCCTCCCCGCGCTGAACACGGGCGGTGCCTACGACTACTCGGACCGCATCGACGTCGGTGGGATGATGGCGGACCCGGGCCTTGCCGTGGTGTCCCTGGTGAGCGGCGCGGCGAAATACGAAACCGTGGGCCTGCTCCTGCTCGCGGGCGGCGCACTGTTCGTGCGGTCGCCGCTTGCCCTGGTGCTGATTCCCACACTGCTCTGGCGATTCGCCTCGGAACAGGAGGGCTATTGGGGCCCCGACTGGCACTACAGCGCAGTGCTCATGCCGGTGGTCTTCCTTGCCTTGGTCGACGTACTCTCCCGGCTGCGGACGAGCGGCCGCCGATGGCTCCGCGTGGTCGGCGCAGTCGTGGCTCCGGCTGTCGCCGTCGTCGCGCTTGCCCTTCTGCCCGGGCAGGCGCTCGCCGCCCTCGCCGAACCGCAGACCTACCAGCAGTCTCCGCGGTGGGATGCTGCGCACCGCATGATGGACAGCATCCCGTCCGGAGCGTCGGTGGAAAGCGGAGTGGTGCTCATGGCCTACCTTGCGCCCGACGCCGAGGTGTACTGGCTTGGCAACGAGAATCCGGCGCCCGACTACCTCATCGTCGACGCCCAGGACTGGAGCTGGGGGCCTGTACGGCCCGCCGACGCCGTGGCCCACGCAGAAACTACGTATCCCGGCAATTCCTACGAACTCGTCTTTGACGAGGCGGGCTACCAGCTGGTGAAGATGATCCCGTGATCGCCGGTAGCCTTAAACCCATGAGCTCCGAGAAGCCGCTGCCCGAGAACTCCCCCGAGAACGCACCCGAGCACCGGGAGGTAACCGAACTGCAGGGAACCCCTGAACCCCTGGAAGGAACTGGGCGCCCCGAAGGAACAGCACGGCGTGAAGTAACCATCCGCAGGGCCCCCCGGTTCATTCCGTTCATGGCGCTCGGTGCTGTGCTCGGTTTCATCGCGGCCCTCGTCGTCGCCTACACGGGGCCGGTGGATCCCACCCTTACACGCGAGTCCGTGCTCGGCTTCTTCACCGTGGCCTTCGCAATTCCGGGCCTGATCCTGGGCGCCATCGTGGTGCTGATCCTGGACCGCCGAAGTGTCCGCCGCGCACAGCGCGCGCACGTCAGGCCCACCGACGACGACACCCGGTAATACCCGCACCGCACCGCCGTCATCCTGCCTGGCGTGGAACCATCAGTTCCGCTGCTCCGTCGGCGTTTCCGTCGGGGTTTCAGTCGGGGTTTCCGTCGGGGTTTCCGTATCGTGCCCGGTGGACGGATAGTGCCCCGGTAGTTCTGTTGACGGAGTAACAGCCGCCAGGATGCGGTGGAGACTCATGGCGATCGATGCCGCAGCACCGAACGGGGCTTCCTGGGCAGCGCTTTCATTGGCTTTGCCCGCCAGGTGAAGCATGGCTTTCTCGGCGTTGTCGAGCGTTTCGCCGGCTATCCCGTCCACGGTCCACTGTGTGAGGACATTGCTGACGGCGGTAAAAGCCTCCTGCAGCGGCGCTTTGAAATCCTCTGACAGGGCGGGCTCGCGGGAGGTGCCGTGGATGGAATCCTGCAGCATGTTGGTGATGTTCAGGGTATGGAAGGTGACCACTTCCAACACTTCGATGTGCTCGAAATCCTTCGCGAGGTCTCGGGGATGAAAGCGGCGGCGCACATTGCCCTTCCGGCTCTCCTGCGCATAATTCAGTGCCTCCCGCGCTCCTTCGGCCGTACGGGAGAGGTCCGCGCGCCGCCGGCCCCACCGCTGATCGTTCGACGACCAGTTCTCACGCAGGGCATCGCTGACGTCCCTCAGTTGCTGCGCGGCGGTCCTGCGCAGCAGGGCAAGTTTTGCCACTGCTGCATCAGAATGCAGCGGCGGTACCACCAGCGCGCTGACCGTGAGGCCGACGAGAACCCCCACGACCATCTGGATCAGGTACCCGATCGAGTATCCCAGGTCGTTGTTTCCGATGATCAGCACGAACAGTCCCGCCGACGCGATTCCTGTTCCGCCCCCGGCTGTGCGCTTGAGCCAGCCGGCCAGGAGAACTCCAGTGCCCACCACGAAAGCAATGGTGAGTGCGTTCGGATCGCCGATCCATGCTGCGAAGAAGGCGAGCAGAATCCCGATGGTCAGGCCTGCCATGGTCTGCAGCCCCAGCTTCACCGTTCCCGAGACGGTCGGATAAATCGCGAGCAAAGCGCCCAGCGGCGCGTAGTACGGATACTCCGCCGCCACTCCCTGCATGGAGACGGCAATGACCCAGGCGATCCCGGCCGCCAGCGCTGCTTTGAACGACAACAGGAGATGGGGGTGGCGAAGATACTGCCGCACCGCGGGAAGCGGGGACCGCCGGGCAGGCCGCTCCGTCGCCGAACTGCCGAAAGGACCGGATGAATCATCGACCGCCATGGCCCCATTCTTCCACCCGCACTCGACCGGCTGTCAGCCAGGGGCGCTCGGCAAAGGCACAGCGCCGACTTGGCGTGAGAGAATGGGCCTATGGTGCGCGGTGACGGACAACTTTCCCATGATCTTCTTCCCGGCGAAAAAGGACCCCAGGATGCCTGTGGTGTGTTCGGCGTGTGGGCGCCCGGGGAAGAGGTAGCCAAGCTCACCTACTACGGTCTCTACGCGCTGCAGCACCGCGGCCAGGAATCGGCGGGCATTGCGACCAGCGACGGGCAGCGCATCAATGTCTACAAGGACATGGGGCTGGTGTCGCAGGTCTTCGACGAGACAACGCTGAATACGCTCACCGGTCATATCGCGGTGGGTCATTGCCGGTACTCCACAACGGGATCCTCCCTCTGGGCCAACGCGCAGCCCACCCTCGGTGCAACCGCCGCAGGAACGGTGGCCCTGGCCCACAACGGAAACCTCACCAACTCGGCGGAGCTGTACCGGATGGTGCTCGAGCGCCACGGGAAGCCCCGCTCCGGAGAGATGGCGCAGGGCAACACGACCGACACGGCGCTCGTGACTGCCCTCCTGGCCGGGGATGACGGTCGGTCCCTCGAAGAGACCGCCCTTGAACTGCTGCCCAGCATCCGTGGAGCCTTCTGCTTCGTCTTCATGGACGAAGGAACCCTCTACGCGGCGCGGGATGCCTACGGTGTCCGCCCGCTCGTACTCGGCAGGCTCGAGCGCGGCTGGGTGGTGGCCTCCGAGCAGTCGGCGCTTGCCACCGTCGGTGCCAGCTTCATCCGGGAGATCGAGCCGGGCGAGTTCATCGCCATTGATGAACAAGGCGTCCGGTCGAGCCGTTTCGCCACCCCGACGGCGGCGGGTTGCGTCTTCGAATATGTCTACCTCGCCCGCCCCGATGCCGCGATCGCCGGCAGGTCGGTGTACGAGTCCAGGGTCGAGATGGGCCGCCAGTTGGCCCGCGAGAATTCCGCGGAGGGCGACATCGTCATCCCTGTGCCGGAATCGGGGACCCCGGCCGCCGTGGGCTTCGCCGAGGAATCCGGAATCCACTTCGCGCATGGTTTCGTGAAGAATGCCTACGTGGGCCGGACCTTCATCCAACCCAGCCAGACCCTCCGGCAACTCGGCATCCGCCTCAAACTCAATGCCCTGGAGTCGGTGATCCGGGGCAAGCGCATCATCGTGGTGGACGATTCGATCGTCCGAGGCAATACCCAGCGCGCGGTAGTGCGGATGCTCCGCGAAGCCGGTGCCGCCGAGGTCCACGTCAAAATCTCCTCTCCCCCGGTCCGCTGGCCATGCTTCTACGGCATCGACTTCGCATCCCGTGCAGAACTGATCGCCAACGGCGCCGCAGTAGCCGAGATCAGCAAGTCGATCGGCGCCGACAGCCTCGCCTATATCTCCGAAGACGGCATGATCGCCGCGACGCAGCAGCCCCGCGAGCGCCTCTGCACCGCCTGCTTCACCGGGAACTACCCCATCGAACTCCCGGTCGACGACCACCTGGGCAAGAACCTGCTGGAACACCTCAACCCGGCGGACAAGACCGGGGCCAACGGATGCGATCCCGGACCCGACAGTGAATTCGAAGCCGTACTGACCGACGCAGACAAGAAAGAGCGGGTATGAGCGCGCCTTCCAATCCCATCACCTACGCGAGCGCCGGAGTGGATGTCGAGGCGGGAGACCGCGCCGTCGAGCTCATGAAGGACGCGGTCAAGGCCACTCATGGCAGTCAGGTGGTCGGTGGTGTCGGTGGTTTCGCGGGCCTCTACGATGTCTCGAAGCTGCTCACCTACCGGCGCCCGCTGCTGGCCACCTCCACCGACGGTGTGGGGACCAAGGTCGCCATCGCGCAGGCCATGGACATTCATGACACCATCGGATTCGACCTCGTGGGCATGGTGGTCGACGACATCGTGGTGGTGGGTGCCGAACCGCTGTTCATGACCGACTACATCGCGTGCGGCAAGGTAGTGCCGGAGCGCATCGCCGACATCGTGCGTGGCATCGCTGCAGCCTGTACGGTGGCGGGGACCGCGCTGGTGGGCGGCGAGACCGCCGAGCACCCGGGCCTGCTGGGTGAGCATGAGTACGACGTCGCCGGCGCCGCGACCGGCGTCGTCGAGGCTGATCGCGTTCTCGGCCCGGAGCGGGTCCGCGACGGCGATATCGTGATTGCGATGGCGTCCTCCGGCCTGCACTCGAACGGGTATTCGCTGGTTCGACGCGTCATCAACCAGGCAGGGTGGACGCTCGACCGGCAGGTTTCCGAGCTGGGCCGCACGCTCGGTGAGGAACTCCTCGAGCCCACGCGCGTCTACGCCGCAGACTGCCTCGCTCTAGCTCGCGACGACGCTGCCCAGGTGCACGGCTTCAGCCACGTCACCGGTGGCGGGCTCGCGGCGAACCTCGCGCGCGTGCTTCCGCGGGGCATGGAGGCCAGCATCGACCGCTCCACCTGGGAGCTCCCACCCATCTTCACCCTTGTCTCACAGCTCGGCTCCGTGCCGCTGCCGGACCTCGAGCGCACGCTCAACCTCGGTGTGGGCATGGTGGCGATCGTCGGGGCCGCCGGCGCCGATGCGGCCCTTGCCCACTTGAACGCCGCCGGCGTGCCGTCCTGGGTGATGGGCAGCGTGAAGGCGGCAAGCAATGCCGGCACGGACGGCCCGGACTACGTGCAGGGCGCCAAGGGAGTCGACGGCGGCTCCGTGCGGCTGCTCGGCGCCTACGCCTGAACCGGCCCGTCGCCGGGCCCCGGATCTGACAAAGCCCCCGCCACGTGGCAGACCTTTGGACACGGCTGAGCTGGACATAGCAGAGCCCCCTCCCTCCCGGAAGGAGGGCGGGGGCTCCGCTGCGTTCGGCTCAGCCTGCGGTAGTCAGGACTTGCCGGCCTGCTTGCGCGTCACAACGACGTCGAACGAACTGGTCCGGGTGTTGCCCGCCTCGTCCGTGGCCGTGCAGGTGACGGTCGTGACGGCGACCGGGAAACGGCTGCGCGTCCCGGGCGTGCAGTCCACGGGCACTTCGCCGTCGAGCGTGTCGATCGCCGAGGGCCGCACATAGTCCAGCTTGACGCCGCTGGCGCCGGGCGAAACCGCCGGAATATCGGCTTGGTCGACGATCCGCGGCGGCAGCACGTCAGCCGGGCGGGCAGGCAACCGAGTCGGGTCGACAATACCCCAGTAGGCCGGCGTGACCTGCAGGTCGTCGTCGAAGGGCAGCGGCTGCTCCCACGGCCGGGCCATCGGCCAGGTCCGCAGCCAGGTGCGGGCGTTGCTGATGCCCCAGAACGTCACCGAATCAATCGACTCGTTGTGCTCGCCGAGCATGGCGAACAGGTCGCGATAGTAGTAGCCCACCTCGGCCGCGGCATCCTCGTCGTTCTCGAAGGCGGGGCTGTAGGGATCCGTCTGGCCGCCACTGACATCCGCACCCTGGTTCTCGGTGGACGCGTTGACGTCGAGCTCCGTGATCGCCTGGAGCAGGTTGGGGTTGACGGCCTCCACCGCCGTGATCGAGTCCTCGAGCCACTCCACCGGGCGGGCGACGTCGACGTGGGCTTGGTGCCCCACGCCGTCGATCGGCACCCCGCGGGCCTCGAGGGCGCGAATCAGGTCGAGGTAATCGGCCCTCTTCTCCGGCATCTCGGTGTTGTAGTCGTTGATGAACAGCTTCGCCTCCGGGAAGTACCGGTCGGCGAGGTGGAAGGCCTCGTCGACGAAGCCCTCGCCGAGGACCTGGAACCAGCGGCTGTCCCGCATATCGTGCGGGTTGGCCGTCTCGCCGTCCGCAATGGTCTCGTTGACGACATCCCAGGCCCAGACAGGGCTGTTCCCCTCCGGGTAACGGGCGTCGATGTGGTCCGCGATGCCCTTGAGATGGGCTTCCATACGCGCCTTGAGCAGTGCCTGGTCCGCCGCACTGTTGGTCAGGTCCCGGGTGCCGTCCTGAAAGAACCACGCCGGAGTCTGCGAGTGCCAGGCGAGGACATGGCCGTAGACCTTCACATCATTGGCGTCCGCGAAGTCCAGCAGCTGGTCCAGCTGGGTGAACGCGAACCGACCCTCGACGGGCTGCACGCTCTCGGGCTTGCCCGCGTTCTCCGGGGTGAACGCGTTGAAGTGCTTGCGCACGAGGTCCGCCGCACTTCCGACGGTTTCCCGGGCGTCGATCGCCACACCGACGTGTTCGATCCCCCGGTCTCCCAGGACGTCCTTCAGCCCGGGCACGTCGGCCTGGATGGGTGTCTCGGCGAACGGCGCGAGGCGGAAGTCATCCAGCAGGAAGTCGACACCGACGGGCCCCTCGACGTACACCTGCACCTTGTCCGCCACCGCCCCGAGGGTGTAAGTGCCCTCAAGTCGGGTCCAGCCGTCGGCAGTAACTGAAGCGGCGGCACCCGCAACGCCGTCGTACGCACTGCCCCCGCCGTTGTCGCGCTGCACCGACACCTTCAGCGATGCCGGCGCCCGGCCCGGAGCGAGCTTCGCCCAGACCGACACCTCCACGGCTGTTCCGACGGGCAGTCCCGCGGTCACGTCGAGTGCGGCGCCGTGCCAGGGCTCCGTCCGGTTGGTCACGAGCAGGCTGCCCGACCCTGTGCGGGCATCCCCGCTGGGAGCGACCTGGACGCCGTCTCCGCGCGCCGTCCACCTGTCGGTGCCGGTCTCGAAACCGGAGGCGACGCCGGCGGGCCCCTCGGCGGCAGCACCGCCGCGCGGCAGGGTGAACGACCAGCCCTCCGCGAGCTTCTCCGTCACAACCGTCGTGACGGCACGCACCGTGTTGGCGCGGTCGCCGCCGCCGTCGTGGACGAGGACGACGGCTCCGGGCGTGAACGCCGCACGGAGGTTGGCCGTCAGGGTCTCCTCGCTGAGATCATTGCCGTCCCAGTCGAAAATGACGTTGCCGAGGCCCAACGGCTGCATGCCGAGCGCTGCCGCCACCTCGCCGGTGGCTCCCCAGCTGCCGTTCGGTGCCCGGAAGTACGGGACCTGCAGGGCAGGATCACCGGCCGCGTCGCGGATGATGCGGAGGTTCTCCTTGAGGTCCGCCTCGATCTGCGCCTGCGTCCAGGACCCCATGTCGGCGAAGGACGTGCCGTGGTTGCAGAGGGTATGGCCCTCGGCGACGATCCGGCGCAGCAGTTCCGCGCCCCCCGGCGCCTGCACGTTCTGCCCGATGATGCAGAAGGTCGCGGAGATGTCCTGGTCCCGCAGGAGATCCAGGACAGCGGTGGTCTCACCGGGGTTCGGTCCGTCGTCGAAGGTGAGGGCGACGGCGTTGCCGGTGCCGCGCGCCGATGCGAGGGGCGTCGTCGTGGGATTCTCGGCACCGCCGGGACGGAACGCCGGGTCGGGAGTGGGTTGCCAGGTGCCACCGTCCGCCGGTGCGGCCGTGCCGGTGATCACGACGTCGTCCACGAGGTAGTCGTAGGGCGCACCCAGGTCTCCTGTTCCGAGATAGGCCCGCAGAGTGGCCGGGTCGGCGCCGGCGGGGGCGTTGAACGTGCCGCTCATTGGGGTCCAGGCATCCGCTGAGATCGTCGTGTTACCCACCCAGCTGTAGGTGGGTTCGACGACGAAGCGCGCCGACGTCGTCGTTCCCGCCGCGGCTGCCAGCTTGACCGAGGCCGAGAACGTGTAGGTCCCGCCGGGCTGCAGCAGGTTCGCCGGGGTCTTCACGCCGTCGTAGTCGTTGGCCCTGCCCTGCACCAGCAGGGCCTTGTCCCCGTCGGCGTCGACGACCGACAGTGCCGCCTCACCGTTCCGGGTCAACGGACCGAAGGCGCCGTCCTCGAAATCCTCGCTCAACAGGATCGACGGTTCGTCGGCGGAGGCAGCCGGCAGCGCCAGGGCTCCGGCCCCAGCCATCAGGCCGAACGCCGTCGCGCCGGCAATCAGACATCGTTGTCTCATGGTTCTCCTTGTCGTGGTGGCCCGGCCCGCTGGGCAGGGGCCGCAGCAGCGGACAGCCCGCATGCTGCATGGAACTTCTGGAACTTCTGGGACTTCTGGTGGACCGTCCGGGCGAAGCCCGAGCACCTACCGGTTTCCGCGGCCGGGTGACGCGGACTCGAGCGTGTCCTGCAGGGCGTAGTAGGCGGGCTTCCGTGTGAAGTCCTCCTCCATGACGGTCGCTTCGCCCTCTCCGGCGAAGAAGACGGGCACCCACGAGTACTTGTCCGTGAAGCCCCAGATGGTGAAGGAATTGCACTCGTCGACCGTGATGCATGCCTCGAGGGCACGCTGGTAGTAGCCGGCCTGCTGCTTCAGCTGCGCCGCCGTCGGCTCGGTGCCGACCGGGACGTCCATGCGGACATCGATCTCGGTGATGGCCGTTTCCAGCCCGAGGTCGTCGAAACGCTGCAGGTTGGCCTGGAGGTCGCCCGGGAAGCCGTAGCGGGTGCTCAGGTGGCCCTGGATGGCGAAGCCGTCGACCTGCACGCCCTGCGCCTGGAGCCGCGGAATGAGCTCGAGGTAGGCATTGCTCTTCGCGTTGATGCCCTCCACCCCGTAGTCGTTGAAGAAGAGCTTGGCCTCGGGGTCCGCCTCGTGTGCCCAGCGGAACGCGTCGGCGATGATCTCGGGGCCCAGTTCGCGGATCCAGATGTTGTCCGTGGTGCGGAGGGTGCCGTTGTCGTTGAAGATCTCGTTGGCGACATCCCACTGCTGGATCTTGCCGGCGTACCTGCCCACCACGGTCTGGATGTGATCCTTGAGAATCGCCCGGAGCTCGTCCTTGGAGAAGTTGCCCTGCTCGAGCCATGCGGGGTTCTGGCTGTGCCAGAACAGGGTGTGCCCGCGGACCACCTGCTTGTTCTCCTGGGCGAACTGGACGATCGCATCCATTTCGGCGAAGCGGTAGACGCCCTGCTCCGGGTGGACGAACTCCCACTTCAGCTGGTTCTCCGGGGAGATCGAGTTGAACTCTGCGGCAAGACGCTGGCGGTATTCCTGGTCGAAAGTGAACGGATCGGGGTAGCCCTGGGTCTCGTGATGGCCACCACCGGCGACGGCTGTGCCGATCTTCACGTCCTTCGGCGCGACCCAGCGCAGGGTGTCCTGCTTGGCGAGCCCTGGGGGCTGGTGGCCCTCCGGCAGTCCGGCGAGCGCCGGAGTGGCCGGCAGGAGGATTGTCGAAGCCAGAACGGCTGCAGCGAGGACATGCGGAACCTTCATGAGAGCTCTCCCTTGAGTACAGATGGTTGGTCATTACGGGGGTGACAAAAGTTTGCGGTAGTTTCCGGAAGTTTCCGGAAATACCGTTGCTGTAGGTTAGGAACATTCCATGGCCGAGGTCAAGGGTGCGCAGAATATTGACTTGCGCGCCGACTTTGTCCCAACAGGTCTTCGTCTCCCGCAGGAGGATTTCGTGCAGGACAAACTCCAGCCCGTGGTGACCATCTCCGCAGTCGCCGCGGCAGCCGGCGTATCCGTTCCCACGGTTTCGCGGGTGCTCAACGGCCGCTCGGATGTAGCCCCTGCGACGCGGGAGCGCATCGAGATGCTTCTTCGTGAGCACGGCTACCGGCGGAGGGGCTCGGTGTCCCCTGCGAGAGCCGGACTGATCGACCTGGTCTTCAACGACCTCGACAGCCCCTGGGCGGTGGAGATCATCCGGGGAGTCGAGGAAGCAATGAATGCGGAGCGCATCTCCGTCGTGGTGTCCGCCGTCCACCGGCGGGGCGGCGCCGACTCCACGCGCAGGTGGCTCGAAACCCTGGAAGCACGGCCGAGCGACGGAGCCGTACTTGTCACCACGGACCTCGATTCCTTCCTGCACGCCGAACTCCAACGCCTCCACCTGCCGGTGGTGGTCGTCGATCCGGCCGGCGTGCCCGACCTCGAGGTTCCGACGATCGGTGCCACCAACTGGACGGGAGCAGTGACCGCTACGGAGCACCTGCTCCGGCTGAACCACCGCCGGATCGGCTTCGTGGCCGGCCGGCCGGGTCTCTGGTGCAGCCGCGCTCGCCTTGACGGCTACCGGGCGGGGCTTGACGCAGCCGGCATTCCGTTCGACCCCGCGCTGGTGCGGGAGGGGAATTTCGACTACGGGTCCGGATTCCAGGCCGGCTCCCAGCTCCTGGCTCTCGCCGAGCCTCCCACTGCCATCTTTGCGGCGAGCGACCAGATGGCACTCGGCGTCTACGAGGCGGCGCGCCAGCGTGGGCTCCGCGTGCCCGATGACCTCAGCGTCGTCGGCTTCGACGACCTCCCCGAGGCCGGCTGGGCGGCACCACCCCTCACGACCGTCCGGCAGCCCCTCGCCGAGATGGGCGTGCTCGCGGCACGCACCCTGACCCGACTCATCAACGGCGAGACCATCGAGAGCCCGCGCATCGAGCTGTCGACGAAGCTCATTCTCCGCGAGAGCGTCCGAGCCCTCGCTCCACCCCGCTAGTACCACCGCTCCACCGCGCCGTCCCGAGACGCTGCACTTCCAGGAAAAGTTTGACTCTGGCGTCAAACCGAATATGTTTGTAACGGCAACATATCAGTCACACCACACCCCTGGAGCACTCAATGGCGATCGAGCCCACACGCGACGACAAATTTTCCTTCGGCCTCTGGACGGTGGGCTGGGAAGCCCAGGACCAGTTCGGCTCAGCGACCCGCGCCCCCCTGGACGTCGTCGAGGCCGTCAACCGGCTCAGCGACCTCGGCGCCTACGGCATCACGTTCCATGACAACGACCTGTTCCCCTTCGGGTGCTCGGCAGCCGACCGCCAGCGTGAGATCGACCGCCTGACCGGCGTCCTGAAGTCCACCGGCCTGGTCGTGCCGATGGTCACCACCAACCTGTTCAGCCACCCCGTCTTCAAGGACGGCGGCTTCACCAGCAATGACCGCGGCGTGCGGCGCTTCGCCCTGCGCAAGGTCCTCGACAACATCGACCTCGCAGCCGAACTCGGCGCACAGACCTTCGTCATGTGGGGCGGCCGTGAAGGCAGCGAATACGACTCCGCCAAGGACATCCGCGGTGCCCTCGAGCGTTACCGCGAGGCGGTCAACCTGCTCGGCGACTACGTGACGGACAAGGGCTACGACATCCGCTTCGCCATCGAGCCGAAGCCGAACGAACCCCGCGGCGACATCCTCCTGCCCACCCTCGGCCATGCCATGGCCTTCATCGAGACGCTCGAGCGCCCCGAGCTCGTGGGCATCAACCCCGAAACAGGCCACGAGCAGATGGCGGGTCTGAACTTCACCCACGGCATCGCGCAGGCGTTGTACCAGGGCAAGCTGTTCCACATCGACCTCAACGGCCAGCGGAGCATCAAGTTCGACCAGGACCTCGTGTTCGGTCATGGCGACCTCCAGAACGCCTTCTCGCTGGTGGACCTGCTCGAATTCGGTGGTCCTGCCGGTGGACCCACCTACGACGGCCCCCGGCACTTCGACTACAAGCCGAGCCGCACCGAGGACATGGACGGCGTCTGGGATTCCGCAGCGGCGAACATGCAGACGTACCTCCTGCTCAAGGAGCGCGCCGCAGCCTTCCGCGCCGACCCCGAGGTCCAGGCAGCCCTGGCCGCCTCACGCGTCTCGGAGATCAACGAGCCCACGCTCAACGCCGGCGAGAGCTACGACGCCCTGCGTGCCGACCGCGCCTCCTACGAGGACTTCGACACCGACGCCTACTTCAACGGCAAGGGCTTCGGCTTCGTCAAGCTCCAGCAGCTGTTCATCGAGCACCTGCTCGGCGCCCGCTGATCCATGGCACTCGTCGCGGGAGTGGACTCGTCCACCCAGAGCTGCAAGATCGTCATCGTCGACGCGGGAACCGGCGCTGAGGTCCGACGCGGCCGCGCCTCCCACCCGGAGGGAACGGAAGTAGATCCGTCCGCCTGGTGGGACGCGCTCCTGGCCGCGATCGAGGATGGCGGCGGCCTGCACGACGTCGACGGCGTCTCCATCGCTGCGCAGCAGCACGGCATGGTGCTGCTGGGCGTCGATGGGCAGGTGCTCCGCCCGGCGCTCCTGTGGAACGACACGCGGTCCGCCGGTGCGGCCTCGGACCTGATCGACGAGCTCGGTTCGGAGCAGATCGTCCGGCGGACCGGGTCCGCCCCCGTGGCTTCCTTCACCGTCACCAAGGTGCGGTGGGTGCGGGACGCGGAGCCCGACGTCGTTCCGCGGATCGCCGCCGTCGCGCTTCCCCACGACTGGCTGACCTGGCGCCTGCGCGGTTTCGGGCCGGAGGGCGAGTCGCCGCTGGGCCCTGTTCTGGAGGAACTCACCACCGACCGGTCCGATGCCAGCGGTACCGGCTACTGGAATCCCGCCACCGGCGATTACGACCTCGACCTCTTCGAACTGGCCCTCGGCCGGCCCGCCCGGGAGGCCGGTTCGCCGGTCGACGCGGCTCCGAGTGCGGGTGCGGGGGCGCGTGCCGTGATCCTGCCCCGGATCCTTTCCGCCGGGGCATCGGCCGGAATCGTTCACGCCTCGCTGGCGGGGCCGTCCGGCCACCGGATCGTTCTCGGCCCCGGGGCCGGTGACAATGCGGGAGCGGCACTCGGCCTGGGCGCCCGGAAGGGTGACGTCGTCGTGTCACTGGGCACCAGCGGCACGGTGTTCGCCGTAGCAGCCGACCCCGTGCTGGACGGCTCGGGCGTCGTCGCCGGCTTCGCCGACGCCAGCGGGCTGTTCCTGCCCCTCGTTGCGACCCTCAACGCTGCGCGGGCGCTGTCATCGGTGGCAGGCCTGCTGGGCGTTGACCACGACGGTTTCTCGGCGCTGGCCCACGAGGCCGACGCCGGGTCCGGGGGTGTAGTGCTCATTCCCTACTTCGAGGGTGAGCGTACCCCCAACCTGCCGACCGCGAACGCGAGCTTCCACAACCTGACCATCGCCTCGACCACCCGGGAGAACCTCGCCAGGGCGGCCGTGGAGGGCATGCTGTGCGGGCTCGCGGACGCGCTGGACGCCGTGCGGGCAGCAGGGGTCGTCCCCCGTAACATCCTGCTGATCGGTGGTGCCGCCTCCAACGCCGCCGTGCAGGCCGTGGCCGCCCAGGTCTTCGACCTCCCGGTGCGGGTTCCCGCGCCGGGTGAGTACGTGGCACGCGGTGCGGCCGTCCAGGCGGCCTGGGTGCTGAACGGCTTCCGGCCGGACTGGGCCCTGGATTCCCTCAGCGATACGCCCTCCGATCACCGGCCGCTCATCCGCGACCAGTACCGGGCGGCAGGAGCGGCCGTCCGTTACTGACGGTCGTCCTCCCAGCAACGAAACAGCCCGCCCCCTCGATCCGAGGGGGCGGGCTGTTCGGTTTGCAGTACGGGCCTACCCGGCCCCCTGGACTTCGCAGTGGAGGCGACGGGTGTGGTCGACCCTCCGCGTCTCCCCCTGCAGTGTCACGCCGGCCTGCAAGCGGATATCCCCGCTCGACGCACCGAAGCGCAGCTCGAGGTCACCGGGTTCGACGATCCGGTGTCCGTTCCGGCCGGTGAAAGCCGTGACGTCCGCGGGCACCGTGAAGCTGACGCGGGCCGAAGCGCCCGCCTCGAGGGGCACCCGGGCATAGCCGATCAGCTTCTGCACCGGACGCACCACGGACGCGACCGGGTCGTGGAGGTAGAGCTGCACCAGCTCGACGCCTGCGTGGTTCCCCGCGTTCGTGATCGTCAGGCGTGCCGTGACCTCTCCCCCGACCGGGACCGTTCCCGCGTCGACGTCGAGGTCCGTCCAGTCGAACCGGGTGTAGCTGAGCCCGTGGCCGAAAGGAAAGGCAGCCGTCGGATCGATGTTGGACACACCGTTCGCCTGGGCGAGCGGCGCCGCCAGGTAGGTGGACGGCTGTGCGCCGGGATTCGCGGGGATGCTGACGGGCAGTCGCCCTCCCGGATTGATCCGGCCGCTGAGCACGCCGGCGACCGCCGATGCACCCTCTTCTCCGGGGAAGAATCCCTGCACGATGGCGGCGGATTCGGTGGCTGCGGACCCGAGTGCGTACGGGCGCCCGGTCAGGAGCACGACGACGACCGGCTTGCCCGTGGCCAGCAGCTCTTCGAGCAGTTCCTGCTGCACACCGGGAAGTACCAGTGACTCCGCGTCGCAGCCCTCACCGCTGGTCCCGCGCCCGAAGAGCCCGGCGCGGTCGCCGAGGACGGCAACGACGACATCTGCCCCCCGGGCCACGGCCAGTGCTTCGTCGAAGCCGGTGGTCGAGGTGCCGTCGATGGTGCAGCCTGCCGCCACCGTGATGTCGACGTCCGGCAGTTCGACGGACAGCGCCTCGGTGATCGTGGGGATGACCAGGCCGATCGGCATGTCCGGATGCTGCTCTCCCACATGGGCGGGGAAGGAGTAGCATCCCAGGAACGCGCGGTGGGTATCCGCGTTCGGTCCGATCAGGGCGATCCGGAGTGTCGGATCCAGCGGGAGGACGCCGGCGTTGCGCACCAAGACGATGGACTGCTCGGCCAGTTCGGCCGCGATCCGTCGATTGGCCGGGGGATCGAGGTCGATGACGGCGGCACTCCCGCCGGTTCCGGACCGGTCGACGCCGAGGGCCGAGGGTACCGGGGACCAGTCCGGGTCCAGGAGTCCCAGTTCGAGCTTCTGCAGGAGGACCCGGCGCAGCGCCCGATCCACGAAGTCTTCAGCCAGCCGTCCCGCTTCGATCTCCTCGATGAGGTGGACCCCGAAGGTATGGACGGTGGGCAGTTCGACGTCGACTCCAGCGGTCAGTGC
This sequence comes from Arthrobacter sp. CAN_A214, assembly GCF_015751955.1. Taxonomy (NCBI): domain Bacteria; kingdom Bacillati; phylum Actinomycetota; class Actinomycetes; order Micrococcales; family Micrococcaceae; genus Arthrobacter; species Arthrobacter sp. CAN_A214. The sequence goes on from NZ_JADOUU010000011.1 coordinate 53,743, forward strand.
CGCGGCTGCGGCGTCACCGAGCGTCGCGGCGACCCGGTGCAGTTCCTTGAGGAAGGCGATGCCGAAGTAGTCGGCAACCACGGTTCCTGCGAACCCCCAGGTGTCCCGAAGCAGGGAGGTCAGCAGTGAACCGTCGGCCGCGGTCGGCACGCCGTCGATGTCGGTGTAGGCGTGCATGACGGACCGCACGCCCGACTCGCGGATGGCCATCTCGAAGGGTGGCAGCAGCACGTCCGCACGTTCCCGCTCCCCCACGGACACGGGCGCCAGGTTCCGCCCCGCCTTCGAGGCGGAGTAGCCGACGAAGTGCTTGAGGGTGGCCACGATGCCGGCCTCCTCGAGCCCCTGCACGTAGGCAGTGGCGATGGTGCCGATCAGGTACGGATCCTCCCCGATCGTCTCCTCGACGCGCCCCCACCGTGCGTCCCGGACCACGTCGAGCACCGGGGCGAGGCCCTGGTGGACGCCCACGGAGCGCAGGTCGCGGCCGATGGCTCCGGCCATGGTGCGCACCAGCGTCGGGTTGAAGGTGGCACCCCAGGCGAGGGGCACCGGGTACGCCGTGGCCTTCCATGCGGCGAATCCCGCGAGGCATTCCTCGTGGACCAGGGCCGGGATTCCGAAGCGGTTGGCCGCGGCGATCCGCTCCTGCGTCCGCATCAGCGACAACGCCCCGAGGCCGGGCTCGACGGGTGCCGTTCCGAAGGGCCGGGTCAGCTGACCGAGGCCGTGCGGCAGGATCTCGTCGAGGTCCACCGCTTCGTTCATCTCATGCTGGTGGGGGGCGACCTCACCGCCGTCGGTGTTCGCGCCGACCCAGACGCCGAAGAGCTGTGCCACCTTCTCCCGCAGCGTCATGGCTCCGACGAGGGCTTCGACGCGATCGGCCGGGGTTTCGGCGGGGTCCCGCCAGGGGGCGTCGTTGAGTGTTGTTTCAGTCATGGCTACTTTCCGCCAGCGCCCATGAGGCCCTGGACTAGCGCGCGGCGCGCAAACAGATAGACGAGCAGTACGGGCACCATGGACAGGGTCACGGCGGCCAGCAGTCCCGGAATGTTGATCCCGTACTGGGTCTGGAAGTTGAACAGGCCCAGGGTGACCACCCGCGTGTCCTCCGACTGCGTGAGGATCAGCGGGAAGAGGAATCCGTTCCAGGCCTGCAGTGCCGAGAAGACGGCGATGGTGGAGAGGCCGCCCTTGGACAGGGGCAGCACGAGCCGGAAGAAGGCCTTGGCCGGACTCGCGCCGTCCATCGCCATGGCCTCGAACAGTTCCCCGGTGATGTCACGCATGGTTCCGCTGAGGATGAGGGTGCAGATCGGCAGGGCGAAAGCCGCCGTCGGCAGGATCACCCCGAGCAGGTTGTCGTAGAGGCCCACCGTGCTGATGAGGTAGAACACCGGGACGATCACGGCCTGCGCAGGGATGGCCAGGCCCAGCAGGAAGAACCGGAAGACGAAGGTCGCCGCCCTGCTCTGGCTGCGGACGATCGCGTAGCTGAGCGGCGGCACCAGGAGCAGGACGATCGCGACGACGCCGACGGTCACCAGGACCGTGTTGAGGAAGTACCGGCCGAAGCCGCTCGTGATCGCATCGGCGTAGTTCTGGAGCGTGAAGCTCGTGGGGAAGGAGAGAGGACCGTTGTCCCCGAATTCCGCACGGGTCTGGAAGGTTCCGGAGATCATCACGTACAGGGGAATCGCGACGATCAGGAGCCAGAGGAAGGAACCTGCTCCGGCGAAATAATTGGGACGGGGTTTCATCACAGGCCTTCCAGGGAGCTGTTCATCTTGTCGTAGCCGGAGACCTTCACGACGACGAGGGAGATGGCCGTCGCGACGACCACGAGCACCAGGGCGATGGCACTGCCGACTCCGAAGTCGAAGCTCTGAAAGGCTTCCTGGTACATGTAGAAGGCGGTGATGGTGGTGTCGGTGCCGGGGCCGCCGTTGGTGAGGATCAGGACCGTCTCGAAGGTGGTCAGCCCGCCCACGACCATCAGGATGATCGAGGTGATGGCCGTGTTCTTCAGCTGCGGAAGCGTGATGGCGAAGAACTGGCGGACGGTGCCCGCGCCGTCGATCTCCGCGGCCTGGTAGAGCACCTTCGGAATGCCGCGTGCGGCTCCCTGATAGATCAGGGTGTGGAACGGCGTGAACTGCCACATACCGACGAAGATCAGCACTCCGATGGCTCCCGCCTGGTTGCCCAGCAGGTTGCCGTCACCGAAGAGCCAGGGCAGTTGCCCGGGAATGCCGAAGTTCGGGTCGAGGAGCGCGCGCCACAGAACGGAGATCGCGGCCGAGGAGAGCAGCAGGGGAATGAAGTAGATGGCGCTGAGCACCGCCCGGTTCTTCTGGTTGCCTGCGGCCCAGACTCCCAGCAGGATACTGAGCGGCGTCTGGGTGACGACGCCCAGGACGATGAACAGGAGGCTGAGCCAGAGGCTCTTGAGCATGACGGGATCGGCGATGAGCGTCTCCCAGTTCGCGAGGCCGACGAACTTCGGGTCACCGAGGCCGCTCCACGAGGTGAAGGAGAGCACGGCGACGGCGGCGAGGGGAACCAGCGCGAAGAGTGCGAAGAAGATGGTGGCAGGAAGGGCCCAGGCAAAGCCGGGGCGACCCACGGTGGAGCCGCCCCGGCGTGCCGGGCGGGTTTTCGCGGGACCGCCCGGCATTTCAGGCCGCCTGCGGGTGGCAAGCGTTGTCATCGTCGTTTTCCTAGAGGCCCTGCATGGCCTGGATGAAGCCGTCTTCATCGATCTGGCCGCTGAAGAACTGCGAGATGGCGGTGTGGATGGTGACGGTCGCCTCGGGTGGGTACGCCTGGTCCCAGGAGAGCTGGAAGTTCGGTGCGTCCTGCACGAGGTCGAACTGGTACTTGGCGTACTCGGGATCCGCGGCCTGATCGAGGAACTGCTCCGTGTTGGTGGTGGTCGGAAGGTTTCCGATCGCCACCTGCTGCTGGACGAATTCGTCCGAGTACATCAGCTTCAGGAACTCGGCGGCCGCCTCGGGGTACCGGGTGTCCTTGTGGACCGAGTAGAAGTTGTTCGTGTTGCCGGCCAGGTTGTCGGGATCGCCCTTGCCGCCCTCGACTGCCGGGAACTCGCTGTAGCCGAGCACTTCCTCGGCGAACACGGGATCGGAGTCCTGCTGGGTGGCGTACTCCCAGGAGCCCATGAGCTCGAAGCCTGCACGGCCGCTCGCCAGCAGGGCCGGGGAGCCGCCGTCGGTGAACTTCACGGAATCGAAGTTCGTGCCGAAGGCTCCGGCGTCCACCAGTTCGCGCAGCATGCCGAGCGCCTCGCGGCTCTCCTCGGATTCCCATACGCTGGTGTCGCCGTCGAGCGCTGCCTGGAACAGTTCGGGTCCCGCAACGCGGTCGAACACGTACTGGAACCACATCTGCGTCGGCCACTGGTCGGCGCCGCCCAGGGCGATCGGCGTCACGCCGGCCGCCTTGAGGATTTCTACGTCCTCGAGCAGTTCGTCCCAGGTTTCAGGCGGGCTGTCGATGCCGGCCTGCGCCAGGACCTCGGAGTTGTTGAAGAGCATCACGGGCTGCGTTCCCCGCATGGGCACGCCGTATGCCTTGTCATCGATGACGGCGGTCTCGAAGACGGCCGGCAGGAACGCCTCCTTGAGCTGCGGGTCCTCCTCGATGAAGTCGTCCAGCGGAAGCAGAAGCCCGGCATCGACGAAGTTGGTGATGCTGCCACCGCCCCAGTTGAAGAAGATGTCCGGGGCGGAATCGGTGTCGATGATGGTCTGGAGCTTGGTCTGGTAGTCGGCGCCCGGGATGGTGTCGAGCACCATCTTGACCTCCGAGGTCTCGTTGAACTTGTCGACCATCGCCTGCTCGACGGTGTTGCCGGCATCGCCGTAGACGGCGAGGTGCAGTTCATTCTCGGGCCGCTCGGACGCGCTGCCCCCGCCGCCGCCGCCGCAACCCGTGAGTGTAAGCCCCAGCAGCAGGACGGAGCCGCCGGCGACGCCCCGCGAGATCCATGTTCGGTTGTTCATCATTGAACGCCTTTCGAAAGTTTCGATAATAGTATCGAAAGTTATGTGATGGCGTCAGTGTATGTAGGGAATGCGTCCGAGCGCAAGGTCGAAGGTGTCAGCCGTCACAGAGTGTCTTCCAGCACCCATTAGCACCCGCTGGTGCCGGAGGTAAGCTGAACCCATGTCGATCCCGGCGGATGAACCGCGCGTCACCCTGGCACAGCTCGCTACGGCTGCCAGCGTTTCCCTCTCCACCGTTTCCAAAGTCCTGAACGGGCGCACCGATGTTGCACCGAAAACCCGAGCGAAAGTTGAGGAGCTGCTCGAGGAACACGGCTACCGGCGGCGCCAGGTCTCGGCCACCAGGGCGGGCCTCGTGGAACTGGTCTTCCACGAGCTCGAAAGCGCCTGGGCCCTGGAGCTGATCCGCGGCGTCGAGAATGTCGCGCGTGAGCATGGAATGAGCGTCGTCCTCACGGAGACGGGCTCGCGACACGCCCCCGGACTCGAGTGGATCGAGGGAGTCATGGCGCGAAGGCCGGCCGGCGTCGTCCTGGTGTTCTCCGATCTTTCGCGGGACTTCCGCCAGAAGCTCGATGCCCGGGCCATCCCCTTCGTCATCATCGACCCCGCCGGTGACCCCGCGCCCGATGTGCCGTCGGTCGGTTCCGCCAATTGGGCCGGGGGCATGATGGCCACGCGCCACCTGATCGAGCTGGGGCACACGCGCATCGCCGCCATCAGCGGCCCCGCGGACATGATGTGCTCCTTGGCGCGCATCGACGGGTACCGGTCCGCCATGAACATGGCCTCGCTGCCCATCGACCCGGAGCTCATCCGCTACGGAAACTTCCACGTCGACGGCGGCCGCGACCACGCCTTCTCCCTGCTGCGCGGCCCCCGGCCCCCGACCGCCATCTTCGCCGGGAGCGACCTCCAGGCCCTGGGCGTACTCGACGCCGCCCGCCAGATCGGGATTCCCGTACCGGAGAAACTGTCCATCGTGGGGTACGACGACCTGCAGCTCGCCCAGTGGTCGAGCCCTGCGCTGACAACGGTCCACCAGCCGCTGATCCAGATGGCGGAGGAGGCAACCCGCATGGTTCTCCGCCTGCGGGAGGGAGAGCGCCCCAACAACCTGAAGCTCGACCTCGCCACGAGCCTCGTCGTACGGCAGAGCACCGCGCCGCCCCCTGCACCGGCTGATGCACCGCCCCGCAGCCTGCAGGAACAGCGCTGATGCGCGGCCCCAATGGGCGGCTCCTCCAGCTGGAAGCAGGCGCCTACCGTGCCGGCATCGCCACCGTAGGTGCCGGCCTCCAGAGCCTGACCTACAACGGCTTGGACATCGTCCTGCCGTTCGACATGGTTGAGATTCCGCCGGCCTACGCCGGGAAGACCCTTGCCCCGTGGCCCAACCGCGTCGCCGGCGGCGCCTACCGATTCGACGGCGCGGAGCATCAGCTCCCGGTGAACGAGACAGCGACTGGAAGCGCCCTCCACGGACTCGCACTCTGGAACGACTGGGCGATCCTCACTGCCGGGGACACCACCGTGGTCCTCGGTCATACCCTGCACGGCCAACCCGGTTACCCGTTCCAGCTGGAATTGGAGGCGACGTTCGACCTTCAGGCGGACACCGGACTCACCTACTCCCTGACAGCGCTCAATGCCGGATGCAGCGCAGCGCCCTACGGCGCATCCTCCCACCCCTTCCTCACGGCCGGGCCGGGAAGCATCGACGAGAGCACTCTGCAGTTTGCTCCTGCCTCGATTCTCCTCGTCGACGAAAAGGCCGTTCCCGTGGCCCTCGAACCGGTCGCCGGCACCCGCTGGGACTATGCGACGGCGCGGACGATCGGCAGCGACACCATCGACCATGCGTTCACCGGCTTCCCTGCCGGCCCCTGGCAGGTCACCCTCGAAAACCCCGGTGCCGGACTCTCGACCACCCTGCGCTCGACGACGGACTGCGCCCCCTGGGTGCAGGTGTATTCCGGGGAGCTGCGCGGCCGGCTCGGATTGGCCGTCGAACCGATGAGCTGCCCGCCCAACGCCTTCAATACGCTGCAGGACCTCGTCATCCTGCAACCAGGGGAACAACACTTGCTGCGTTATTTCCTGTCAGCGAGCTTCCTCGCCTGAGGTAGGACCGGAGGCGAGGAACATGGAACCGCGCTTCGGCCCGGCCTCCACTGACTAGGATGAGAAGGATCCGGGCCGCTACGGCTTCGGGTACCCTCGAGGAGACAACGGGACGGTGCGGTCTATGCCGGGTGCAACGAACGGCACCGAGAATCTTCGTACCCAGAATCTGTCCCAGATCCTCAAGATGGTGCACCAGCACGGCCCCCTGCCGCGCTCCGAACTGACCCGCCGCAGCGGCTTCAACCGGTCGACGGTCGGCGCCCTCGTCGCGGCGCTCAGCGACCGGGGCCTAGTGTATGAAACGGATCCCCCCGTCGCCGGGCGGGTGGGGCGCCCCAGCCCGATCGTGACCGCAAACGAGAAGGTCGCGGCCCTGTCGATCAATCCCGATATCGATGCCATGACCATCGGCCTGGTCGGGCTCGGCGGACATGTCCACCGCCGCATCCGACTGGAAGCCGCTGAAGTACCGAGCCTCGCCGAGGCCGTTCGCATGAGCGAATCCATCCGCGCGGAGCTGCAGCCGGACATCGAGACCATGGACCGCCTGCTCGGCATCGGAATCGCCCTGCCCGGCCTGGTGAATGTCGCGGCCGGCAGGGTACTGCTCGCTCCGCACCTCGGCTGGCGGGACGCCGACCTGACCGGCCCCTTCTCGGGTGCACTCGGCCTTCCTGCGAGGGCAGCCAACGACGCCGCCCTCGGATCCCTTGCGGAAAGCATTTTCGGCGCAGCCCTCGGGGTGGAGAACGTCCTCTATCTCAACGGCAGCGCCAGCGGCATCGGCGGCGGAGTGATCGCTGGTGGCGCGCAACTGCGGGGCGGGCTGGGCTATGCGGGTGAACTGGGCCATACCCTCGTGCAGACCGGAGGCGCGGGGTGCCACTGCGGACGGCAGGGCTGCCTCGACGCCGAGGTGCGGCTGGAACGGCTTCTCCGGGCCGGCGGACTGGATCGCGGCGGTACCGACCGCCTGGAGAACCTTCTGGCGGAACCCTCCTCCGACGCCCTCCGCATCGAGGTCCGGCGCCAGCTCGCCCTGCTGGCCGTGGCTCTCACGAACTTCGTGAACATCTTCGACCCCGAGGTGATCGTGCTTGGGGGTTTCCTCGGTTCGATCTTTGCCTACGACGACGACTGGCTCATCGGTACCGTCAACGACAGGGCACTCGTCGGCGGAGTCACCATCAGGCGGGCAGCCCTGGGTCCGGAGCTGCTCCTCGTCGGCGCCGCCGAGCTGGTCTTCGAACCACTGCTCTTGAACCCCGCCTGATGGAATCAGCCGGAGATCGGCCGCCGGCATGGCAGGAACAGTTGCCGCTCGCCGTCGGGCTCCTACGCCGACGCCCCACTCGCTCCGCGGGGCTGGGCGTCGAGCCAGGCAGCGATGGCCGCGAGGAGTTCCCGTCGTCGTGCATCGTCGAGGAAAGCGGACCGGACGGCATTGGACGCCAGCACGGCCAGTTGCCCGGCATCGAACCCGAACGTCTCCCGGACCTGGGCCACGTTCTCATCGAGATAGCCGCCGAAGTACGCCGGATCATCGGAATGGACGGAAACGTTCAGACCGCGCTCCAGCATGCGGGGCAGTGGGTGGTCCGCGAGGGTGTCGACGGCTCGCAGGCGCACGTTGGAAAGCGGGCACACGGTGAGCGGCACCTGCTCGTCGACCAGCCGCTGCACCAGCTCCTCGTCCTCCATGCAGCGGATCCCGTGATCGATCCGATCAACCTGTAGCAGGTCCAGCGCCTGCCGGATGTAGTCGGGAGGCCCTTCCTCGCCGGCATGGGCGATGCACTTCAGGTTTGCCCGCCGCGCCCGCTCGTACAGCGCCACGAAGTTGCGGGGCGGGTTTCCGGCCTCCGCTGAGTCGAGGCCGATCCCGATGATCGGCGCCTTCATCGCCAGCAGCTCCTCCAGCACGGTGAGCGCACCCTCGACGGGCTGGTCACGCAGGAACGCCGCGATCAGCCCCGTGCTGATCCCGAACTCCTCCTCGCTGTTCGCCAACGCCGAGGAAACACCGTCGACGCACGCCTTCAACGGCACGCCGCGGACCGTGTGCGCCTGGGGGTCCATCATGATCTCCGCGTGGCGTACGCCGGCCGCCGCGGCGCGTGACAGGTATGCGCGAGTCATGTCAGCGAAGTCCTGCTCCGTCTGCAGCACCGCCATATTGCTGTAGTAGAGGTCCAGGAAAGACTGCAGGTCCTGGAACTCGTACTGAGCGCGCAGGTCCGCGAGCGTGGCGTAGGGCAGCTCCATATTGTTCCGCGCGGCGAGTTCGAAGATCAACTCCGGTTCCAGCGTGCCCTCGATATGGAGGTGGAGTTCTACCTGGGGAAGCTGCATTCTGTGTCTCTCATCCGGCGGATACAGGGCTACTGCAATCTACTATGATGCCGGAACGCGCGCCGCGTCCCGGCCGGTGCAGCATCAGGCCGGCAGCTCCAGCTCCCAGTCCTTGACATCCGCTACCGGGGCGAAGAGGTTTCCGTCGAGCTCGTCCAGCGCCAGGTCGTTGCGCACCCGGTGCGGCCAATTCCGGGTGGCCAGGGCCGCCTTGCCAAGTGCGACGACGTCGGCCGCGCCTGTTTCCAGCAGTGACACGGCCGTTCCCGGCTCGTCCAGGCTGCCGTTGGCAATCACGGTCACTCCGGAATGCTGCTTGGCGAGGAGGGCCAGGGACTCTGCGCCGTCGTCGAACGCCGGTGCGGCGGCCCGGTATTCAGTGGTGTGGATGAAGTCGATGCCCGTGGCGCCCAGCGTGGCGAAAATGGTTTTCGCTTCCTCGGCGCCGCCGCTCCAACGATGGTGGTTGTCGCTGACCTTGGCCTGCGAGATGCGGATTCCCACCGTCAGGCCCGGCCCGACGGCCTCCCGCACTGCGCGGCAGATCTCAGCGGCGAACCGGATCCTGTTCTCTGGCGAACCACCGTAGGCGTCGGTTCTCTCGTTCAGGTAATCGGTGAGGAACTGGTCGAGCAGGTAGCCGTTCGCGCCGTGGATCTCGACGCCGTCGAATCCGGCCTGCTTGGCGTGCAGAGCGGCCGTCACGAAGCCCTGGCGAACCTCGTCCATCTGTTCCGCGGTGATTTCCGACGGCACGGGATACGGGCCCTCTCCACGGTAGAACGCCAGCTGCTCGCCCTTCGGTGCAATTGCGGATGGCCCCACCGAGGAGTCCACGAACCGATTGCCCTGCGACTGCGACCCGGCGTGCATCAGCTGAGCGAAGATCCGGGCCCCAGCTGAATGGGCCGCCTCGACAACTTTCACCCAGGACTGTGCCTGTTCCTCCGTGGCGATGCCCGGCTGAAACAGGTATCCCTGGCTGAACGCCATGTCGGGATAGATTCCCTCGGTGATGAGCAGTCCGAACCCTCCCCGTGCAAAAGCTTCATAGTAGGAGGCCATTCTCTTCGTGGCGTGCCCGTCCTCGGTTGCGCTGACGCGCGTCATCGGAGCCAGCGCAACGCGGTTGGCCAGTTCCGTGGATCCAAGACGCATCGGGGAGAACAGTGGGTCGGAATTCGGCATGGGAATCTCCTTCTGGATTTTTTGCCGGGGGAGGGCGAGATCGGCCCGTTTCCCTCCAGAACGGTTGGGCGCAGGCGTCTATTCCTCCATGCACCGGCTCTGGTCGGCGGGCCTGCCCGGATTGCACGAGCGCCTCCTACGAAGCCCGGGGCTTCGTGAGAGGGATCCGAGGTCGGCCCCGAACCAATCCTCGTCTTCGGGCAATTCCGCTGTCTATTCCCCCGCACTAGCATCGATCACCACTTCTGTAACGACGAATGCAAGTGGTATGCCCTGCCGGGACGGGGTTCCGGGGAGCCGTGCAACCTCATATCGTTGTGCCTGTTGATTTGATTGCATCACAAAGAAGGGATGGCTCGTGTCATTGATGTCAGGTGTGAAGCAGGAAACACGGCCGTTGTCGGAGGCCGAAGCGGAGATCTATGTCGCGTCGGTGTGTTTCAAGACCGGCCCTCCTGGAGCCGTAGGCGTGGAGATCGAACGGATTGTGCACGACACAACGAACCCCCGGCGGCCCGTGCCGGTAGCTGAAGTGCAGGCCGTTGCTGGTCAGGTGACCGATCTTCCCAGCGGCGGGGTCATCACCTTCGAGCCGGGGGGACAGCTTGAACTGAGTTCGGCCTGCGGAGTTGATCTTCCCTCGGTCATGAAAGCTGCACGATCCGATCTGGCGGTCCTCGACGGGTTTTTCCAGGATGCAGGACTCTCCTTCAGCAACGTGGCTCTGGATTCATCCCGCCCTCCGGTTCGGACGCTGAATCATTCCCGGTACGCGGCCATGGAAACCCATTTTGATCGCTCAGGTTCTGCCGGCCGGACCATGATGTGCTCCACGGCATCCCTGCAGGTGTGCCTGGATGCCGGTCTTTCCGGAAACGGCACAGGCAGCGCGGTGCAGCGCTGGCAACGCCTTCACCGGCTCGCGCCGGTGCTCGTTGCGCTTTTCGCCAACTCCCCTTTCCGCCATGGGTCGCCCAGCGGCTGGCAGAGTACCCGGCAGGCCGTGTGGTTGGCCATCGATCCGTCCCGCACGTCACCTGTTCCGTATTCCGACGATCCGCCCATCGCCTGGGCCAGTTATGCCCTCGACGCGTTCGTGCTGTGCATCCCGGCGTCGCACGGTTCATGGGAAGCGCCCCGCGGTCTGACCATGCGGGGATGGTTGCGCGGGCACGGTCCACGGCCGGTCACACGTGCGGATCTCGACTACCACCTCAGCACGCTCTTTCCCTTCATCCGCCCCGGGGATTCCTCGAGATTCGGGTCATTGACGCGCAAGCCGGTTCCGACTGGGAAGCCGCCGCAGCGATCACGACGGCTCTGGTGGATGACGAACGGGCAGCCGACACGGCCGCGGACGCCTGCATGTCCCTGACCGCACTGCCCGATCCGATGACCGCCGCGGCACGGGACGGCCTCGCTGATCCTGTCCTCGCCGCAGCAGGGCGGGTCTGCGCGGAAGCAGCGCTGAATGCCATGGAACGGTTGAACGCCGACGCCGACACGAGGTTCTGTGTGGAATCATTTTTCGAGAACTACGCAGCGCGCGGCCGTTCCCCTGCGGACCAGCGAATCGACGAGTGGAGCCGCACGGGACGGTTCTCGGGGTTGGCAGAGCGAAAGGACATAACCTCACGACGAATCCGGTTTCCGTGAATGCCGGCACTGGGGACGCGTTGCGTGCCTTCATAGCCGAGGGTCTGGAGCGCGCACGCCGTCGCACCCACGTCCTTACCGCGTGTGATGAGGAGGAGCTGCTCAAGCAGCATTCACCGCTGATGTCTCCCCTGGTGTGGGACTTGGCGCATGTCGGCAGCCAGGAGGAACTTTGGCTGGTCCGCGACGTCGGCGGGATGGAACCGCTCCGCCCCGAGATCGACAAACTCTATGACGCTTTCGAGCATTCGCGCAGCAGCCGCCCGTCGCTGCCGTTGCTGGCGCCGGCAGAATCCCGGGGATATCTCGCCGAGGTCCGCTCGAAGTCGCTGGACATCCTGGACCGGGTTCCCCTTGAGGGTTCACCGCTGCTCGAGGGCGGATTCGCGTTCGGCATGATGATCCAGCACGAACAGCAGCACGCCGAGACCATGCTGGCGACCCATCAGCTCCGTGCCGGGGAACCGGTGCTCCACGCCGTGGATCCGGACCCCGGGGTACTGGCGGGCAAGGCTACAGTGCTTCCGCCGGAGGTGCGTATTCCTGCGGGGTCCTTCACCATGGGCACTTCCGTGGAGCCCTGGGCACTGGATAATGAGCGGCCTGCCCATGAGGTGCACGTCCCCGGTTACTGGATCGACACGGTTCCCGTCAGCAACGGCGCCTACCTCGATTTCATGGACGACGGCGGGTACGCGAACCCGCACTGGTGGACCGCTGAGGGCTGGAGCCATCGGAATGATGACAAGCTGAGCGCTCCCAAGTATTGGACGCGGGACGGCCACCAGTGGTGGCGGGCCCGTTTCGGCGTCCTCGAACCGGTCCCCCTCGATGAACCGGTACAGCACGTGTCCTTCTTCGAGGCCGAGGCCTACGCCCGCTGGGCCGGGCGGCGCCTGCCCACGGAGCCGGAGTGGGAAAAGGCGGCCCGGCACGATCCGGTCAGCGGCCGCTCCCGGCGCTACCCGTGGGGTGACGAGGACCCGACGTCCGGCCACGCGAACCTGGGAGGAAAAGCATTGCGCCCCTCCCCGGTCGGGTCCTACCCCGCAGGGGCATCGGCACTGGGAGTGCATCAGCTGATCGGGGATGTGTGGGAGTGGACCTCCAGCGACTTCGGTCCCTACCCGGGTTTTCGGGTATTTCCCTACCGTGAGTACAGCGAAGCTTTCTTCGGCGGAGGCTATAAGGTGCTGCGCGGTGGTTCCTGGGGGGCCGACGGCGCTGCAAGCCGGGGAACGTTCCGGAACTGGGACTTCCCCATCCGGCGTCAAATCTTCACGGGTTTCCGTACAGCCCGGGATGACGCTCCGAGCAGGGGGGAATAGGAATGTGCCGTCACCTGGCTTTCCTTGGATCTCCGACACCGCTTGCCGCGCTGCTGGTGGCGCCCGAACACGGTCTGCTCCGGCAGTCCTGGGCGCCGCGGCGCCAACGCAACGGCACGATGAACGCCGACGGGTTCGGCGTCGGCTGGTATGCCGCGGAGGATCCCATCCCGGCGCGCTACCGGCGCGCCGTACCCATGTGGACGGACCAGTCCTTCGCTGACCTGGCGCGGGTCACCACCAGTTCAGCGGTGCTCGCCGCCGTGCGGTCTGCTACCCCCGGTACGACGCCGGACGAAGCGGCCGCTGCCCCCTACACCTCCGGGAAGTGGCTTTTCAGCCACAACGGGCGGATCGACAACTGGCCGCAGTCGGCGGAGGCACTTGCTGCAACGCTGCCGCCGGCACGGCTCCTCGCACTCGAAGCGAGGGTGGATTCGGCTCTGCTGTGGGCGCTGGTCCTTGAACAGCTTGAATCCCGGGAACACTCGGGCACGGGCTCCGCTGGGAACGCGCTGGCGCGCGTGGTGGCCGACGCCTCGGCCTTCAGCACCGGGCGATACAACTTCCTCCTGACCGACGGAACCACCATTGCTGCCACAGCTGCCGGTGATACCCTTTTCTGGCGCTCAGACAACAGGGGCACCGTCGTTGCCAGCGAACCCTCCGACGACGACGTCGGCTGGCATGAGGTTCCAGATCAGTCCCTGCTGATAGCCACGCCGCACGGCGTCGACATAAGCCCGATAACCCCAGCAGAGATGGAGCCAGCGCTTCGATGAACCCCTCCCAGACGGCACTTGAGATCGTCCATCACCTGCCACCGCACTACCTCGAGCGCACCCTGCGGGAGGACGTGCGGAAGGGACTGACCAAACCGGCGAAAACCCTGCCGCCCAAGTGGTTCTATGACGGGAGGGGCAGCGAACTGTTCGAGCAGATTACGCAGCTTCCGGAGTACTTCCCGACCCGCGCCGAGCGGCAGATCCTCGAGGACTCTGCAGGGGAGATCGCGGCGGCCGGCCCGGCGGAAATGCTCATCGAGCTCGGGTCCGGTTCGTCAAGGAAGACACCCCTGCTGCTCGACGCCCTGAAGGGTGCCGGGCCGCTCCAAAGCTATGTCGCTGTGGACGTCAGCGACAGCGCCCTGACCGACGCCAACAGCGAGTTGTCCCTGAGGTATCCCGATCTCACCCTGCAGGCAGTGGCCGCCGATTTCGAATCGCAGCTGCAGCTGCTCCCGAGGGACGGACGCCGGATGGTGGCGTTCCTGGGCGGCACCATCGGGAACCTCGAGCCGGATGCCCGCGCGCGGTTCCTCCTGCAGGTGAGGGAACTCCTGGGGCAGGAGGGCGGATCATTGCTGATCGGCACCGGGCTGGTGCAGCCGCCCGAAGTTCTCATCCCCGCCTACGACGACGCGAGCGGCGTGACTGCCGACTTCAACCGCAATGTGCTGCGAGTCCTCAACGCGGAGCTGCGAGCGGATTTCGACGTCGAGGCATTCGAGCATGTGGCGGTGTGGAACGAGGCCGAGGAGTGGATCGAGATGAGGCTCCGGGCCACGCGCGCCATGCGGGTGCGTCTGCCCGGCGCCGGACTCGAGATCAGTTTCGACCGGGGCGAGGACCTGCGGACCGAGGTGTCTGCAAAGTTCCGCCCCGAGGGGATCGCCGCGGAGCTCGAGGCCGCCCGCCTCACCATCGTCGGGCAGTGGACGGATGCCGAAGAACGCTATGCGATGACCCTGGCCGAACCCTCCTGAGCCGTTCCGCAATACCTTCCCCGATCGAGTGCGCAGGACACCGCAAAACCGGACCCACACCGGTACCTGCTGCGCACTGAGTGGGGCCTGCCACAAAAAGTGGTGCACCCGACTCGGATGCACCACTTTTGAAAATACCTATACGGCTCGCTCAGCCTGTCCGGCGTGAACCGCCGTCCTCGCCGTCATCGCCGTACTCCTCGACGTATTTGTCCGCATACTCCGAATAGTCGGGTTCCACCGGCTCGGGAGCCTCAGTACGTCGATTGGAGGCACGACCGCTCGGGCCTGTGAGCTCGCGCTGCAGTGCCGTGTAGTCAGTCGCCGGGCTGAAATACTTCATGTCCCGGGCCTGCTTGGTAGCTTTTGCCTTTTGACGGCCGCGCCCCATGGCGTGACCCCCTTTTTGCGTCGATCCGGAGGTGGTCGCTGGGGCACAAGGCCCAAGGCTACAGCGAGGCCCCGGAGTATTTGGTCAGTATGTCGTGACTCTAGGTTACATGCTTTCACGGGCGCCGGTGCGCGGCTTACTCAGCCCGTGGCGACGGTCACCGTCAGCCCCTCGCCGTCGCCCTCGTCAGTGGCCCGGTCCACCCTTACGGTGTCGCCGTCGTCGATCCTGCCGGCAAGAATGCCGCGGGCCAACCGGTCCCCGATCTCCCGCTGGACGAGGCGCCGCAGCGGCCGGGCTCCGTAGGCGGGATCGAATCCCGTCATGGCCAGCCACTCACTGGCAGCGGGAGTGACCTCCAGTTGGAGCCTGCGGTCCTTGAGCCTCGAGGCCAACGCGTCGACCTGGAGGTCGACGATCCGCGAGAGGTCATCGAGGCTGAGCGGATCGAACACGATGACGTCGTCGAGGCGGTTGAGGAACTCGGGCCGGAAGCTCGCGTTCACCGTGGCCAGGACTGCGTTCCGTTTGGCGGCGTCATCGAGCACCGGGTCGACGAGGAACTGCGAGCCGAGATTCGAGGTGAGCACGAGGATCACGTTCCGGAAGTCCACGGTGCGTCCCTGGCCGTCGGTCAGCCGGCCGTCGTCGAGCACCTGCAGGAGGACGTCGAAGACCTCCGGATGCGCCTTCTCGACCTCATCGAGGAGCACCACGCTGTAGGGCCGGCGCCGCACCGATTCGGTCAGCTGGCCGCCCTCCTCGTACCCGACATACCCGGGGGGCGCACCCACGAGACGCGCGACCGAGTGCTTCTCGGAGTATTCGGACATGTCGAGGCGGATCATGGCGCGCTCGTCGTCGAACAGGAAGTCCGCGAGCGCCTTGGCCAGCTCGGTCTTGCCCACACCCGTGGGGCCCAGGAACAGGAAGGAGCCCGTCGGCCGGTCCGGGTCCGAGACGCCGGCCCGTGCGCGCCGCACCGCGTCGGACACCGAAGCAACCGCCCTCCGCTGGCCGATGAGGCGCGAACCGATGGTGTCCTCCATCTGGAGCAGCTTCTGACTTTCGCCCTGGAGCATGCGGCCGGCCGGGATACCGGTCCACGCCGAGATCACCTCGGCGATGTCCCCTGCGCTCACCTCGTCGGCGACCAGAAGTTCGGGTGCGCCGTCGCCCTGCTCCTCCGCCTGAGCGGCGTCGAGTTCACGCTGGACCTGGGGGATCTCGCCGTAAAGAATCCGGGACGCCGTCTCGAGGTCGCCGTCGCGCTGGGCGCGGTCGGCCTGCGACCGCAGGTCATCGAGGGAAGCCTTGAGGTCGCCGACCCGGTTGAGCCCGGCCTTCTCGGCCTCCCACCGCGCATTGAGAGCGCTGAGCTGTTCGCTCTTGTCTGCCATGTCAGCGCGGAGCGTCTCAAGGCGCTCCATCGACGCCTGGTCCTTTTCACCCGACAGGGCGAGCTCCTCCATCCGAAGCCGCTCGAGCGAACGCCTCAACTCGTCGATCTCCTCCGGCGCCGAGTCGATCTCCATGCGCAGCCGTGACGCCGCCTCGTCCACCAGGTCGATCGCCTTGTCGGGAAGCTGGCGGCCCGAGATATACCGGTGCGAGAGCGTGGCCGCCGCGACGAGGGCGGCGTCGGAAATCGAGACCTTGTGGTGCGCCTCGTACCGTTCCTTGAGTCCGCGGAGAATCCCGATGGTGTCCACCACCGAGGGCTCCCCCACGTACACCTGCTGGAAGCGCCGCTCCAGCGCGGGATCCTTCTCCACCCTCTCGCGGTACTCGTCGAGCGTGGTGGCACCGATCAGCCGCAGCTCACCCCGGGCGAGCATCGGCTTGAGCATGTTGCCGGCATCCATCGATCCCTCGGAGGCACCGGCGCCCACCACCGTGTGCAACTCGTCGATGAACGTCACCACCTGCCCGTTCGCGGAACGGATCTCCTCGAGGACGGCCTTCAGCCGCTCCTCGAACTCCCCGCGGTACTTGGCTCCCGCGACCATCGAGCCGAGGTCGAGGCTGATGAGGGTCTTGCCGCGGAGAGACTCCGGGACGTCACCGGCCACCATGCGCTGTGCCAGCCCCTCGACGACGGCGGTCTTCCCGACGCCCGGTTCACCGATCAGTACGGGGTTGTTCTTCGTGCGGCGGCTCAGGACCTGGACCACGCGGCGGATCTCGGCGTCCCGGCCGATGACGGGGTCCAGCTTGCCCGAGCGGGCGATCTCCGTGAGGTCCACGCCGAACTTCTGCAGCGCCTGGAACGTGTTCTCGGGATCGGGGGAGGTGACACGCCGGTCGCCCCGCACTCCGGGAAGTGCAGCCGCGAGGGCATCGCGCGATATTCCCGCCCCACGAAGGATGGTTCCCGCGGGCCCGGGGTCCGCGGCGAGGCCCAGCAGCAGGTGCTCGGTCGAGACGAACTGGTCGCCCAGCGACTCGGCTTCCTGCTGCGCCGCCGTCACCACCTGCAGCGCCCCGCGGGAGAACTGCGGCTGCGCCACGGAACTGCCCGACGACGCCGGCAGTGCCTTGATGGCCGAACTCGCCTGGACACTGATGTCGTCAGGGCCCGCACCGGCTGCCTTGAGGAGCGCCACGGCCACGCCGTCACGCTGGTCCATCAGGGCCTTCAGGAAGTGCGGGGTATCCACCTGCGGATTGCCCGCGGTGGAAGCGTTCATTGCCGCAGCCGAGAGTGCTTCCTGGCTCTTCGTCGTGAATTTGGTGTCCACAGGGGCGTCCTTTCCGGATATCCGTCCAACTACCTTGAGTCTAGTCGACTCAACTCTGGCGCGCAGCAGTTCTACCGTCGCTTCACCCAGCGCGAAGCTTCGATAACATTCGTCGGTAATAGGCCAGTGTGAGATGGATCACGCATTTCGCGGCGTTCGATATCGAACCGGTAGCGTGGAAAGTCCCTTCGGGCCAGATTCCTGCGCCGAATCCACGCGAATTCATTACGTGGAACTTCTGCTGCAAAGTCCTGCCGTGCTGCACCGTTGGGGGTTGTTCAGCGTGGCTTCAATCAACTCGAGGGAAGACATGAGTTCATCAACGAAAGCACCGCCGGGCACCGAGAGCAGCCCTGAAAAGACCGAGGTCAACAAGACGGTCTTCATCGGTTCCGCGGCCGGCATCCTCGCCATCACCCTATGGGCCATCGTGTCACCCGAGAGTGCCGCGGCCGTGATCGGCGCGATGGTCGGGTGGGTGTCCACCAATCTGGGCTGGTACTACTTCCTCATCGTCACCGTGGTGGTGATCTTCGTCCTGGTCGTGGCGCTGACCAGGGTCGGCAAGACCAAGCTCGGTCCCGACCACTCCAAACCGCAGTTCAGTATGTTCACCTGGGCGTCGATGCTCTTCGCGGCGGGCATCGGCATCGACCTGATGTTCTTCTCGGTATCGGAACCCATCACCCAGTACCTCGCTCCGCCCCAGGGTGAGGGGGAAACCACCGAGGCGGCCCGCCAGGCGATGGTCCTCACACTCTTCCACTACGGCATCACCGGCTGGGCGCTGTACGCACTGATGGGCCTTGCCCTCGGCTACTTCGCCTACCGCCAGAACCTTCCCCTCAGCATCCGCAGCGCGCTCTACCCCATCTTCGGCAGGAAAGTCGACGGCGGCCTCGGTGATGCCGTGGACATCGCGGCCCTCCTCGGAACCATCTTCGGCATTGCGACCTCCCTCGGCATCGGCGTGGTCCAGCTCAACTACGGCCTCACGTTCATGTTCGGGCTGCCCGAAAACCTTGCCGTGCAGACCGGCCTCATCGTCGTGGCCGTGGTCATGGCCACCGCATCGGTGGTCTCCGGCGTGGAGAAGGGCATCCGGCGGCTCGCGGAGCTCAACGTCATCCTCGCCCTCGGCCTGATGCTGTTCGTCCTGATCAGCGGCAAGACGAGTTTTCTGCTGGACGGCATCATCCAGAACACCGGTGACGTCCTCAGCCGTTTCCCGGGCATGACGCTCGATACCTTCGCCTATGACCGTCCCGATGCCTGGCTCAGCGGCTGGACCCTGTTCTTCTGGGCCTGGTGGATTGCCTGGGCACCGTTCGTCGGACTGTTCCTGGCACGGATCTCCCGCGGACGGACCATCCGCCAGTTCGTCCTCGGCACCATGATCGTTCCCTTCGCCTTCATCCTGCTCTGGATCTCCGTCTTCGGGAACAGTGCCCTCGACCTCGTCATGGGTGGCAACGCGGACTTCGGGGAGACCGCGATGAACCAACCGGAGCGTGCGTTCTACGGGCTGCTGGAGCAGTACCCTGCCGCTCCGCTGCTGGCAGCAGTCGCAACATTCACCGGCCTGCTGTTCTACGTCACTTCGGCCGATTCCGGCGCACTCGTGATGTCCAACTTCACGTCCCGCCTGAAGGACGCCGACTCCGACGGCCCCAAGTGGCTCCGCATCTTCTGGGCGGTGGCCACCGGCCTCCTGACCCTGGCCATGCTGACGGTCGGCGGCGTTCCGACCCTGCAGAATGCGACCATCATCATGGGACTTCCCCTGTCGGTCCTGTTGCTGTTCATCATGCTGGGGCTCTACAAGGCCCTCCGCGTGGAGAATTCGCTGATCGACAGCTACCGGGCCAGCCTGCCCGGCATCATCTCCGGGCGCGCGGCCGAAGGCCGGGGCGGGCGGAACTGGCGGCAGCGCCTCACCCGCGCCATGTCCTATCCCGGGCCTACCCAGGCCAACCACTTCATCGACACCGTGGCGCAGCCCGCGCTGCAGGAAGTCCGTGACGAACTCGTGGCACAGAGAGCCGACGTGGTCCTCACCAGCGGAACCGTGGAGGCGTGCGGCATCCGTCACCTCGACCTGCAGGTGAGCCTTGGCGATGAGCGGCCCTTCAAATACCAGATCTATCCCGTGCAGTACGACACGCCGTCCTTCGCAACCAATAACGCGGCGGTGGATGCGAAGTACTACCGGATGGAGGTCTTTTCCCTCGAGGGCAGCCACAGCTACGACGTCACGGGCTACACCACCGAGCAGGTCATCACCGACGTGCTGGACCACTACGAGACACACCTCGAGTTCCTGCACCTCAACCGCGCCCTTCCCGGCAATACGGCCCTCGGCGAGGACCAGAGCGCCAAGGACAACTGGGCGTCAGACTTTCCACACCAGGAGGAAACCAAGTGAGTACAGCCACACTGTTCATCGGCGGCGCATGGGTGCCGGCATCCGACGGCGGCACCCGCGCCATCCGTTGCCCGGCCGACGGTGAATTCGTCGGCGACGTGTCCGAGGGCACCAGGGAAGACGCGGAGCTTGCCATCGCGGCAGCCCGGAAGTCCTTCGACTCCGGCGAGTGGGCTTCAGTGCCCGCACCTCAGCGCGGCGACTTCCTCCTCCGGGTGGCAGCCGAACTGCGCGTCCGTAAGGACGAGTTCGCCCGGGCCGAGACCCTGGACACCGGCAAGCGCCTGGTCGAGAGCGAAATCGACATGGACGACATCGCCGACTGCTTCGCCTACTTCGGCAAGCTGGCCGGGCAGGACGCCGGACGCATGGTCGATGCCGGCAACAACAGCGTGGTGAGCCGGATCGCCTACGAACCCGTGGGGGTGTGCGGGCTCATCTCCCCTTGGAACTACCCCCTGCTGCAGTCCGCCTGGAAGATCGCACCGGCCCTCGGCGCGGGGTGCTCCTTCATCCTGAAGCCCAGCGAACTGACCCCGCACACGTCCATCCTGATGATGGACCTCCTCGACTCCCTGGGCCTTCCCAAGGGCGTCGCCAACCTCGTGCTGGGTGCCGGCGCCGTCGTCGGCGCTCCCCTGTCAGAGCACCCCGACGTCGACATGGTGTCCTTCACGGGCGGCCTGGAGACCGGCAAGCGGATTGCTGCCGCAGCGTCGGGCACCATCAAGAAAGTGGCCCTGGAACTGGGCGGCAAGAACCCGAACATCGTGTTCGCCGATGCCGATTTCGACGCCGCCCTCGACAACGCCCTCAATGCCGCCTTCGTCCACTCAGGCCAGGTGTGCTCCGCCGGAGCCCGGCTCCTCGTCGAGGAACCCATCGCCGAGCGATTCGTCGACGAGCTGGTCCGGCGCACCCGGGAGATCCGTCTCGGCGGGCCGTTCGACGAAAAGGCCGAAACGGGACCGCTCATCTCGGCCGCCCACCGCGACAAGGTGACCGCCTACGTCCAGAAGGGCCTCGAGGAGGGTGCGCGGCTGCGCTGCGGTGGAACCTGGGGCGAGGGGGAACTCGAGAAGGGCTTCTATTACACGCCCACCGTGCTGGACCAGGTGACGCGCGGGTCGTCGGTACTCGTCGATGAAGCCTTCGGGCCGGTGGTGACCGTGGAGACCTTCAACGGCGAGGACGAGGCGGTGGAGCTCGGCAACGACACGCTGTACGGTCTCGCAGGAGCAGTCTGGTCGCAGGATGCCGGCAAGGGCCAGCGCGTCGCTGCGCGCCTGAGACACGGCACCATCTGGATCAACGACTTCCACCCGTACCTCCCGCAGGCGGAATGGGGCGGTTTCGGCCATTCCGGCATGGGTCGCGAACTAGGGCCTACCGGATTCGCTGAATACCAGGAAGCCAAGCACATCTACCACAACATCGATCCCGCGGTCACCGGCTGGTTCGAGGCGCGCGTCCAGGAGGAATCGGCATGAGTGGGCTGCAGGAATCGGAATTCGACTACATCGTCGTCGGTGGAGGCTCGGCAGGAGCCGCGGTCGCGGCGCGCCTCAGCGAGGACCCAGAGGTGGAGGTCGCACTCGTCGAGGCGGGCCCCGACGACCGCGGCTCCGACGTCATCCTCCGGCTGGATCGCTGGATGGAGCTGCTGGAATCGGGGTACGACTGGGATTACCCCATCGAACCGCAGGAGAACGGCAACTCCTTCATGCGCCATGCCCGGGCGAAGGTTCTGGGCGGCTGCTCGAGCCACAATTCGTGTATCGCCTTCTGGGCTCCCCGCGAGGACATCGACCAGTGGGAGCGCGAATTCGGGGCGACCGGGTGGAACTCCGACACCGCCTATGCGCTGTACCAGCGGCTGGAGACCAATGAGGACGCCGGCCCTGACGCACGCCACCACGGCGACAGTGGGCCCGTGCACCTCATGAACATCCCAGCGCATGACCCGTCAGGCCGCGCCCTCCTCGAAGCCTGCGCGCAGGCCGGCATCCCCAATGCCAAATTCAACACCGGCGAAACCATCATCAATGGGGCGGGCCTGTTCCAGGTCAACCGGCAGGCGGACGGCACCCGGGCGTCGTCGTCGGTGTCCTACATCCACCCGATCCTGGACCGCCCCAACTTCACGCTGCTGACCGACCTGCGGGCGCGGAACCTGCGGATCGACGCCGACCACCGGTGTACCGGTGTCGACGTCGTCGATGGTGCCTTCGGGCGGACCCGCGCGCTGACGGCACGCCTGGAAGTGATCGTCTCGGCCGGAGCGATCGATTCGCCGAAGCTGCTGATGCTCTCCGGGATCGGTCCGGCAGAACACCTCACCGAGCGCGGCGTCGAAGTGCGGGTGGACTCCCCCGGTGTGGGCGAGCATCTGCAGGACCACCCCGAAGGCGTGATCCAGTGGGAGTCCAAGAAACCGATGACGGAGACCTCCACCCAGTGGTGGGAGATCGGGATCTTCACCACCACCGAGGAGGGGCTGGACCGCCCCGACCTGATGTTCCATTACGGCTCGGTGCCGTTCGACATGCACACCCTCCGGCAGGGCTATCCGACCACGGACAACGGTTTCTGCCTCACCCCCAACGTCACCCACGCACGGTCACGCGGAAGCGTGAAGCTCCGGAGCCGGGACTTCCGCGACAAGCCCATGGTGGATCCGCGGTACTTCACCGATCCCCACGACATGCGCGTGATGATCGCCGGGATCCGGAAGGCCCGCGAGATCGTGGCCCAGCCCGCCATGGCGGAATGGGCGGGCGAGGAACTGTACCCGGGGAAGGACATCCAGACCGACGAGCAGCTCCAGGACTACATCCGGCGGACCCACAACACGGTGTACCACCCGGCGGGCACCGTGCGCATGGGCTCGCCGGACGACCCGATGTCGCCACTTGATCCGCAGCTGCGTGTCAAAGGGATCCGCGGACTCCGCGTCGCGGACGCCTCGGTGATGCCCGAGCTCACCACCGTCAACCCGAACATCACCACCATGATGATCGGCGAGCGGTGCGCCGACCTCGTCAAGGCGGACCGCGCCGCCGCTCGCCGAACCAGCGCCATCAGCTCTGCGGGAAGTTCAGCGGCGGGCTGACCGGTTCGGCTTCGCCTGCAACATCCGCGAACCGGCATGCGGAGCAGAAGGTTCCCCATCGGCCATAATGGCCAGATGGGGAATCTTTACCGCTTCAACGCCGTCCTGACCACTGCCGTTCTCGCCGTCACTCTCTCGGCCTGCACCGACAGCGGACCCTCGGCCGAGGATGCCGCCCAGGAACTCGCCGCCGGGCTCGCAGAGCTCGATGTCTCCGACTCCGCCTTCACCACGGTGGAAGCCCAGGATGTCACCACCGACCTTGGCGCGATCACCGAAGCGCTGGCCCCCCTCGCCCCGGAGGTCACCGTGGCATCGGTGGAGTCCACGGGCGACGACGCCGCCTCGGCCCAGCTGGACTACACCTGGGATGTCGATGCCTCCGATACCGACTGGACATACTCGACGACGGCGAACCTCACCCGTGCGGAGGACGAGTGGCAGGCGATCTGGGACCCCTCACTCTTCGTGCCGGAGATGAGGGTTGACGAGCGCCTCGAGAAAACCGAGATCCAGCCGGAGCGGGCCGGAATCACCAGTGCCGACGGTGAAGTCATCGTGACGGAACGGCCCGTGGTCCGGGTGGGTATCGACAAGATGCAGATTTTGGAGGCGGAGCAGCCGGCAGCGGCCTCCGCCCTCGCGGAACTCCTGGACATCGACCCCGCCGCGTACACCGAACAGGTTGCCGCCGCGGGCTCCGAAGCCTTCGTGGAGGCCATCGTGCTCCGCGATGACGCCTCCCGCACCGTCACCGACGAGCAGATCGGGGCCATTCCCGGAGCCATTGTGCAGGCCGACACCCTTGCGCTGGCACCCACCCGCACCTTCGCACGGGAACTCCTGGGATCCGTGGGTCAACCGAGCGCCGAACTCATCGAGCAGTCAGGCGGGACCCTTGCCGCTGGAGACATCACCGGATTGTCGGGCCTTCAACTGCAGCACGACGACCAGCTCTCGGGAACGCCCGGCCTCGAAATCACCTCAGTGTCCAGCGATGGAGCTGGGCCCCGGCAGCTCTTCGAGAAGGCGCCGGTGGCCGGCACCCCGCTCGCCATCACGCTGGATACCGCAATGCAGGCGTTGGCCGAGCAGGTCCTGGCGGAGGAACCGTCGGCGTCGTCGATCGTGGCTGTCCGTCCCAGCTCGGGTGAAATCCTCACGGTGGCCAACGGCCCGGGCAGTAACGGCCTGCAGACCGCGCTCCTCGGACAGTACCCGCCGGGATCCACCTTCAAGGTCGCCACGAGCCTGGCGCTGCTCCGCGAGGGCTTCACCCCCGACACCCCGACGGAGTGTCCCGCCGAGCTCGACGTCGAGGGCCGCACCTTCAAGAATGCCAGCACGTATCCGGCGCAATTCGTGGGAACGATCCCGCTGCTCCAGACCTTTGCGCAGTCCTGCAACACCGGCTTCATCTCGAACCGCGACATCGTGTCCCAGCCGGAACTCGCCGCGGCAGCGGCCGACCTCGGCGTCGGCGTCGAATCGACCATCGGGCTCCCTGCCTTCTTCGGTTCGGTACCCGAGGAGGCAGAGGGCACCGCGCACGCCGCCGCTCTGATCGGCCAGGGAGAGGTGCTGGTCTCACCGCTCGCTCTGGCCACCATGACCGCCAGCGTCGGCAACGGCGCGCGGATCACCCCGACGCTACTGGCACAGGGGCAGGACGCCGGACAGCCGCCGTCGTCGCCCTCGTCCCCCTCGGGCACCGCGGACCAGGGCGACGCCACGGCTCCCAGCGCACTCACGCCTGAGGAAGCCGAGACGCTCCGGACCCTGATGCGCGCCGTCGTCACCGAGGGAGGCGCACAGCTCCTCGGCGACGTCCCAGGGGACCCCGTCCTTGCCAAAACCGGGACGGCCGAGTTCGGCAGCGAGGACCCACCACGCACTCACGCCTGGATCGTCGCGCTGCAGGGCGACCTCGCGGTGGCCGTCTTCGTCGAGGAGGGAGAACTGGGTTCGACCTCCGGCGGACCGCTGATGGAAGCCTTCCTGCGAGGGCTCGTGCCCTAGGATTTGCCAGCAGAAGCTGCCAGCAGCTCAACACCGGGAGACTTGGGGGTTCCACCACGGCGTGACATCGACAGGCCTGCATCCGCACGCGGATGTTGTTTCGTTCATCCCGGTAAGCCCGTAGAAAGGGTTGTAGTGGATTTTTCCTTCGTACCGTTCGTCATAGGTGCAATCGTTCTTCTCATTCTCCTCGTCGTCATCGCGATTCTCGCGAAGATGGCCCTCCATATCGCCAGTCCCGACCAGGCCCTCATCATCTCGTCGCGTGACAGCAAGGGTCAGCCGGATCCTGACAGCCAGCGCGTGGTTTTTGGTCGCGTATTCATCAACCCGTTCTCGCAGCGGGCCTATCCACTGTCCCTCGCGTCCCGGCAGGTCTCACTGAAGATCGAGGGCATCTCCCTCAACGGCATCAAGCTGCATCTCACCGGAGTGGCACAGGTGAAGGTCGGGGGCGACGCCGACTCCGTACGCAAGGCCGCACAGCGATTCCTCAATCAGCAGGACGCCATCGACCACTACACGCAGGAGACGCTGTCCGGTTCACTGCGCTCGATCGTGGGTACCCTGACGGTCGAGTCGATCATCCGCGACCGCGCCACCTTCGCCAAGAGCGTCAAGGAGGAAGCCGAGCACTCCATGCACAACCAGGGCCTGGAGATCGACACCTTCCAGATCCAGTCCGTCGATGACGATTCGGGCTACCTGAAGAACCTCGGCCGACCTGAAGCGGCGCTCGCCGAGCGGAACGCGAAGATCGCCGAAGCCCGCTCGGTCCAGGAATCCGAGCAGGCTCGCGCAATCTCCGACGAGCAGGTTGCGCTCGCCCAGCAGCAACTGATCATCCGAAGGGCCGAACTGAAGGAGGAGGCCGACGCCCGTCAGGCACGGGCCGACGCCTCAGGTCCGCTGGCCCAGGCCGAGCAGAACGAGCAGGTCATCATCCGTGAGCAGCAGGTCGCCCAGCGGCGCGCCGAGTTGCGCGAACGGGAGCTCGACACCGAGGTCCGCAAGCCGGCCGATGCTGAGAAGTACCGGCTGATCCAGCAGGCCGACGCGAAGCTCGAGGAACGACGGCGAGCCTCCGAGGCCACCGAGATCGAAGCACGGGTTGAGCTTGCCAAGCGGAAGCTGAGTGCCGAGGGTGACCGGGTGGGGGCTGAGGCCGACGCCGCGGCGAACACGGCACGCGGTAACGCGGAAGCTGCCATCAATGAGGCCAAGGGCCGCGCTGACGCAGCCGTCATCAGTTCGCGCGGTAGCGCCGAGGCCGGTTCAACCGAGGCCAAAGGCAAGGCGGAGGCCGCCGGTATCGCAGCCCAGGCCGAGGCCTACCAGAAGTTCAACCAGGCCGCGATCCTCAGCAAGGTCCTTGAGGTGCTTCCCGCGATGGCCCGCGAGGTCGCGGCACCCATGTCCGCGATCAAGAACATGACGGTGGTCTCGAACGACGGCGCCAGCCAGTTGAGCAAGAACGTCTCGAGCGGCGTGCATCAGACCACACAGATGATCAAGGACACCACCGGCCTCGACATCATTGCGTTGTTGGGCGACGCCCTTCGGAATGCTGATCCCACCCGGCGCGGCGCGACGCCCGGTTCATCCACCGCGGCAGCCCCGCATGGCGGTAGTCCCGCTGCGGGAGCGGATTCCTGACCCGCTGAAGGTCGGGCAAGGCCCGCTTTTCGGGGCACTTACCCGGCCCGCCGATCAGAACTGACGCAGGCGCCCGGCCGGACGATTCCGGCCGGGCGTTCTGCATGCCGAGCATCTTGATGAAAAACAGAGCTTCCCTGCAAGCGGCACTTGAGGGCGGAAGCCCATCCTTGGAACAGAGGTCACGCTAGCGACCCGCCATGGCCCCTTTCCCAGGGAAGTGAACATGCAGCACGAACAAACCCTTGGCGCCCTGACCTTCGCCGGCCTGAGTGTTGACGAAGTGTGGCTTCACTACCTGAACATGGGCGGCGGAATCGGAGAGACTGAGGTCGATGCCTATCTGCACGGAATGGTGGCTCTTCCCATGGACGAGCGGAACTGCGTGTCACAGGCTGTGAACGAACTCATCGACGACATCCTGGACGTCACCCCCCGTACCCTGTACCGCGCGCCGTACAGTTCCGACCATTCCAGCAACAAAGCGATCACGGACTTCTCTGAGCCGGCAATCTCCTGACGTGCCGGAGCAGCTCATTTCCTGAGGCTGCATCAGTGTCTTTCCCGCCAGCGGAGAAACCTTCGGCAGCCGGGTGGGCCGAGCATCGGTGCCGACAGGACATGACGATCAGCTGTGGTCGTCATGCAGCTCGTTGTCGATTCAAGGAAATCTGTACAATTGACAGGTGGAGACCCTTACGCATTCATCGGTACTGTCCAGGTTCGGTCATGCCCTTTCCGATCCGACCCGGTCCAGGGTTCTGCTCTCGCTCCGGGACGCTCCGGCCTACCCCAGCGATTTGGCCGACATGCTGGGAGTGAGCCGCCAGAAACTATCCAACCACCTGGCCTGCTTACGCGGGTGCGGACTGGTGGTGGCCGTTCCGGAGGGGCGCCGGACCCGATATGAACTGGCGGATCCGAAATTGTGCAGCGCGCTCACCGAACTGCTGGCCGTGGTGCTGATCACCGACCCGGAGCATTGTGCCGACAGTGCCAGGAAAGGGTGTTGCTGATGAGCCTGCTGAAACCCTCCACTATCAACCGTCCCGATGCGGCCCGCCGGGCAGTACTCTCACGTCGTATCCGCCTCCTCGTTGCAGCGACGATCACCTACAACATCATCGAGGCTGTGGTGGCTATCACCGCTGGAACAGTGGCGTCCTCGAGCGCACTGATCGCGTTCGGCCTCGACTCGATAATTGAGGTGACTTCCGCGGTGGCCGTGGCGTGGCAGTTCGCCGGGCGGAACCCTGAAGCGCGGGAGAAGACTGCCCTGCGGTTCATCGCGTTCTCCTTTTTTGGTTTGGCCGCGTTCGTTGGTATCGATGCGATCCGAGCGTTGATAGCCGGTGGAGAGGCCGAGCACTCGACGGTGGGCATTGTCCTGGCCTCCGTCAGCCTGGTCATCATGCCTGTGCTCTCAATAACCCAGCGCCGTGCCGGCAGTGAATTGGGATCACGTTCAGCGGTGGCCGATTCGAAACAGACCCTGCTGTGCTCCTACCTCTCCGGGGTACTGCTGCTTGGGCTCCTGCTGAACAGTCTTCTCGGATGGCCGTGGGCCGACCCGATCGCTGCACTGGTCATCGCCGGCTGGGCCATCAAGGAAGGCCGGGAAGCCTGGAAGGGCGACGCCTGCTGCGCGAGCCCACTGGACGACGCCGATACCAACGAAGGATGGGAAGCGGCGGCAGAGCCCGGTTGCACCTGCTGCCACTGACGAATTCCTCAACGACGACGGTGCACAACGAGCGAGCCTTCCATGCCTTCACAGCACCGCAGCATGGCCATGCCCAACAAAACTGCCCTCGCCTTCCTGCTCCTCCCGGCGCTTGCAACGGCCACACTCCCCGCAAGCCAGGACGATCGGACTCCCTGTTGCGGCCCTATTGAATTTCTGCCGCCAGCCCAGGCGGCCTGGACCTGATCGGCTAGAACCGCGAGCGTTCAGGGATCAGCTTCCCCCGGGCGGCTCCTGCGGCCAGGGCGGGCGTCGTGCTCATCTGGAGAAGGAGTTACCGGTAATACGAAAGGCGCATGCTGCCGGAGGGCACAATTTCCTTGCCAAGCGGCATCAGGGACACCGGGATGAGCTTGAGGTTGGCTATTCCCAGGGGGATCCCGATGATGCTGACGAACATGGGAATGGCAGTGACAATGTGCCCGATGGCGATCCAGATTCCCGCCACCAGGACCCAGATGACGTTCCCCAGCGTCGAGAACAGATACGTCTTGCCTCCGCGGTCCACCACGCTTCGCCCGAAGGGCCACAGCGCGTAGGCGCCGATGCGGAAGGAAGCAATTCCGAAGGGGATGGTGACGATCAGCAAGCAGCAGAGGATTCCCGCCACGAAATAGCCGAGGGCCAGCCAGATTCCGCCGAACAGCAGCCAGATGACATTCAGGAGAGCGTTCATGCCCTTCATTCTTCCCCAGAAAGCAGCGGCCTGCCGGGTATAACGAAAAAGCGCCCCTCCCCCGAAGGGAAGGAGCGCTTGTCCAGCGGTACTGGTTCCGGCTAGCGCGTGCGGCGGTCGTTCGACGCCGGTGCTGTTGCACGGCGTGACCCGCTGGGACGCCGTGCAGCATCCGAACGGCCGGCCGAAGGCGCACCGTGGGCGCGCTGCCCGCCTGCTGCCTGGCCACTGCCTGCTGTTGCCGGACGCCTCGGGGCGACATCACCGGCGCGCTGGCCCGTCGCCGGCCTGCGGGTGCGGGCTGCGCCGTTCTCGGACGAGGTCCCTGACTCCGACGGACGACGACGGCTGGCACCGGCTCCTCCGTTTGCATCCGACCCGAACCTCGGTGCCTGGGGCTGGTCCTTGCGACGCTCGGAGCGGTTGCCCGAGGGCGCTTCCGCAGCCACGCGGCCACGACCGCCGCGGCCTCCACGACCGCCCGGCGCCGGCGCTGCGGCACCACGACGCGCACGCTTGCGCTCGGCGTTGGCCCCGGTGGAGGTACCGTCTCCGCGCTGGGTTTCACGCTGTGCGAGCAGCGCCGCACGAGTGCGCGGATCGATCTTCTCGGCGACGTCACCGATGAGCTTGCCCACCAGTGGTGAAGTCGCCTTCACGTTTTCGAACGCCACGTCGACGCCCGCAGCACGCATCAGCTTCTGCACTTCGGATTTCTGCTCGGGAAGGGTGATCGTCACGACGGTTCCGGAGGATCCGGCGCGCGCCGTACGTCCTGAGCGGTGCAGGTATGCCTTGTGCTCCGTGGGCGGGTCGACGTGGACCACGAGCTCGACGTCGTCCACGTGGACACCGCGGGCCGCGACGTCCGTAGCCACCAGTACGCGCACATCCCCGCTGGAGAATTCGGCGAGGTTCCGGTCGCGGGCATTCTGCGACAGGTTTCCGTGGAGGTCGACGGCGGGGATGCCGGCGTCGGTCAGGGTCTTGGCCAGCTTCCGGGCGTGGTGCTTGGTACGCATGAACAGCAGGCGGCGGCCGGTTCCCGATGCCAGCTGGACGATCAGCTGCTTTTTCTGCGTCTGGTCACCGATGAGCAGAACGTGGTGCTCCATGGTAGTCACTGCAGCCTGGGGGTCATCCACGGAGTGGGTCACCGGCTTGGTCAGGTAGCGGTTCACGAGCTTGTCCACGCCGTTGTCCAGCGTCGCGGAGAACAGCAGCCGCTGCCCTTCGGCGGGAGTGGTGTCCATGAGCTTCTTGACCACGGGAAGGAAACCGAGGTCGGCCATGTGGTCCGCTTCGTCCAGCACCGTGATCTCGACCGATTCGAGTGAAATCAGCTTCTGGCGCATGAGGTCCTCGAGGCGACCGGGGCAGGCGATGACGATATCGACGCCTGCGCGAAGTGCCTTCTCCTGGCGCTGCTGGGACACGCCGCCGTAGATGACGGTGGTATTGAGCCCGAGCACATTGGCAAGGGGCTCGATCGTGTTGTTGATCTGCGTAGCCAGTTCGCGGGTGGGAGCGAGCACCAGGGCCAGCGGTCGGCCCGGCTTGCGGCGGTAGGCCGCTTCCTGCTCGGACAGCCGGGCAACCATGGGCAGCGCGAACGCCAGGGTTTTTCCTGAACCCGTGCGGCCACGGCCCAGGACGTCGCGTCCGGCGAGGGTATCGGGCAGGCTCTTGACCTGGATGGGAAATGGTTCGGTGATTCCCTGGGCAGAGAGGTTTTCGACCAGCGCTTTGGGCACACCGAGGGCAGCAAAAGTAGTCATGTAGTTAGCACGAACTTTCTTCTCATCTTCCCCGGCGCCGGTTGGCACAGGGGTTCGCCGAAGAAAAGTCAGACAGTGTCCACCGCGCTCCGTCCGGAGCATTTGCGGGACAAAAGAAAGCGTTCATCGACGCATGCCGTGCGTCAGGCAACCGATGGAATCCGGCACGTGCGCAGGCAAGTCTCTCTATTCTAGCATTCCCCGACGCCCGTCCTGCCCGCTACTGGAACAGGTCAGTGAGAAGCTCGTCCGATTCAGCCTGAGCTTCTCCGTCGAAGGCTCCGCCGCTGACCAGCACTTCATCAGCCCTGGTGTCCGACAGCAGCTGCGCCAGCCTTCTGTCGACCTCCGGAACAGTGCCGTAGATCGAAGTGGCAAGAAAGTCGTCCATCAGCTTTTTCTCCCGGGCCGGAACTGCAGCGTAGGCCGCAGCCCCCATCGGTTCCAGGGGAGGAAACTCACCCCTCGTCCGGGAGACGGCCAGAGCACGGGCTTCGGGCAGGAGCTGCTCCCGTGCGGCGTCAGAGGCGCGTGCGACGGCGACGTTCACCGAGACCATCACAAATGGCTCATCCCGCCACGCCGATGGCCGGAACTGCGCGCGATATTGCGCGATCGCCGGAATTTCCCCGTCGGAGCTCCTTCGGAAGAGCGCCGGTCCGCCCAGGACGACGCCGAGCCCGGCTCTCGCAGCAATTCCGACTCCTGCGCCGGTGGCGAGAACGAAAACCGGCGTCCTGGAGGAATCCTGCGGGCGTGCAGTGATGGCTGCCGAACCCGAGAGGTAGGCGAGCAGTTCGATCACATCGGCTTCGAACCGGTTCGGCCCCTCCTTACCACTGCGAAGCGCGTCCCGGACGGCGGGAGTGAACCCCACCGAGCGTCCCACGCCCAGGTCGATGCGTCCGGGATGAAGCGCCGCGAGGGTGGCCACCTGCTCGGCGACCACCAGCGGCGGATGATTCGGCAGCATGATTCCTCCCGAACCCACCCGGATCGTCCCGGTCCGGGCCGCGATCGCCGCCATCAGGACGGCGGGTGCGGAGCCTGCGATCCCTGGCACTCCATGATGTTCCGCCACCCAGAAGCGGTGGTAACCCAGGGCCTCGGCCCGCCCTGCCCGCTCCACTACCCCGCCCAGCGCTTCCGCTTCGGAAATTCCTGCCCGGGAGTTGGCACGATCGAGGATTGAGAACCTGACGGAGAAAGGCATACTCCCTCAAACCTCGGAGGAAGGAAAGGAATTCCATCGGTGGGACGGGAAGCGGCCGGGACGATTCCGGGGCAGTCGCCACGATCCACCGGGCGTGTGAGCTCGGCGTCACCTTCTTCGACACGGCCGAGATGTACGGACCGTATGCCAACGAGGAACTCCTCGGCCGGGCTTTCGTCGGCAGACGCAACGACGTCGTGATCGCTACGAAGTTCGGCACCATCAGGCACACGGCGGATGATGCGATGGGACTTGATGGCAGTGCCGAGAACGTGCGCTTAGCTGTGGAGGGCTCCCTTCGGCGGTTGCGCACCGACTACATCGATCTTTACTACCAGCACCGCATGGATCCGGAGGTTCCCGTGGAGGAGACCATGGGCGCACTCAGCGAACTGGTGCAGGAAGGGAAGATTCGGCATATCGGTCTTTCGGAAGCCGCCCCCGCCACGATTCGGCGGGCGCATGCCGTTCATCCAGTGACAGCGCTGCAAACCGAATACTCGCTGTGGTCCCGGGATCCTGAGCGGGAAATCCTTCCGCTCGTACGCGAGCTGGGCATCGGTTTCGTGCCCTACTCCCCCCTGGGCCGGGGGTTCCTCATCGGAACCATCCGATCGGTTGACCAGCTTGACGAGTCGGAGTTCCGCCGCAACAACCCCCGCTTCGCCGGCGAGAACCTGCAGGCGAACATCCGGATCGTGGAGCAGGTCGACGCTGTCGCCGGTCAGCTGGGCGCAAAGCCGGGACAGGTGGCATTGGCCTGGCTCCTGGCCCAGGGGAACGACATTGCGCCGATCCCCGGAACCAAACAGATCCGGTACCTCGAGGAGAATGTCGCCGCCGATTCACTCGAACTCAGTAGTGAGCAACTCGCAGCACTCGATAGTGTCGCGGCTCCGGTGGGAGACCGGTACGCGGACATGTCGCCCCTCGACCGCTGAAGCCCGTACCGGGCTACCGCCATGGACCACGGTCCGCACTGTTGCACGGGTTGTCAGTTGGTCGCCATGCGCTCTGAATGCCGGGAGCATGAGAGAAGGACCCCTGTCAGCGCCAGAAGCGAGATCATCGATGATCCGCCGTAGGAGATGAACGGCAGCGGCACTCCCACCACCGGAACCAGTCCGGTGACGACGCTGATATTGAGGACGGCCTGTCCCAGAATCCAGACAAGGGCTCCGCCGCAGATCAGGGTCACATGCAGTTCGCCGGACCGCGTGGCGACACGGTAGATCGCGAAAGCAAGCGTGGCGAACAGAATGAGCATTACGGCGGCCCCGACGAACCCGAGCTCCTCGCCCAGGACAGCGAAGATGAAGTCGTTGTGAGCCTCCGGTATCCAGTGGACCTTCTGCCTGCTCTGGCCCATTCCGACGCCGAACATGCCGCCTCCGGCAAGGCCGTACGTTGCCTGGACTCCCTGATACCCGAGCCCTTCCGCTGTTCCGGCACTGGAAGGGTCCAGCCACGCAGAAATGCGGCTCGTCCGGTTGGAGCTGGAGACCACGGCAGCGAATGCCGCCAGCGCGAACACCGCGAGACCGGCCCCGAATACTTTCAGGCTGGCTCCTGCGAAGAAGAACAGCCCGGCGATGATGAGCACGAGGATCGCTGCCGTCCCCAGGTCCTTCCCGGCCAGCACCAGCGCAACGGCGGCCAACGACACCGGGAGGACCGGGAAGAGGAATGGCCTGAGATTCCGGGAAGACTGCGTTCGCCGCGCAAGGACGTTGGCTCCCCAGATGATGATGCTCAGTTTGAGAAACTCTGACGGCTGTACGGTGATCGGTCCGATTCCGATCCAGTTCCTGTTTCCGTTGACTTCAATCCCCAGTGGCGTGAAGACCAGCAACGTCAGCACAAAGGATCCGATGAGGATCAACCCGGCGTACCTTCTGAACAGGCGCACGGGCAGGCGTGAGAAGACCACCAGGACGGCGAGTCCGATCCCGACCCATAAGCCCTGCTTGTAGAAGGTCCCGTAAGGGGACTTTCCCTGGGCTGCAAGCTCGAAAGAGGACGCCGAGAGAACCATCATCAGCCCGATGGCGACCAACGCCAGCGTGGTTGTCAGAAGGAGGGCACGGGCGTCGCTATGGGATGCGGGCCCCTTGTTCCCGAGATGCCGAACGGCTCTGAACAACACCCGGGCCGACTGCACCCGTGGCGGAGAGGGTGCTCGGGTCGGCCTCGTGGTTGTTGTCACCCGGCGGACCGCTGCCCGGGGTTGACGGAGTCAAGGTATTGCTTCACAGCCGCTTCCGGCACCCGGTATGAGCGACCGAAACGGATGCCGCTGATCGCACCTGACTGCACGAGCCGGTACACCGTCATCCTCGATACCCGCATCGTTGCGGCCACCTCGGAGACGGTATAGAAGGGCCCTGCCATCATGTCCTCGCCCATAGCACACCACTTTCACAAGCTCATAGGTCACATCTGTGACTTCTCAACTCTGTTCGACGGCAACGGGCGCAACAAGAGTAGTCAATACCTGTCTCGGCCGTGCAGTTCGAGTAGTGATCGATTCGCTCACAGGGCAGAAAGGGAGGAACCCACGACTCCGACGAGTCGTGGGTTCCTCCCCGCGTTCCGCAGCTACCAACGCGGAGCCTGAGGCTCCTGTTGGTTATAGCAGGGGCTTATTCCCACGTTCTGCGGCGCTTCTCGTATCGCTCTCCGCGGTTCCGTCCGAATCACCGTCAAGATCGGTCAGGCCGTTGGTCTGATCGAAAGGGTGGACCACGTCCCTGTCGGTTCCATCGCTGATCGGGCGGTCCGTAAGCGAGTCCGCACCTCCGAGGGTTTGGGCAGGCAACGGCGTACCGGTCTGCGGTGTTGCGACGGGCGAGACAGTTTCGGGGACGACCGTCGCCGTGGGGTGATCGTCCTTCTTCGCTGCTGCGGCCACACCTACGGCAGCCGCAGCGGCAGCAAGCCCGACACCAGCAGCGACCTTCCCCGAGACGCCCGCCTTGCCCTTATCGCCACGCGAGCCCGCAGCGTCCTCGACGCCCGGCGTCCCGACCGCGGCGCCTCCGATCGACCCGCGCCACGCACCGGAGGCGTAGCCTTCTTCCTCGATGAATTCCTTGAAGCGGTTCAGGTCACCCTCGGCCTGGTTCTCCACTACGTTAAGTTTGTCGCCGATCTTTTCCACCAAGCCCTCGGGCTCATACTCAAGGGTGAGGTGCACCGATGTCTGGCCGCCCCCCAAGTCTTCGAAAGTCACCGATCCAGCATTTGTCGCGCCCTCGGTAGCGGCCCAAGCCACCTTGCGGTCCACGATCTGCTCAAGAATCTTTGCCTCCCACTGCCGGCGAACGCCGGCAAGCTCGGCGACCCACTCGAGACGGTCATCGCTCAGTTGCGTTACGCTTTTCACCCCGCCCATGAAGTGGGGGAATTCCTCGAACTGGGTCCATTGGTTGTAGACAGTACTTACCGGCACATTCACCAGGATGCGCTTTTCGACTTTCGTGCTCATAGTGTCTCCTTCAACTAGAACGAGCGATGACGAAAACGGTTTCCTATTCGTCAGTATGCTTACTATACCGCTCACGTCTCCGTGTGGCCATGGCAGGAATGATGGTCCCCGGCGAATTCCCGCCACACGAAAACTTCGATGACGGAGCTTGTCCGTGTATTCGAAGGCATCGGGCCACGCCGTCGCTTCTTCGCCGGGAACGGCCGGATGCGGCAGGAGACTCGCCGGTGCATCACATCGGTGAGATGCCTCGGCTGCGGTAAAAGCCATTTACGGTACACGGTGGTCCACCGTTGCAATACCCGTTCGGAACCGAGGGATCGTCGAAAATCAATCCCCGGAAATTCACGGTCCACGGCGCTGAATACTTTGACAACGACGAGCCGCTTCGACAGCCTGAGTCGGAGATCCGGAACGCACATTGACTGAGATAAGGAGTTTCTTGGACCCGGCCCTGTTTTTAATTCGTGACCAGGTGTTTCTACGCAACCCGGGCGAGACCGAGTTCCACCAGGCTGTGGTCGAGGTCTTCGATTCGCTGGGGCCGGTACTGAGAAAACATCCCGAATTCGTCGACGCCGCCGTGCTGGAGCGGATCTGCGAACCGGAGAGGCAGATCATTTTCCGGGTCCCGTGGGTGGACAACTCGGGGACTGTCCGGATCAACCGTGGCTTCCGCGTCGAATTCAATTCCGCCCTCGGGCCCTATAAGGGCGGGTTGCGCTTCCATCCCTCGGTGTACCTGGGAATCGTGAAGTTCCTCGGTTTCGAACAGACTTTCAAGAACGCGCTGACCGGCATGCCGATCGGCGGAGCCAAAGGTGGTTCGGCCTTCGACCCCCGGGGCAAGTCCGACGCCGAGGTGATGCGGTTCTGCCAGTCCTTCATGACCGAGCTCTATCGCCATATCGGCGAGTACACTGATGTGCCGGCTGGCGATATAGGAGTCGGCGGAAGGGAAATCGGCTACCTGTTCGGCCAGTACAAACGAATCACCAATCGGTATGAGTCCGGCGTGCTCACCGGCAAGGGTGTCAGCTGGGGCGGGTCGCTTGTCCGCCCCGAAGCGACGGGATACGGGACAGTACTGTTCGCCAGGGAGATGCTGCGGGCCAGGGGCCTGGATTTCGAGGGCCAGCGGGTGATTGTGTCCGGTTCCGGGAACGTCGCTGTTCACGCCATTGCCAAGGCACAGCACTTCGGCGAAGGAAAACGAGCGCGGCAGGATATCGGAGTATGCGGAGAGGAGAGGTTCCGGCGCCCATTTCGTTGCCGACGGATCGATCTGGGATGCAGGAGCGACGGTCGCGCTGCCCTGCGCAACCCAGAACGAACTGGATGAACCAGCCGCCAGTGCCGTCATCACCTCCGGTGTGCTTGCGGTGGCCGAGGGTGCGAACATGCCGTGCACGCCGTCAGCCGTCGAGGCCCTCCAGCAGGCCGGCGTCCTTTTCGGTCCGGGCAAGGCAGCCAACGCGGGCGGAGTTGCGACGTCAGCCCTGGAAATGCAGCAGAACGCGAGCCGTGATTCCTGGGCCTTCGAACACACCGAGCAGCGCCTGACGGAGATCATGGTCGGTATTCACGACCGGTGCGCAGCGACCGCTGAGGAATACGGCGTGCCGGGCAACTATGTAGCCGGTGCGAATATCAGCGGTTTCGTCAAGGTGGCAGACGCCATGCTCGCGCTGGGCGTCGTGTAGTCCGGATGGCTGCTTCCATTGGAGCCTAGAATTATCGGTGAACGATCAAATCAACAGGGAAGGAAAGTCCAATGAATATGCCGGACAAATCCAGGGACGATGAGCAGGGCGAGGGAACGGGGCCCGAGGGCACAATCCCTGATTCGGAGGACGGCATCGGCGTGACGTCGACCGACGAACCGTCCACCTTCGAGCCTGAGGAGGACGAACCGACAGACGACGGCTCCCGACACGGCGCGTAGGACGGAAGCCGGCGGGGTGGGAGCCTAGGGCCGGACGTCCTGGATCAGCCGGTTGCGGCCCGAAAGCACGGCAGTGAAGCACAGCAGGACCATGCTGCCCGCGGTTGCGACGAGGGGCAGGGTCCACCCGCCGCTCCAGTCCCGGAGCGCGCCGAAGACCACCGGGCCGGCCGCTCCCAGCGCGTACCCTATCGACTGGGCCATGCCCGAAAGCGCCGCCGCCTGGGAATGGTGGCTGGTGCGGAGGCTGAACAGCGACAGTGCGATGACGATCAGGCTCCCGCAGCCAAGTGCGCCTGCGACCACCCACAGCATCGTCAGCCCTGGCGCAAAAGCCAGGCCTCCATAGGTGATGAGGGCCAAGATGCTGGCAGTCAACGCGATCATGCGCTGGTCCGCGAACCTGTGGAGCAATGCTCCGGTGGCGAGGCTGGCACCGACGCTCACGAGCAGGAAGATCGACAAGTGCGTCCCGGCCGCGGCCTCGGATACTCCCTGGTCCTGCTCGATAGTGGGGAGCCAGGCCATGAGAACATAGAACGCCACGGATTGCAGTCCCATGAAGAAGGTGACCTGCCATCCGAGCACCGATTTCCAGGGGGACAGATACGGCCCTCGGTGCGGTTCGGGTACCTGCTGTCGTTTGCCGTGCCGCAACAGGTTCGGCAGGAGGGCGGCTACCGCGACCAGGGCGAGCCCGGCCCAGATGCCAAGGGCAACCCTCCACCCCGCCTGCGGCATTTGGGCGATGGGCACCACAAGTGCCGCACCCAAAGCTGCCGCCGCCGCCTGGGTTGCCGTGTAGCTTCCGGTCACCTGACTGACCCGTCCGGGGAAGTCCCGCTTCACCAGGGAGGGCACCAGGACGTTGAGGAAGGCGATAGCGATCCCGATGAGGCCCGTTCCTGCCCAGATGAGCCCCGCCAGAGGAACCGAGCGAAGGACGATTCCCGTCGCGAGCAACAGCAGGGAGGCCCACAGGGCTCGGTCGAGGCCGAGCCGGGAAGCGAACACAGGAGCGACCGGTGAGAAGACGGCAAAGGCGATCAACGGCAATCCGGTGAGGAGCCCGGCCCCGGCGCTGGACAGTCCCAGATCACTGCTGATGTCGTTCAGCAGGGGGCCGACACTGACGAAGGAGACCCGCAGGTTCACGGCAATCAGCATTACGCCGACAAATGCGAGGCCCACGCGGGCGCTGCGTCCGGCATTCACCTCAGTAGCAGCAGGCATTTCCATCCTCTTCACGGCGGACATAGGGGGCTTTCGAGGGGATGTCGCGCCCCCTGTCCTCCCCCGGTATCGGCACGAGCAATGGAATCCGTTGCGTGCACGCAATCACCGAGCCTACAGTGGGGCCGAAATGGTTTCAGCGAAACTCCCGGAGGGAAACACCATGGACAAGAAGGATGAAGGCCAGGAACCGGTGGCACGCCACCACAATGAGGCACCGGCCGAGGGTGACCGGACGGCCGACCCATCAGACACCGGAGTGCACGCCCAGGATCCCGCGGAGGGCCCTGATACCGGGGACACAGTGCCCGACGAGTGAGAATTCTCCGCGCCAGGTGTCAGGAGGATTACCTCCGGTTCCGGTCGCGGCAGGATGCGGGTGCGCGGTAGCCTAGGGAGCGATGAACGTAGATCAGGACGTCCCGACCGCAACACCAGCAGAAACCGTTCCAGGCACTGCCGCCATGGGCGAGCAACCGTTTCGCAGCCGGCCCGTATCCTTCGTCCGACGGGGTTCGCGGCTTCAGGGCCGACGCCGGGAAGCGTGGGAGGAACTGGCCGACGAATACCTGATCAGCATTCCACGGATCACCACCGACACATCGGTGGCACCGGGATTCACCCTCGACGTCGACGCCATCTTCGGGCGGCATGCTCCCCTCGTGGTGGAGGTGGGTTCCGGCCTGGGTGAAGCGATCACCCACCTGGCCGAGCGTGAACCCGACAAGAACTTCCTGGCCCTCGAGGTATACCGCCCGGGGCTCGCCCAGACCATGCTCCGGATCGACCAAAGGGGACTGACCAATGTCCGGGTGGCCCAGGTCAACGCCGCCGAAGCCCTGGAGGCGATGCTGCCGGCGTCGTCGGTCAGTGAGTTGTGGGTCTATTTTCCGGACCCCTGGCATAAGGCCCGGCACCTGAAACGACGCCTGATCCAGCAGTCCTTCGTCGATCTTGCGGCCCGCGTCCTTGCCCCGGGATCGCTGTTCCGGCTTGCCACGGACTGGTCGAGCTACGGCGTGCAGATGCGCAACGTACTCAATGCCTCCCCGCACTTCGAGAACCTGCACGACGGCGAGCGCACCGGCGCGCTGAGCCCGCTCACCCAGGTCTGGGAAAGCGGTGTCGAACTCGTGGTCGGCGGGGCCCCGATCCGCGAAGGCAAGGACCCGGTCAGCACCGGGAACACCGGAGTCAATGAAGGCACCGACACCCTTGGAGGGTGGGCTCCCCGCTTCGAGGGCCGTCCCCTGACGAGTTTCGAGAACAAGGCCCTCGAGGCGGGGCGGATGGTCTTCGACCTCACGTACCGCCGCCTCTGAATCCGCGCTGTCGGTTCACATGAGCTGTTTCGACGCGGGCAGCCCCTGGCCGGGACATGCCAAGGGTAGCGTCGGTTACCGGCGGGTGCTCCTGGCCCTCTTTTTCGCGGGAGTTGCCACTTTCGCCCAGCTCTACTCAGTGCAGGCAGTACTTCCCGGGCTTGCCCGGAGCTTCGCCGTCTCTCCAGCCGACGCAGCGCTCACCGTGTCCGCCGCCACGCTGGGGCTGGCGCTCGCCGTCATCCCGTGGTCCTGGGTGGCGGATCGTGCGGGCCGCAAGCGGACCATGGCGTGGGCGATCAGCACCGCCGTCGGGCTGGGCCTCCTCGTCTCCACGGCGCCGACGTACGAGGTGCTGCTGCTGATCCGCTTCGCCGAGGGCGCGGCGCTCGGCGGCATACCCGCCGTTGCCCTCGTCTATCTGCATGAGGAAATCCAGAAACTCCACGTTGCGGTGGCTGCGGGAACGTACGTGGCAGGGACCACCATCGGCGGGCTGACGGGGCGGATCGTCGCCGGGCCGGTTGCTGAAGCAAGTGACTGGCGGATAGGGGTGCTCAGCGTGAGTGCCGTCGCGGCTCTCTCGGCAGCGGCGTTCCTCTGGCTTGCCCCGCGTCCACGCGGTTTCGAAGCGTTCGTCCCCGGTGCAGGCCCACCGCTCTGGCAACGTGTGGTGCTGAATCTGCGCTCGGTGCGCCTTTTCGCCCTGTATGCGCAGGGCTTCCTGCTCATGGGAGGTTTTGTGGCGGTGTACAACTATCTTGGATTTCGGCTCGAGCGGCCGCCGTTCCTGCTGCCGGAATCCCTCGCGAGCCTGATGTTCCTTTCCTATCTCGCCGGGACGGCGACGTCCCGGATCGCCGGGGGCCTCACCATTCGGTACGGCAGGTTGCCTGTGCTCCTTGCCGGCATTCCGGTCATGCTCGTCGGCCTGGCCGTGACCCTGGCGGAATCGATTCCGTGGGTTCTGGTGGGCCTGCTGATCTTCACCGGCGGATTCTTCATTGTCCATTCCATTGCGGCGGGCTGGACGCCAGGGCTCGCCACGCTGGGACGTGGCCAGGCCTCAAGTCTCTACAACTTCTCCTACTACGCCGGCTCGAGCCTGCTCGGCTGGACGGGTGGCCTGTTCTTCGTGCGTTTCGGCTGGCTCGGCGTCGCGGGCTTCGCCGCGGGCCTGGCCGTCCTCGCGGGAATCATCGCGGCAGGGGCGCTGCGTTCAGCGCCGGGGGCACAGCCCGCACCCCGGTAGGCTCCCAGTTCATGTGGGGTCAGTTGAACGACGATGACGGCAGGTCCTTTTCCCCGTCGACGATCGCCTGCACTATGCGGTCCGCCACAGCACCCGGGTCCTTGCCCTGCGGCAGCCGGGGCGCGTCGCCGGCGATCGGCCGCGCAGCCAGCCCCGTCTCGGTGTGCGGAGGCCGGACATCGATCACCCGCACGCCCTGGCGCCTGAGTTCGAAGGTCAGCGCCCTGCCGTAAGCGCTGAGTCCTGCCTTCGTCGCCGAATACGCGGCCATCCCCGCAGTCGGACTCTCAGCAACCACTGCACTCACCTGCACCACCACAGAATCCCTTACCAGCTGTGGACCTACTTCGCGCATGAGCCGCATGTATCCAAGGAGGTTCACGAGCATCAGCTCATCGAGGGTATCGTCCTCCACAGCAACTGCCGGTCCGAAGGCGACGACTCCCGCGGCGAACACCAGTCCGTTCAGTT
The DNA here is from genome assembly GCF_015751955.1 of Arthrobacter sp. CAN_A214. Lineage (NCBI taxonomy): Bacteria > Bacillati > Actinomycetota > Actinomycetes > Micrococcales > Micrococcaceae > Arthrobacter > Arthrobacter sp. CAN_A214. Next base: position 95,655 of record NZ_JADOUU010000011.1, read on the forward strand.
CCTTGCCATAGACGGCCGCCGCGATCTCCATCGGCGAGCCCGCCTTTCCGAGATCTGCGGTGACTGTCCCCTCCACGGCGCTGCCGAGTTCGCCCGCCAGGGCCTGCAGTTTCGCTGCTGATCTTCCCGAGAGCGTCAATCGAGCTCCCCGCGCTGCCAGCCTTCGTGAAAGTTCGGCCCCGAGAACCCCAGTGGCGCCGACGACCAGGAAATGGGAACCGCTGAGCTCAGTCATACGGCGACTTTACCAATGCGGTTCCGGGGACTCCGGAAGATTCCTCACTAATTGCTAAGCCTGCTTGCTATTATGGGAAGTGGCGATGGCATCGATGTGGCAGCTGAGGGTTGTACTGACGGAAGGGAACAGCATGGTTACACGGAAACAGGAAGGGTCCGCGGTTGGGGACTTCCGCGGATTCGACCGGGCAACCGATGTCCCTGCTCCGGCAGCAGGGATTTCCGGCCATGTGAACAAGAAGGCACCCAAGGGCAGCGGCCGCGCAGCGGCTCTTCCCGAAGCCGATGTTCCTTCCACAACTACCGGGCCCACCGGCAGGAAAGGGCGCAAGCGCAAGAAGATGGCCGGTACGACAGCCACTGGTGGAAAAAGCACCGGCGCTGGAGACCTCGCCGCCGGGACAGTGGGCCGCAGTGATCCCGACCAGCCCGCCGGTCAGGTGATCGTGCGGTCCGAGGAGCAGGTCCGCGTAATCACTCAGACCAAGCAACTCGGAAGGGTGCGTCTCTCCAAAACCGTCGTCATCGAGAATGTTCCGCGGACGATCACCGTTCGCCGTGAGGAGATCCGGATCGAGCATGTGCCGGACACCGATGCCGCATCCGCCGTCGGACCGGGCGCGAGCCCCGCGGTCCGTGCGGGTTCCGGCGCCGCTCCGGGCGTGGAGATCAGCAGTTCAGAACTGGAAAACGGCGGCTATTCGATCGTGCTCTCCGAGGAGCGCCCCGTCGTCCGGATGGAGACCGTCGCCGTGAAGCGGATCCGGCTCAGCAAGGACATGATCCTCACCGAGGAATCGCTCACCGCCGACGTCCGCAAGGAAGTTGTCGACACCGGCACCATCGCCGGTTCCGCCCCCGAGAAAATGCCAGCTGCAAGGAGCACCGATGATTACGCAGGATGATGTCAATACCCTCCTCAGGGGCCGTGGCAAGGTTTTCGCCAGCGACGGCGACAAGCTCGGTCCCATCGGCCAGATCTACGTCGATGACGACACCGACCGGGCAAGCTGGGTGACGGTCAATACCGGGTTGTTCGGAACCTCGGAAACTTTCATTCCGCTCGAAGGCGCCGAAATCGACGGGAAGGATCTCCGGGTCACCTATCCGAAGGACAGGGTGAGGGACGCCCCGAAGGTGGACCGCGACGGTCACCTCAGCCCCGAGGAGGAGCACCTCCTCTACCGCCACTACGGGCTGATGCGGAACACCGGCTCGAACGACACGGTGGGTACGCCCTTGTCCGGAACCGAAGCATCGGTAGCAACCTCCTCCGATTCAGCAGAAGCCCCTGCACTGACGCTTTCCGAGGAGCGGCTGCGAATCGGCACCGAACGGCGCGAGGCGGGGCGTGTCCGTCTGCGGAAATATGTCGTCACTGAAACGGCCACGCGAACTGTTCCGGTATCCCGTGAGGAGGTGCGCATCAAGCGTGCGCCCATTTCCAACGCCAACCGCAAGAAAGCGCCCCGAAATGTGGAACTCCGTGAAGAGGTGTACGAGATCACCCTTCATGAGCAACGCGCGGTCGTCGGGAAGGAAACTGTCGCGGTCGAACGGGTGCGGCTGACCAAGGACACGGTCACCCACACAGAAACGGTGAACGAAGTGGTCCGCAAGGAACGCCTGGAGACGGACGGGGTCACCGGGATCGACGGGGCCGGTGGATTCGACGACGACGCCACTCCCCTCCGCTGAGCATCGACCGCACCTTCCAATCCCAGACCCAGCTCGAGGAGATACCCATGATTACCTATGAACAAATAGCCGATCTGATCAATGCGGATGGTCAGGTCCGAACGGAGGACGGGGACCTCGGTTCCATCGAACGGATCTTCGTCGATGATGCAACCGGCCAGCCGTCCTGGATCCTCGTCGGAACAGGCGCTCCCGGCAATGCAACAGCACTTGTCCCGCTCTCCGGAGCCGCCGTGGACGGCCGGGAGCTTCGTGTCCCTTACGAAAAGGCGCTGGTGGAAGGCTCACCGAGAATGTCGGACGTCGAAAGCCTGAGCACCGATCAGGAGGAACAGCTCCTCCGCCACTATGGTTTGAAGATGCCTGCGGCGGTACAAAATGCCCAGGCCGGGTCCGGGGCATCCGGTCCGGGAATGACCCGCTCGGAAGAGCGGCTGAGGGTGGGCACCGAAACCAGGGAGAGCGGCAAGGTCCGCATTCACAAATACATCGTGACAGAGACCGTCACCCAGACCATCCCCGTGCGTCGTGAGGAGATTCGGATCGAGCACCTACCGGTGGGAGATGCCGGCGAAGCGATCGCGGCCGCGCCAGGCGTGGAGAGGATCGGCACCCCCTTCGATGAAGGAGAGTACGAGATCGTCCTCTACGAGGAGCGGGCCGTTATCGAGCTCGAAACCGTCCCTGTTGAACGGATCACCCTGACCAAGGAGACCATCACCGAGGCGGAGACGGTCAGCGGCGAGGTCCGCAAGGAGGTCATAGAAGCCACCGAGCTCACCTGAGGTGCCCCACGGGTTGACCGGACTCTGCAGGCCACACCCCTACTACAGTGGGTGAATGAGCGAGATCAAGACCTGGCGGAGCATGGTCGACTCGAGCGCGGAGCGTTTGAGTCGAACCACGGGACGCAGTGCGCCGGTGTGGGCAGGCGAGGCTCGAAACGCCGGCATCACCACGAGGGAGTCCCTGTCGTTATGGCTGAATGATCAGGGCATCACCGGCTACAACCTCATGAGCATCGACTGGGAGATGTTCGGGTATCCGGAATTCTTCCAAAAATCCGCCGAAGAGCTGTTCGAAGCCCAGTACGCGGATCGGCTCGCACTACGGCCCATCGCCGACCGGTTGCTGTTATGGGCGCAGTCCGCCGAACACGTGGAGATCCAGATGCGCAAGACCTACGTCTCGCTGCAGACTCCGCGCCGCAAGTTCGCCCAGGTGGCACCGACGAACAAGACGACCGTCGATGTCTTCGTGCGGGTGGACCTGGCGGACGTTGCAGCGCTCGAACCAGTGCGCAACGCCGGTGACCCTTTCGCCTGGCGCCTGCGCCTGCGGGAACCGGCCGAGGTCGACGACGCCGTCCTGGACGCGCTTACTACTGCCCGGGAGGATAGCCTGTAGCCCGCGACTTCTTCAACCGTTCGAGTTCCTGCTGCGTGTCAGCTTCGGCTTCGAGTTCCTCGAACGCCTGTTCCATGCGTGGCGACGACGGGTCCGTCCAGGCCAGCTCCTCCCGCGCCTCGGCCTGGGCGCGCAGCCGGCGCACCTCCCGCTCGGCCTCCCTGCGGGCGGCTTCGGCACCGAACGACGCCCTGGACGAGGCGCTGATCGACTTCTGCACCCCGAGGGCCGCCTCTGCAGCAGTCCGCCGCGCCAGCATGCTCTGATATTCGAGGGAACTGTCGAAGATCCGGCGCTCAAGGCGCTCCAGATCACCCTGCAACTGCCGGCTTTGCAGGTCAGCCTCCGAGAACTGCTGCGCCAGCAGGTCATAACGCTTACGGGCACCTATACCTTCACGGATAGCGTTGCGCGCGGTTTCGTCGTCGCCCCGTTGAACCGCCGCAGCCGCCTGCTCATCGAGGTACTGGGTGTATGCCCCGGCCTCGGAGGCCGCTATCTCGATGCGCCGGCGGTGGGCTGCGACGTCGGCCGCCGCACGTCTCGCCTGGTCAAGCATGCCCTGCTGCTGGTCTTGCGCGTGCCGGGCGTTGACCTGCGGATCCTCTTTTGATGCCTGCGCGGCGGCACGATTGGCCTGGACGATGCGGGTGATCCGACGCTTGATCGACACTGTGCTGTCCTACCAAGCCTGCCGGGACCCGTAGGAACTCCGCCAGGACTGCATGGCGCTGATCTCCGCGGTCAGTCGGGAACTGGCCTGTTCGAGTTGCAGCTGATCGACGGACCGGCTGGACTGGAGCAGGCACCTGCGGAGGTCCGCCGAGAGCTCATCGAGGGCGCGGGCCTGCTGCGCGAGGTCCGCCGTCCATTCACCCTTGAGCGCGCGGTTGGGCTCCCGGTCGGCAATCCGGAGCTGATTCTCCAGCGAGAGCATTGCACGATCGAGGTCCTGGGCTGCCTGCGGTAGATGGCCAACCGGCCACTCGTGCCGGGTGGCTTCCTCGATCGCACCCCGGGTCGCCCTGCTGGAGCGGCGCATCTCGCCGATCAGTCTCGCGGGTTCCCGAACGGCCTTGTCCGGCGCAAATGACTTCGCTGCGAGTACGCTGTCTCCTGCTGCTCGCTGAAGGATGCGGGAGCGTTTGACCTTTCGGACGACCACCCATCCGGCAACGGCGGTGCCTACTCCTGTCGCCGTCAGAATACCTACGCCCAGGGCAAGAATCTCGATGAACGAGTCCATTACACCAACATCTTCCGGGAGGGTTGTGGATGGTTGAGCATGCCTCTAGTCTGCCCTGAGCTTGCGTGATTATCCAGATCGGCCCCGGGCCGATGGCCGGCGCGACCGGCTTGTCACAGGATCCGTTTGGCGCCGCTGGATTGGGGATCCGGCCGCCACACCATGAGGGCCTGGCTTCGTGGACGCGGCCGCTTGCCCCTCGCCAGGGTGACGACGTCGCCGGCGAGCCCCGCCGCGAACACCCGGCTCGCGTCCGGTTGGCTGCGGCGGAGCGCTAGCTCCGCGCCCAGTTCCTGCACTCGGGACTGCAGCGCAGCCACTTGGTTCTCGAGCTCGAGGATCCGCCGGATACCTTCCAGCGAGACACCCTCCTGGGACAGGCGCTGAATTTCCCGAAGCGTTCCCACATCCTTCGGCGAGTACCGGCGGGCCCGCCCGGGCGCCCTGCTCGGGATGACGAGGCCAAGCCGGTCGTACTGGCGCAGGGTCTGCGGGTGCATATCGGCGAGTTCGGCTGCCACGGAAATCACATAGATGGGGATCGCTGAATCCATACCGGGAACCTCCTTCCGATGTGCTGGCTACACGTCTTTCGTATTGCGTGGCGCTATGGCCGCGGACTGGCTCCGCCGGCTACAGTCGGGCTTTTTCTGCCAGGGTTCCGCGCGGGTCGGCATCGGCGGTGGCTTTCGCAAACGCTTCGACCGCGGCCGCGGCTTCCTTCGACAGGTTCTGGGGAACAACGACGTCGATCGTCACCAACAGATCCCCTGCGGCCTTGGCGGTCGACACGCCGCGGCCCTTCAACCTCAGGGTACGTCCGGAGGGCGTTCCTGCGGGCACCTTCATCTTCACCAGGTCACCCGACAGTGTGGGCACCTCGATCTGCGCGCCCAGGGCGGCCTCGGGGAAGGTGACGGGCACATGTACGCGGATATTGTCGCCGTCGCGCTGGAAGAAGGGGTGGTCCTTGATGTGGACAGTGACCATGAGGTCCCCCGTGCCGGCAGGACCTGTCTGGCCTTTGCCGCGCACGCGCACTTTCTGGCCCTCCTTGATCCCGGCGGGAATGCGCACATCGATCTGCTCACCTGATGGCTCACGCAGGCCGACGGTAGTTCCCCGAATGGCACCGGCGAAGGAGATGGTGGTGCTCGCCGTGCGGTCGGCGCCCTTGCGCGCCGGAGGCTGGAAACCTCCGGAGAATCCGCCTGCGCCCCCGCCGCCGAAGAGGTCGGCGAATTCAGGCGGCAGGTTGCTGTAACCATTGGAGCCGCGCGCCCCGCTGCGGGTGCGGGGACCGGCACCCTGCCCGAAGAGATTGCCGAAGACGTCCTCGAACCCGCCGGCCTGACCCCCGCCGCCTGCTCCTCCAGCAGAGAACCTCGCTCCCCCGCCCATGGCGCGGATGGCGTCGTACTGCTGCCGCTCTTCGGCGTCGGAAAGGACCGAGTAGGCCTCGGACACATCCTTGAACATCCGTTCGGAGCCGGCGTCGCCCTGATTCTGGTCAGGGTGGTGCTTACGTGCGAGCTTCCGGTATGCCTTTTTGATGTCGACATCGGATGCGTCTTTGGAGACACCGAGGATCTTGTAGAAATCCTTGTCGACCCAATCCTGACTAGCCAATTGGTGTCTCCTTTCGTCGTTCGTCTAATACATGGGTGAGCAAGCAGCGCAGCCGGGACAGTTCCCGGGGAAGACGGCCTTGATATTCGAAGGGCCGCCAGGCCCGCAGAAATTTTGTTGCCGCCGTTCGGGGACTGTCCCGGCGATCATGGCGCTGATTACTCCGGCACTGCGACGATCACTTGGGCGGCCCGGAGGACCCGCTCCCCCTTGCGGTACCCCGCGCGGAGAATCTGGTTCACGCTGTCCGTCGTAACATCCGCGCTGGGCTGCTGCATCAGTGCCTCGTGGATGTTCGGGTCGAAGGCCACACCGGTTTCGTCGATGCGCGTCAGCTCGTACGCCTTGAGGACGTTCTCGAGCTTGGCCGCGATCGCCGCGAACGGGCCCTCGGCTAGGTCACCGTGCTGGCGCGCGGCGTCGATGTCATCGAGCACGGGCATGACTGAGTTGAGGACACCGATCACTGCCTGGTCCCTCGCCACATCCCGGTCACGCTCGACCCGGCGGCGATAGTTGACGTACTCGGCCTGCAGCCGGAGCAGGTCGTCGCGAAGCTCGGCGACGACGTCGACCGCGGGATTGGACTCACCGTCGACGCTTGCCTCGTTGAGGATCGCTTCGGCCTGGGCGAGGGCGTCACCGTCCGCCTCATCCCGCGTGGTGGAGGATTCGGCGTCCAGCACCTCGCCATCCAGCGCGTCAGGACCAGCCACCGGCTCCCCGGTCACCGGGGTTTCCGGTGCCGGGTCCCCGGCGTCCTTCTGCTGCCCACGGACCTTGCCCGTTTCAGGGTCAATCTTGCGGTTGTCGCTAAAACTTACCGGTTCCGACTGATGTTCTTCTTCGTTTCCGTGGTGCGGCATGATTACTTCTTTTCGCTGGTGTCTTCGTCTACAACCTCGGCGTCAACAATATCCTCGTCGGCGCCGGTGGAAGCGGACTCGTCATTTGCAGTTCCGTCCGAGCCTGGCTGGCCGGCTTCCTGCTGGGCCTGGGCGTAGATCGCTTCGCCCAACTTCGACTGCGAAGACTGCAACTTCTCGAACGCGGTTTTTACTTCGTCGTCGTTGTCCTGCGTCTCGAGCGCCTTCTTGAGAGCGTCGACGTCGGTCTGGACCTCGGTCCTGACCTCCTCGGGCAGCTTGTCCGAGTTGTCGGCAATCAGCTTGTCCACGGAGTAGGCGAGCTGCTCGGCGCCGTTGCGCGTGTCTGCTGCTTCACGGCGCGTCTTGTCCTCGGCGGCGTGCTCCTCAGCCTCGCGGACCATGCGGTCGATGTCTTCTTTCGAGAGGGAGGATCCACCGGTGATGGTCATGGACTGCTCGGTGCCCGTGCCCTTGTCCTTCGCCGAGACGTGGACGATACCGTTGGCGTCGATGTCGAAGGTGACCTCGACCTGGGGGACGCCGCGGGGGGCCGGTGCGATACCCGTCAGTTCGAAGGTGCCGAGCGGCTTGTTGTCACGGGTGAACTCGCGCTCGCCCTGGAAGACCTGGATGGCGACGGACGGCTGGTTGTCATCCGCCGTCGTGAAGGTCTCGCTCCGCTTGGTGGGGATGGCGGTGTTGCGCTCGATGAGCTTGGTCATCATGCCACCCTTGGTCTCGATGCCGAGGGACAGCGGGGTGACGTCGATCAACAGGACGTCCTTGCGCTCACCCTTCAGCACGCCGGCCTGGAGGGCGGCACCGACGGCGACAACCTCATCGGGGTTGACGCCCTTGTTGGGCTCCTTGCCGCCGGCAAGTTCCTTGACGAGCTCGCTCACTGCGGGCATGCGGGTGGAGCCACCCACGAGGACGATGTGGTCGATGTCGGCGACCTTGATACCGGCCTCGGCGATGACGTCCTTGAACGGCTTCTTGGTGCGGTCGAGCAGATCCTTGGTGAGGTCCTGGAACTTGGCACGCGACAGGTGCTCGTCGAGGTGGACCGGGCCGTCCGCTGTGACCGAAAGGTACTGCAGCGAGATGTTGGTGGAGGTGGCCGAGGACAGTTCCTTCTTCGCCTGCTCGGCTGCTTCCTTGAGACGCTGAAGGGCAATCTTGTCCTTCGACAGGTCTGCGCCCTTCGCCTTTGCCTGCGCCAGCAGGTAGTCGACCACGCGCTGGTCCCAGTCGTCGCCGCCGAGGCGGTTGTCACCGGACGTGGAGCGGACCTGGATGGTGGAGAATGCGTCTTCGTCCTTGCCGACTTCGAGCAGGGAGACGTCGAACGTTCCGCCACCGAGGTCGAAGACGAGGATGAGCTCGTCCTCCTTGCCCTTGTCGAGGCCATAGGCGAGTGCGGCAGCGGTGGGCTCGTTGACGATGCGCAGGACCTTGAGGCCCGCGATCTCACCGGCCTCCTTCGTGGCCTGGCGCTCGGCGTCGTTGAAGTATGCGGGAACGGTGATGACGGCGTCGGTGACTTTTTCGCCGAGGTAGCTTTCGGCGTCCGTTTTCAGCTTCTGGAGCGTACGTGCGGAAATCTCCTGCGCGGTGTACTTCTTGTCATCGACCTTGACGCTCCAGTCAGTGCCCATGTGGCGCTTGACGGAGGCGATGGTGCGGTCGATGTTGTTGACGGCCTGGCGCTTGGCGATCTCGCCGACCAGCACCTCGCCCGATTTGGAGAAGGCGACGATCGACGGCGTGGTGCGGGCGCCCTCGGCGTTCGCAATGACGGTGGGCTCGCCGCCCTCGAGGACCGAGACGACCGAGTTGGTGGTTCCGAGGTCAATGCCTACTGCACGTGACATGCAATTTTCCTTTCGAAAGCCCGAATGGGAGGAGCACTCAAGTTCCATCCAATCGATGGGCGCGTAGATTGAGCGTTCTGCACTCAACTATACCGGAGTGGCATCTGCCGTTCAAATCGGATTGAGCCTAGTGCGCTCAAGTTTGTCCAACCCGCCGGATCATGTTCACCGGGCCGCAGTCAGGAAGGCCGGCAGTACGGCCGCGATCACCAGCCCCCGGAGCAATCCATTGGTGGATTCCCTGGGTCTGGGGTGTTCGTCGTATCGTCATTTTTTTGGTGGTAATCGATAAGCCAGACAGCCATTTGCCGAGCACGGTTCGCTGCCACGCGGTCACCCTCGGCGGCTGACACGATCGACCCCTTCATGAGAAGCTGCCAGGAGTGGGCGAATTCCACCGGGTCATTCAAGTCAGCTTCCTCGGCGAGGGTGCGCACATGGACTCGGATCTTGGCCAAATAGTCGATACTCGCCCGGCCGAGCGTGTGTGTGGAACCCATTTCCAGTAGCACATTGATGAAGGAACATCCTTCGAAATCCCGGTGCTGGAACCACTCATCCAAGACATCGAAGATGGCCAAGAGTCTCTCGACGGGGGCGCTCTCGCGCCGTCTGACCTCGGCGATCACGTCACGGCTGGTCCAGATTTCGTCCCGCCGTTCTAAAAAGCTCAAGGCCAGATCGTCCTTGGACGCGAAATGCCGGTAGAAGGTCGCTTTGGCCACTGGGGCCCGAGCAACTAGTTCATCTATGCCGACATCCTGGATTCCACGGCGGGAGAAAAGATCATAGGCCGCGGTAAGTATCCGCTCGCGGGCAGTGTCGGCGGAAGTGGGCACCAATGCGTTCTTCGCCACGGTCATAGTCACCACACCCTATCCTCCGATTCCATACTGGCCGGTTCCGCGCGCTTCGTTGCTGTCCGAATTCAATTCGGGACGCCTACGTCCTTCGGGCAATGGTGGGCGGTCTGCTGTTCAGTGGAATTTGCTGCGATTGTTCAGTTGCTTGCTGGGAAGGCGCTCACGACGCTGTTTCTGCCCCAGGGGTCCTCGGTGTAGCAGCTGATGAGCCGATTCGGAACGATGTTTCAGATTTCACTCGCCTTGTGGGAGTCCTTGTCGTGAGTGGTGACGGAGTCGACCACGTAATTCATGCTGCCGGTTGCGGTAGTGAGGACAACGGTGTCACCGATGTCAGTTTCTGTACTGCACCTGTTGAAGGGTGCGTCCCGGCCTTCCCAGCTGTGGCCGGCCAAGTGGGTTGTGTTGGCCGATCCTGTCCCTGGTGTGCCATAAGGAGTCAACCAGTAGCCATCATCGGTGAAGGGCGGAACGGTTGACTGGCCCGCAATGTCAGTGACAGTCGGCGTCAACGGCAGTATTGAGATGTCAATGTTGGCAGCTTCGATGACTAGACCCGCGGTAGGAAACCTGACGTACGCGCCATGGTTCATACCTTTCGACAGCGAAGGAGTTGTGAAGGGAGGACTCCAATTGCTCGGACTGTAGCCGTGTGCAATGCCAGCGGCGGACCCCTGGCATTGCACACGGTGGCCGGCAGCGTTTCAGTGATTGCCGCCGACCCTACTACCGGCTACCGGCCGATACGGCCCTTACGGACCATAAAAGCTCCGGTCTCGACAAGAGTTCCGGAGGCATGCCCAGGGGACCGAGGGGAGCCTGCCATAACTGAACCGCTTCGAAACTCGATCACGGTAGCGACACTGGCAGCAGTCTGGACATTCATCCCTACATTCGTTCCCACGGTTGCTGCGCCTGATCCGCTCACAACCTCAACCGGAGGCACAACCGGAGGAACCACCGGCGGCACTACCGGTGGCACTACCGGCGGCACTACCGGCGGCACTACCGGCGGCACTACCGGTGGCACTACTACCGGAGGAACTACTACCGGAGGAACTACTACCGGAGGAACAACCGGCGGCACTACTACCGGAGGAACAACCGGCGGCACTACTACCGGAGGAACTACTACCGGAGGAACAACCGGCGGCACTACTACCGGAGGAACAACCGGCGGCACTACTACCGGAGGAACAACCGGCGGCACTACTACCGGAGGAACAACCGGCGAAACCACCGGAGGCACTACCGGCGGCACTACCGGCGGCACTACTACCGGAGGCACAACCGGAGGCACCGATATAAGAATTGTTTCTATTGAGCTCGCACAGGTGACGGTGCCGCCACCGCCGTTTCCGGAGCCGTTGCACTGGTTGATGGTGACGGGAAGAGCAGTTGAGACACTATTCAGTCCGACGGTGCATCGAACGCGCATCGTGCCTCCCCCACCGTTGCCGGAGCCGTTGCACTGGGTCACGGTGGCGTTTGTGGTGGAGCCGCCGGGAAGACAGAGGACTGTGGGCTCGGTGCCGCCGCCGTCGCCGGAGGTGTTGCATTGGTTGACGGAACCCGGCATTGCTGTTGCGGTCCCGGTGATGCTGTTGACCACGGTAACGCTGCACTCGACCACGCCACCGCCGCCGTTGCCCGAGCCGTTGCATTGATCTACTACGGTGACCAAATCGTTCGAGGGGGTCGTGGTGGTAGTGCATGTCAGGGCAGTGTTGGCGGCGCCCTGACATGCTTCGACGGTCACAACGGAGCTGCCGACACCGGTATCGAGATTGAGGGTGTTGGCAATGGTGACGGTGCATGTGATGCCCTGCCCACCGACGTTAGCGATTCCATTGCATTGGTTCACCGCAGAAGCGGCAGAAGCGGCCGAGACTGAGCCCAGTGTGCCTCCCGCGAAAATGAATGACACGGCCAGTACAAATGCTGATAAAAGTGCGAAGTAATTGTGCCCGGGAAGCAGGTGCTTTCCCGTCGAAGCGGAAGATGTCAAGGCTGGTGAGACAGGTTAGTTCAGGCTGTCTGTATGAGGGCTTCCTGTGAGGGCTGGTTGATCCACGCGGCGGTAGGCAGTT
>NZ_JADOUU010000012.1:0-105420 GCF_015751955.1 Arthrobacter sp. CAN_A214
TGCGTGGAGGGGTCGGGACCGAACCGGAGGCCGTTGGCCAGCGCCACCTTCTGCAGGGTGGCGTGGACTGCTCCTGGTTCGACGACGGCGGTGCGAGCCTCGACGTCGAACGTCAGGACTTTGTTCAGGTGCCGGCTGAAGTCGAGGACGACCCCTGGCCCGATGGCGTTGCCGGCGATGGAGGTCCCGGCCCCGCGCGCGGTGAAGGGGATGCCGCGCTCCCGACAGACCTCCAGCGTGGTGAGGACCTCGTCGAGGTGCCGCGGGAAGACGACCGCCGCGGGCTGTACCCGGTAGAGGGAAGCGTCGCTGGAGTAGACGGCACGGGAGGTAGCATCGGCCCGTGCGTCTGCAACACCGCGGGATTGGAGTTCGGATACGAGGGAGGTAGGTGCTGTGAGCGTCGTCGCCATGGGTAACATGTTACTCCCTCCGCCCCGCACACCGCCGACTAGTCTTGGAGGCATGATCCGTTCCACCGACGACGCCCGTGATCGCCCGGTGCGTCCCCCCACCCTCACCGACCGCACCATCGAAGCAGTTCGGGAGGGCATCCGGGCCGGCACGCTGGTGCCGGGTGAGTTGTATTCGGTGTACCGGCTGGCCAATGAACTGGGCGTTTCCCGCAGCCCGGTCCGGGATGCACTGCTGCGGCTGGCGGAAACCGGGATGGTGGCCTTCGAGCGCAACCGGGGTTTCCGCGTCGTCCTGCCCGGGGCACGCGAGCTGACCGAGATCATCGCGGTTCGCCTTGCGCTGGAGGTGCCGGCCGCCGAGCGTGCAGCGGTTCGTGCACAGGAGTCCGACCACGCGGCCCTGCAGGCGGAGTATGAGGCGATGCAGTCGTCGGTCGCGGCCGGAGATGAGACCGCGTTTCTCCTGCATGACCAGCGGCTTCACGCGCTATTGCTCGAACTCGCCGGCAACACCCACGCCACCCGGATCATCGAGAACCTGCGGGATGCCACCCGGCTGGTCGGGACCTCCACCATCCGGAGGTCCCGTTCCCTGGAGGACGTGTACCTGGAGCACCGGCCGATCCTTGACGCGATCGCAGGGGGCGACGCACCGGCGGCCGGTGCCGCCATGCGACGCCACCTCGAGTCGACCGGCCGGCTCCTGCTGCGGGAGGCAGCGGGCACATCCGAGGTAGGCGCTGATTCCGACGCGCTCTGGGAGGAGCTGGTGGGGCTTCCTCCCGGAGTATCGGCCTGACCTGCGAAGCGCCGTCTCGTGGGAAAGCCGGCCGATGGCCCACGCCCGCCGGCTCCGCAATGGTCCTGGCCCTGTTGTCCTCCGGCGGTGCGCCCGATCGGTCGCGGGATGTCCACAGGACCCGCGCCAAGTCCGTCGGCCGAAGCGCTGAATCCGCACCGCTGATCAGACGCCGAGGGGGAACGGACCAACGGTCCGTTCCCCCTTGGACAAGAATCCCCGGTGTCTAGTGGGGGTCCTCCTGGGCTGCTTTCTGGCTGTCCGCCGCGAGATCGGCGTCGATGGCGGCCTGACGGGCCTTCGGGCTCAGCAAGCTCGCGACCACTGCGACGACGATGGTGAACACGATGACGGCGAGTGACACGAAGGTCGGGATCTCGGGTGCCCATTCGATGTGCTGGCCGCCGTTGATGAACGGCAGTTCGTTGACGTGCATCGCGTGGAGGACGAGCTTCACGCCGATGAACGCGAGGATCACGGACAGCGCATGCTTCAGGTAGATCAATCGGGTCATCAGTCCCCCCAGCAGGAAGTACAGCTGGCGAAGGCCCATGAGCGCGAAGATATTGGCCGTGAAGACGATGAAGGCGCTCTGGGTGAGGCCGAAGATCGCCGGGATCGAGTCGACCGCGAAGAGCAGGTCGGTCAGCCCGATGGTGACGAAGACGATGAGCATCGGTGTGAAGACCTTCTTGCCGTCGACCACCGTGCGGAGCTTGCCGCCGTCGTACTTGTCGGACATCGGCACCACGGTGCGGAGCTTCTTGATCAGCTTGTTCTCGCCGGCGTCCTCTTCGTCCTCGCCGGAATCCGTGGCCTGCTTGTACGCGGTGTAGAGCAGGAAGGCGCCGAAGATGTAGAAGATCCAGCTGAAGTTCTCGATCACGGCAGCGCCCAGTGCGATGAAGATGCCGCGGAGCACCAGCGCGATGATGATGCCTACCATCAGCACTTCCTGCTGGTATTTCCGGGGAACGGAGAAGCGGGCCATGATGATGATGAACACGAAGAGGTTGTCGATGCTGAGGCTGTATTCGGTGATCCAGCCGGCCACGAACTGGCCGCCGTATTCGGCGCCGGTGATGTAGAACATGAGCGCGGCGAAGATCAGGGCGAGGCTCACGTAGAAGCCCACCCACAGGCCGGCCTCCTTCATGGAGGGCTCGTGGGGCCGCTTGACGACCAGCAACAGGTCGAACAACAGAATAATGCCGAGGACGACGAACGTGCCGACCTCGAATGCGAGTGGTAAAGCGGGCATGGATAACCTTCCAGGGCTGCGACGGAATGGCGTAAGTCTCTCCGCCGTGGCGCTGTGCCGGCCGACCGCTACGCCCGGCGGGGCTGCACTGCCCCGCGTGTTGACGTTCGTAGCGCTTGGGATACTCCCCTACGTGCGCTCCATGTTACCGGTTGCGGCCGGACTCCGCCGAAATATCGTCCCGGGCCGCGAGCCGCTGGACATGATCCACGATTTCCGGTTCGTCCCAATACCGCCCGTGGCCGCGCGCTTCACCGTCCGCATCGACGGCCGGCAGTTCGACGTTGACGGCTCCGGCGACCGGGAAGCCGATGGGATCGGTGGGCCGCCAGAAGTTGACCCAGCTCGAGCATCGCCCTGCCAGTATTGCGAACCAGCCGGGGGGGGAAATAGCCGGGAAAGAAGACGGCGTAGAGCGACGCCAGCGGGGAACCGGTGGTGATGAGGTGCCGTTCACCCGTGCCGATGCCGCCGAACCTCGCCTTTTCGCTTCCGGCCAGCAGCCAGGCGGCGAGGACGCTCCCCTGGCTGTGCGCCACGAGGGCTACCCTGATTGCTCCGGCGGATTCGAGTTGCGACCCGAGCCCCGCCACTACCCGGTTCCGGTACGAGGCCCCGGCCAGGGGGTGGTCCCGCACCGGCCAGAAACCCGCGATATCGGCCACTTTTCCCAGGATCTCCTGCACGGGCTGGACCTGGCGCAGGAGGAGCGTGAGCACGACGGCCGCCCCCGCAACCTGCAGCAGGAGTACCGCAAGGGCCAGCCAGACCCCGCCGAGCACGCCCTCGCCGAAGCTGATGGCGAGGGCCATTGCCGCACCTGCCGACACGGCGCCCACGGGAATCCCCAGGGGAAGAAGATGGGCGGCGTCCCCGATGACGCGGTGCCACCACAGGCGCCTTTGGAGCCGGCCCCACCACAGGGCACCGAGCCCCAGCCCTGGGCGGACAAGCACGACGGCGGCCGCTGCAAGGACGAACGCCGTCAGCGCGATCAGGGCCAGGAAGGGAAACAGGTCAAGCCGACTGTCGCCGAGGTCCAACGGCTCGTCCCGGGCGAGGAGGATCCGCGGGCGGGCATCGGTGCCTGCCGGAGCGAGCTCGAAAAGCCTGCCGAGATACCCGAGCACGTTGTCGAGCACGAGGCGCACCAGCGCGTTCACCGAGTGCATCAGGAGGAGCGCCGCGATCAGCAGGCCCCCGGCGCCGGCAGCCGGCACCAGTGGACGCTTCGCCCGTCGTCCTCCTGCCGCGTGCAGCACAATCGATGCCAGCGGAAGAACGAGGACCACGGCGAGGCTCACTGCGATCCACAGCGCCATCGCGTCGAGCCTCATTCCGGCCGGAGCCTCCGACGACGGCCACCCCGGGTAGGCGAGCTCGCCCGGCGGCCACCTGGCAAGCGAGGCTCCCCCGGCGATCACGACGCCGGCGTGCAGCAGGATCGTGGCCGGACCTCGGCGGGAAGTCCCGGCCTGCCGCCGGATCACCAGGAACCACTTTGCCGCTAGGAGCGCTGTGAGCACCGCCGTCGCCGTCAGCGGTACGATCCCTGCACCGCCGAACGACGCAGCCGGGGGAAGGTGGACCGCCACCGTTTCGAGAAGAACCACGAGCCAGGCCAGTGAACTGAGCGTCAATACCAGCGAACCGAGCTGTACGATCCACCAGGCCCGCCCGATTCGCCCCTCCCGGCCGTCGGTCATCCTGCCCGCCAGGTTCGCCAGCGTGAAGGGGAAGGCGAGGTACCACAGGAATCCGGTGCGCTTCCGGTTCGACCTGGACCAGTTGACGAGCTTCAACCGGTGGTCCGGCAGGACCGGTGGTTCGGCCACCTCGATCCACTGGTTGATCCGTCTGACCCGTGGGCTCGCCAGACTGTTCAGGTACTCGACCTCGCCGATTCCGTGAACCCGGAGTTCGAGGAAGTCCTCCATCCGGATCGGCTGGCTGTCCTGCATCGGCTCCTTGTGCACCTTCTAGGCGTGCCCGGCAGACTGCATCTGGCGGAGCTCCTTCTTCAGGTCCCCAACCTCATCCCGCAACCTGCCCGCCAGCTCGAACTTGAGTTCGGCCGCCGCAGCATGCATCTGGTCGGTCAGCTGCTGGATGAGGTCTGTCAGGTCTTCTGCTGGAACCGCTGCCAGACCGTCATGCCGCAGCGCCTTCCCCTTGGACTTCTTGCCCTTCGATGCCGCTTCGAGGAGGGCCCTGGTGTCCGCGTCCTCACGGTTGATGGTGTCGGTGATATCGGCGATCCGCTTCCGGAGCGGAGTGGGATCGATACCGTGCTCAAGGTTGTGGGCCACCTGGATGGCGCGCCGGCGGTTCGTCTCGTCAATGGCGTGGGCCATGGAGTCCGTGATGCGGTCCGCGTACATGTGCACCTCGCCGGAGACGTTGCGGGCTGCGCGGCCGATCGTCTGGATCAACGACGTGGAGCTGCGGAGGAACCCTTCCTTGTCCGCGTCGAGGATGCTCACGAGTGACACTTCGGGCAGGTCGAGGCCCTCGCGCAGCAGGTTGATGCCGACCAGGACGTCGAACGTGCCCATCCGCAGTTCGCGCAGCAGCTCGACGCGGCGCAGGGTGTCGACGTCGGAGTGGAGGTACTCCACCTTCACCCCGTGTTCGAGCAGGTATCCTGTGAGGTCCTCCGACATGCGCTTGGTGAGCGTGGTCACGAGGACGCGCTCGTTCCGCTCCACCCGCGTATGGATCTCCCCCAGAAGGTCATCGATCTGCCCCTTCGTGGGCTTGACGACCACTTCGGGGTCGACGAGGCCCGTGGGCCGGATGATCTGCTGCACGTAGCCGTCGCCCTTGGCGAGCTCGTATTTGCCGGGAGTGGCGGAGAGATACACCGTCTGGCCGATGCGGTCGAGGAATTCGTCCCACTTGAGCGGGCGGTTGTCCATGGCGGACGGCAGACGGAAGCCGTGGTCCACAAGGGTCCGCTTGCGGGACGCGTCACCCTCGTACATGGCCCCGATCTGCGGAATCGTGACATGCGACTCGTCGACCACGAGCAGGAAGTCGTCGGGGAAATAATCGAGGAGGCAGTGGGGTGCCGAAGCGGCGTCACGGCCGTCGATATGGCGCGAGTAGTTCTCGATGCCGTTGCAGAATCCCATCTGTTCCATCATCTCGAGGTCGTAGGTCACGCGCATGCGCAGCCGCTGGGCCTCCACCAGCTTGTTCTGTGATTCGAACTCGGTCAGCCGCTGCTGCAGTTCATCCTCGATGGCCTTGACCGCCCGCGACATACGGTCGGGTCCGGCGACGTAGTGCGACGCGGGGAAGACGTACATCTCCTCTTCCTCGCGGATCACGTTCCCGGTCAGCGGGTCGAGGGTGTAGATGTTCTCCACCTCGTCACCGAAGAACTCGATCCGGAGCGCGTGCTCCTCATACATGGGGATGATCTCCACGGTGTCGCCGCGCACGCGGAAGGTGCCGCGGTGGAAGTCCATATCATTGCGGGTGTACTGCATGCCCACGAACTGGCGCAGGAGGTCGTCCCGGTTCTTCTGCTCGCCCCTGCGCAGCGTCACCATCTTGTTGATGTACTCCTCAGGCGTGCCGAGGCCGTAGATGCAGGACACGGTGGCCACCACGATGACGTCGCGCCGGGTGAGCAGCGCGTTCGTGGCCGAGTGCCTCAGCCGTTCCACCTCCTCATTGATGGAGGAGTCCTTCTCGATGAAGGTGTCGGTTTGCGGAACGTACGCTTCGGGCTGGTAGTAGTCGTAGTAGGAGACGAAATACTCCACCGCATTGTTGGGCAGGAGCTCACGGAACTCGTTGGCGAGCTGCGCCGCGAGCGTCTTGTTCTGCACCATCACCAGGGTGGGCCGCTGGACCTGCTCGATCAGCCAGGCCGTCGTCGCGCTCTTGCCCGTGCCTGTGGCGCCCAGGAGGACGACATCCTTCTCGCCGGCGTTGATGCGCTCGCTCAGTTCCGCGATGGCCGTGGGCTGGTCACCCGCCGGAGTGTACTCGCTGATGACCTCGAAGGGAGCGACGACCCGCTTGATATCCTGCGCAAGACTCATGTTTCAACGTTAGCGCCTGCCACGGACAATTCCGGTCCGCTTTGCTGGAGGCGGAACCAGGTGCAACGGCTTCCAGCCGCGTCGGCATCACAGGAAGCGGCATCGCGGCGAACATCCGGAATACTGTCAGCGCCCGCGGTCCCCGCCCGCCGGACCGTCCCCGACCCTTCGCGCCACGAGGTGGAGGTCCACGTGCCGGCCGGGGTCCGCGTTGGCATGCAGCAACCCGCCCGGGGCGCCACCCGTGGACGTTTCCGGCGCAACGCCCGCAGGAGGGTAGCCGGCCGTCGTCAGGGCAGCGGAGACGGCCGGGAGGTCAGCGTCGGAATCGATTCCCACCAGGAGGTCGAGGACGTCAGCCGCGGCGGAGCCGGGTGCCGACGTCGGGCCGGTGTGATCGACCTGTAGGATCCGTTCATCGGCCCGCAGCAGCCTCGCCCGGATTCTCGCTGCCGATTCGGCCCATCGGACATCGGAGGGAACCACCTGCGGTGCGCCGCGGGGCGCAGGCCGCCCGGCAAGGAGATTGCCGTTATACGGCACGAGCCGGTCCCGCCACACTCGACGGATCGCTTCTCCTGCGGCGTCCGCGGTGCCGGCGTTTTCCAGCACGACGTCGGCCTCCCGGTTCCGGTCCGACGTGGACGCCTGGGCTGCTATCCGCTCGCGCGCGGCGCCCTCGGTCATTCCCCGCCTGTCGACCATCCGCCGCACCCGCACCTCCTCGGGAGCGTCCACGACGATGACGAGGTGGAAGCGCGGTCCCTGCCCTGTCTCGACGAGCAGGGGGATGTCCTCCACGATGATCGAGCCGGGCGGGGCATCGGCGACCAGCGCGGCAGCGCGCTCGCGCACACGTGGATGGACGATCGAGTTCAGCCGCTCGCGCGCAGCAGGATCTCCGAAAATCCTGCTGCCGAGGGCCGGCCGGTCAAGGGCGCCCGTGGGAAGCAGCACCTCCGGCCCGAACACCTCGGCAATCTCTGCGAGGGCCGGCTGGCCGGACTGCACCACCTCCCGGGCAAGAGCATCGGCGTCGACGACCACGGCGCCCAGCTTCCCCAACTCCGACGCCGCGAGCGACTTCCCCGCGGCGATCCCTCCGGTCAACCCCACCCTGAGCATCTGCCAACCCTAACGCGTCCCCTGTGTGTCAAACACTTATCCCTGCCCTTCTGCCCTCCTCCTGCCCCTACGCTGGAAATTCAAGGGCATCTGAAGGGGAATCATGGCTACCGCACTGCGCGACCTCGAAGAAACCGCGTCCTCCGTCTTCGGTTGGGACACCCTGCATCCGGACCAGCGAATCGCCATGGAAGCCGTTGCCGACGGGCGCAGTGCCCTGTGTGTCATGCCCACCGGGTTCGGGAAGTCGGCGATCTACCAGGTACCGGGAATGGTGCTGCCGGGTGTCGTAGTCGTCATCTCGCCGCTCATCGCACTGCAGCATGACCAGGCCAGCGCCATCAACGAAAGCACCGGGGCCACGCGCGCCCACGTGATCAACTCCGATCTCAGCCCGTCGGACCGGGAGGAGGCCTGGGCAGCTGCCTCCGATCCGGACGAGTCCCGGCGCGCCAAATTCCTCTTCCTCGCCCCGGAGCAGACAGCACGCGACGACGTCGCGACTCAATTGGGCAGGCTCGACGTCTCCCTACTCGTGATCGACGAGGCGCACTGCGTGTCGGCCTGGGGTCATGACTTCCGCCCCGACTACCTCCAACTGGGGCATCTCGTCACCACATTGGGGTGTCCGGTGCTGGCGCTCACGGCGACCGCCTCGACCCCGGTGCAGCAGGAGATCACCGAGAGGCTGCACCTCGAATCGCCGCTGACGCTGGTGGCGGGCTTCGACCGGCCGAACCTGTTCCTGCAGGTGGAACAGCACACGGACGCCGCGGGGAAACGCAAAGCAGTGGTGGAACAGGTCCAGCAGCTCGAGCTGCCCGGCCTCGTCTATACCGCGACACGGAAGGCCTCGGAGACCCTCGCTGCGGAACTGTCCGACGCCGGCCTGCGCGCGCGCTCCTATCATTCGGGCATGCGCAGAAGGAACCGCGAGGACGTGCATTCGCGGTTCCTCGACGGCGGGCTCGACGTCGTCGTGGCCACCACCGCGTTCGGCATGGGCATCGACAAGCCGAACGTGCGCTTCGTCGTTCACGAGAACGTTGCGGATTCCCTCGACAGTTACTACCAGGAGATCGGGCGGGGAGGACGAGACGGGCAGGCGGCCCTCGCATGCCTCCACTACCGGCCGGAAGATCTGACACTCCGGCGCTTTTTCGCGGCGAAACCGGCCAATCCCGACGAGCTCGCGCAGCTGTTTGCGCTCCTCCGGCTCCAGGACCACCCGGTGTCGGTCAAGGAACTGCGGGCTTTGTCGGGCCTCAGCCAGCGTAGGCTTTCCGGGCTGCTCAACCTGCTCGAACTGGCGGGGATGATCGAGGACGGGCCGGCCGGCTATGGAGCCAGTGACAATACGGCGGAAGCTGCCGCGCAGGCCGGCGTCGAACAGGCAGAACACCGCGAGCTGATCGACCAGTCCCGAGTGGAGATGGTGCGGCGCTACGCCGAGACCAGGACGTGCCGGCGGCATTTCCTGCTAGCCTACTTCGGCGAGGAGACGGACGGACCCTGCGGGAACTGTGACAACTGCTCGGCCGGCTCCAGCGCCGACGCCGACCCGCACGGGCAGTCCCGGCAGCGGGAGAACCCTGCTGCCGACCGGCAGCCCTACCCCCTCCAGTCGCGGGTTCAACATCACGAGTGGGGGCCGGGCGTGGTCATGAGTTACGAGGAGGGGACCGTGACCGTCCTGTTCGAGGCCACCGGGTACCGGACCCTGTCGGTCGAGCTGGTCCAGGAGAAGGCGCTCCTGACCGAGGCTCCCGCCTAGCGGGGCTGGGCAGGGTTGGTCGGGTCACCCTGCGACGGCGGGTTGATCGGCGGTCCGGTCGTCGCCGGGGTGACCGGCGATCCGGAGCGGGACTGACTCACCTCCGGCATGCTGGTCCCGGCGCCCTCGGACAACTCGGCACCGTCGCGGACCGCCTGCAGCCGTTGCTCCAGGACAAGCTTCACGGGAAGCCGGTCACCGTGTTGCTGTTCATACGCGAGCAGGCTTCCGAGGGCGTCCTCGTCGAGTCCCGTGATCCGGGTCGGCAGCGTACCCAGCGGAATATGGTCGTAGTCGGCCAAGGGCAGGTCGTTGTGCTGGGGAGCTTGATTCACGGGGTCCTCCTCGGTGGGCGTCCTTCAGTCCCTGAAGCGTATAAAGCCGCTTCCGCGGAGGGCAACCTTTTCCTCGGCGTCGGCCCGACGGTTGATCCTCGGACGTTCGAGCGGATTCTCCTGCCGTCTAGGATTGGAGGAATGACAGCTTCCGCAGGCACGGCAACCTCGTACTCCACCGTGAGTGGCGAAGGCCGATATGAGCTCGAGATCAAGCGCTCCCGCTTCGTCGCCGTGCTAGATCGCGTTGAATCCGAGGAACAGGCGCGCGAGCACCTCCTGGCGGTGAGGCGCGAATTCTCCTCGGCCCGGCACCACTGCAGCGCCTACCTGATCGGCGCCGGGCGCCACTTCCAGCGCTCCTACGACGACGGCGAACCCGTCGGAACCGCGGGGGCGCCGATCCTCGAGGCACTCTCCCGGACGACAGGGCCGACGGGCGTCGCGGATTTCAGCGATGTGGGCGCCGTCGTCGTGCGGTATTTCGGCGGGATACTCCTCGGTGCAGGAGGCCTGATGCGTGCCTACTCGGAGGCGGCAGCCCATGCCCTCCGCAACGCCCCGCCGGTTCGGCGGGAACTGCTCGCGCTGTTCCGGGTCGAAGTGCCCGTCGTCGCCGTCGGAAGGCTTGAGAACGAGCTGAGATCGGCCGGGTTCTCGATCCTCGGCACCGGCTACGGGTTCGACGCCGCCCGCCTCGAGGTTGCCCTGCCCTTCGGTGCCGCCGCAGCATACGACCTCGAATCAAGGGTGGCGGCCGCGACCCTGGGCACCGCCGACGTCACCGCCGTCGGCGAACGGTGGGCGGACCGGTGACGCAGTTCGACTTCCCGCTCCTCACCCGCGCCCCGGACATCGAAGCGCCCAACCTCCAGGCCTACGACGCCGCGGACCGCCTGCTGCTCGACACCGCCGCTGCCCGGCTCGGTTCGGATCCGTCCGGAACGGTGACGATCGGTGACCGGTACGGTGCACTGACCCTCGGTGCGATCGGCCGATTCGGCGCCCGTGGCGTGCGGGCGCACCAGGATCCACTGTCACAGGAACGGGCCCTGGCACTCAATGCCGAACGGTTCGGGTTGCAGGAGGACTACGCGTCGCATGGGCTGGGTCCGGAACTGCTGGGAGGAGCGCGGACGGTGCTGCTGCAGCTCCCCCGCTCCCTCGACGCGCTGGACGAGATCGCCAGTGCCATCGCCTCCTTCGCCGCCGACGACGTCGTGGTGTATGCGGGAGGCCGGCTGAAACATATGAGCGTCAGCATGAACGGCGTCCTCCAGCGGTACTTCGGCACGGTGTCGGCCGGGCTTGCGCGGCAGAAGGCGCGGGTTCTCAGCGCTTCGGGGACGCAGGGCAGCCTGCCCTCGCGCTTTCCGCTCGCCGGTCGGCACGATGTCGGACTCGGCCGCGAGCTCGAACTGTGCGCCTACGGCAGCACCTTCGGCGGCGCGACCCTGGATCCCGGTACCCGTTTCCTTCTGCCGCTGCTCTCCCAGGCACGGCCGGCGGCGGAAGCCATCGACCTCGGCTGCGGCAACGGCGCGATCGCGGCGTACCTCGCCCTGCTTCGACCATCCCTCCGCGTGATCGCCACTGACCAGTCGGCGTCGGCGGTGGCCTCGACATCCCGCACCGTGCGGGCGAACGGCGTCTCCGAACGCGTGGAGGTGGCGCGCGACGACGCGCTGTCATCCCGGCCCGACGGTTCGGCGGAGCTGATCGTCCTGAATCCGCCGTTCCATATCGGCAGCACCATCCATACCGGGATCGCCCGCAAGCTGTTCGCCGACGCCGGACGGGTGCTTGCCCCGGGCGGTGAGCTGTGGACCGTGTGGAACAGCCATCTGCAGTACCGGCAGGCCCTCGCGTCGATGATCGGCCCTACCCGCCAGGTGGCCCGCTCCGCCCGGTTCACGGTGACTTGCTCCATCCGACGGGACTGACCTCGGCACCGGGAGCCCGGCCTGCGATCGACTGCGCACATCCGGCGGGCAAGCGCATGCCCAACCCGCCACAACTGCTCGATCGACGGGCCGGGGCCGGAACAAGCAAGGAGGGCCCCCGCCCAACGGCGGAGACCCTCCTCATTCACACCCTGCTCAGCGGAAACCGCCGGAGATCTAGGCTCCGGTCAGCTTTTCGCGCAGTGCTGCAAGTGCCTCGTCGGACGCGAGCGTGCCCGATCCGGTGTCGGTGACAACCGGCTCCGAGGAGTAGCTGGTCGAGTTCGACTCGGCCGGCTCCGAAGCGGCAGCGGCGTCGTCGGACGCGTGCTGCACAACCTGCTTCTTGTGCGACTCCCAGCGTGACTGGGCCTCGGCGTACTGGGCTTCCCAGGCAGCGCGCTGGGTTTCGTAGCCCTCGAGCCATTCGTTCGACTCGGGGTCGAAGCCCTCGGGGTACTTGTAGTTGCCCTCTTCGTCGTACTCGGCAGCCATTCCGTACAGCGCCGGGTCGAACTCGGTGCTGTCGGCGTCCACACCCTCGTTGGCCTGCTTGAGGCTGAGGGAGATCCTGCGGCGCTCGAGGTCGATGTCGATGACCTTGACGAAGAGCTCGTCACCCACGGAGACGACCTGCTCTGCCAGTTCGACGTGGCGCACTGCGAGCTCGGAGATGTGCACGAGGCCCTCGATGCCGTCCTCGACGCGAACGAACGCGCCGAACGGAACAAGCTTCGTGACCTTACCCGGGACAACCTGGCCGAGGGCGTGCGTGCGTGCGAAGGTCTGCCATGGATCTTCCTGGGTGGCCTTCAGCGACAGCGAGACGCGCTCGCGGTCCAGGTCGACCTCGAGAACCTCGACGGTGACTTCCTGGCCGACCTCGACAACCTCGGACGGGTGGTCGATGTGCTTCCAGGACAGCTCGGAGACGTGAACCAGGCCGTCGACGCCGCCGAGATCCACGAACGCACCGAAGTTGACGATCGAGGACACGACGCCCGGACGGACCTGGCCCTTCTCGAGCTTGTTGAGGAAGGTCGAGCGGACCTCGGACTGGGTCTGCTCGAGCCAGGCACGACGCGACAGCACAACGTTGTTGCGGTTCTTGTCGAGCTCGATGATCTTCGCTTCGATCTGCTGGCCGATGTACGGAGCCAGGTCCCGCACGCGGCGCATTTCCACGAGCGATGCGGGCAGGAAGCCACGCAGACCGATGTCCAGGATGAGCCCACCCTTGACGACCTCGATGACGGTACCGGTGACGACGCCGTCTTCTTCCTTGACCTTCTCGATGTCGCCCCAGGCGCGCTCGTACTGAGCACGCTTCTTGGATAGGATCAGACGGCCTTCTTTGTCTTCCTTGGTGAGGACCAGAGCCTCGACCTGATCACCGACGGAGACAACGTCCCCGGGATCGACGTCGTGCTTGATGGAAAGCTCACGGGAAGGGATGACACCCTCGGTCTTGTAACCGATGTCGAGCAGAACTTCGTCACGGTCAACCTTGACGACAGTACCTTCGACGAGATCTCCGTCGTTGAAGTACTTGATGGTGGCGTCAATAGCTGCGAGGAAGTCCTCAGCGGTACCGATGTCGTTGATCGCGACCTGCGGGGTACCTTGCTTCTCGGTGGTGGTGATGGTCATGTAGTTGGGGCTCCGTAGTGGATGATTTATTGAATCCGGACATCTGGATGGCCGGAAGCGGACAAATTGGACAAGGACATCGGATAGGACCCATCGGATGAATTCATTGGATGCAAACCGTTGGATAAAACCTGGTGTGGCCTTGTTGGTAGCGCGCCAGCACCGCACCGGCCGGAGCCGGGCAACACACAGCGCACTACGCGCCCGCTCAGTCTAGCCGCGGCCGGCAAGGGCAGTCAAAGCGGAGCGCACCGCAGGAGGGAGTAAAAACCCCTAGAAATGCGTGATGCAGTACGGGCTCACCGCCGCGCGGAAGAGCTGATCCAGGAGGACGACGACGTCGTCCGCGGAGGCGGTCAATCGACCGGCCGCCGCCAGCACCGACGGAGCGACCCCGCCCAGGTACATCGACCCGAGGGCGGCGGCGTCGAGCGTGACATCGGGCGCCGACCCCGCCGCCACCGGTTCGACGTCCGCGGTGCCGTCCACCACCGTCAGGACATAGCTGCCACCCACCAGTCCCAGGGTGTCGGTCACCTCAAGCACCAGCCGTCCGTTGCTCCGGTAGGGGCGGGCCTCGAGCGCGGCTACGACGTCGAGGATCCGGATCCACAGCACATCCTCGGTCCCGGTGAGCCGGTAGCATCGCCGGTCACGGAGCGCCCACGGCAGCGGATCGCTCTCAGGGGCGCCGTTCCAGGTGATGCGCTGCACCAGGTCGAGGTTTCCCAGATAGCGCCACAGCTCGAGGTAGGCGGTTTCGGTGGACGCCACGAGGTCCACGATCTTCATGGTGTAGGGCGTGGTGTCCCAGCCCAAGAACCTATAGGAGACGTAGCCCGCAGGCGTCCCGTCGTCGTCGTAGTGGACCGCCATGCGGACCGCCTTGTCCTCGACCGGCCGCTCGCGTCCCCAGATTCCCGAGGCGCGCCGCGGGTACGAGAACTGGCGTCCCACCGACCCGGCGGTGCGGGCGTGGAACCCGGTGAAGATGTCCGCGCTCAGAGCAATTCCGTGCTCGGGCGAGACGAGGGCGGTCCGTCCGGCCTGCGGTGCGGTGATGGCGAACCGCTCGCGGACATCCACTTCGACCGTGTGCTCGAAGGTGGCGCAGCCGAAGCCGAACCGTCCGTAGATGGTCGCCTCGGAGGCGGTCAGCGCCGCCACAGCCAGCCCGCGGCCTGCCGCTTCGGTGAGGTCGCGCGTGATCATGCCGCGGAGGATGCCCTTCCGGCGGTGGCTCGCCTGGACGGTCACCGCCGTGATGAGGTGCGCGTCGAGCATGCTGCCGCCGCCCACGTTGAGGCCATTGACCATGGATCCGTACGTCGCTACCGGTGCATCCACGCCGTGGGAGTGCTCCCCCGCCGCGGGATCATGGATTCCCCACATCACCCGCTGGTCGGCGGAGAATGCCTCGATGTAGGTGGGGATGTCCGCCTCCTCGACCCGCGGATCGTGGAATCCAAGATTCTCGGCGTTGAGCCAGCGGGCGAACCGGCCAGTACTGGACGCATCATCGTCGGCTCCGACGGCGAAGACCCGGGTCTCGAGGGCGGTACCGGCGGGCTGGTTCGATGAAGTTTCGCTCACGCTTGTCCACACTAGACGGCCGCCCCGGACCGCACCACCGTCAGTGGGCGGCTTCGTGCCAGCTCAGCCCTGTGCCGACCGAGACGTCGAGCGGAACGGTCAGCTCCGCCGCCCCTGCCATCTCCCTGCGCACCAGCGCCTCGACGGCCTCGCGCTCACCCGCTGCCACCTCCAGCACCAGTTCGTCATGGACCTGCAGGAGCATCCGCGAGGCGAGTCCATCCTTCCTGAGCGCCGCGTCCACGCCGAGCATGGCCTTCTTGATGATGTCCGCGGCCGACCCCTGGATCGGTGCGTTGAGCGCCGCCCGCTCCGCCATCTCCCTCAGCTGCCGGTTGTCGCTCGAGAGGTCCGGGAGGTACCGCCGTCGTCCTTCGATGGTCGAGGTGAAACCGTCCTTGCGCGCCTGCTCCACGATGCCGCGCAGGTAGTCGCGGACGGCCCCGAACCGCTCGAAGTAGTCGCGCATGAGGGTGCGGGCCTCGTCCACCGAGATGGCGAGCTGCTTGGAGAGGCCGAACGAGCTCAGTCCGTAGACCAGGCCGTACGACATGGCCTTCACCTTGGACCGCATGGCGTTGGTGACCTCTTCCGGCGCCACACCGAAGATGTGCGAGCCCACGAAGCGGTGGAGGTCCTCCCCCTCCTGGAAGGCGGTGATCAGCCCTTCGTCGCCCGAGAGGTGCGCCATGATCCGCATCTCGATCTGCGAATAGTCAGCGGTCATCAGACTTTCGTACTGCACCCCTGAACTGTTCCTGCCCACTACGAAGACCTCACGGATGCGCCGGCCCTCGTCCGAGCGCACCGGAATGTTCTGGAGGTTCGGATTCGTCGAGGACAACCGGCCCGTCGCAGCAACGGTCTGCAGGTACGTGGTGTGGATCCTGCCGTCGTCGCCCACTGCCTTCCGTAGCCCCTCCACGGTCTGGCGCAACTTCGTCGCATCGCGGTAGGCGAGGAGCTGCTCGAGGAACGGGTGCCCGGTCTTCACGATCAGGTCCGTGAGGGCGTCTGCATCAGTGGAGAACCCGGTCTTGATCTTCTTGGTCTTGGGCAGCTCCAGCTCGTCGAACAGCACCGCCTGGAGCTGCTTGGGTGAGCCCAGGTTGATCTCCTTGCCGATGATCCGGAACGCCTCGGATCCGGCTGTGCTGATGGTCTTCGAGAAGTCGTCGAGCAACCGGTCGAGCCGCTCCACCGACACCGCGACCCCGGTCAGCTCCATCCCGGCAAGGACCTCCGCCAAGGGCAGCTCGAGCCCTCCGAGGAGCTGGTTGGCCCCCTTCTCCACGAGCTGCCCGGCGAAGTGCTCACTCAGCTGCAGCGCCGCGAAAGCGGCCACGACGGCAGGGGATGCAACGTCCTTACCGCCGAGGTCGAGCGCCTGCTGCCCTGTGGAGTCGTTCGCTGCGGCGGTGATGGACAGGCGCAGGTGGTACTGGCTGAGGTCCGCGAGGTCGTAGCTGCGGCGGTCCGGCTGGATGAGGTAGGCGGAGATGGCGGTATCGTCGACCTCGCCCGCGAGGACCAGTCCCCGGGCGATGAGCTGCTTGTACACGGTCTTGAAGTCGTGGACCACCTTCGGCGCGTCCTTGTCGGCGAGCCACGAGCCCAGCACCCGCTCTGCCTCCGCGTCGAGCGGTTCGAGCGGAACGTAGGCCGCGGCCGCGGAGGTCACCAGCGCCACGCCGGCGACGTCGGACCCGCCCGACGTCGATTCCGTCGCCAGGTGCACGGAGGTGAGCGCCTGGTTCGTGGCCTTCAGCCACGCGGTCAGCTCCCCCGCATCCTCGACGACGACGTGCGGCGGGGGGCTCATCTCGTCGCCGGTGTCCTCGACCTCCTCCTCGCCGAACAGGTCGAACAGCCGTTTGCGCAGCGTGTTGAACTGCAGTAAGTCGAAAAGGTCCTCGACGGCGGACCGGTCGGGGTGCTGGGACACCATGGCGTCGAGGTCGACGGGAAGGTCGAGGTCGGTCAGCAACCGGTTGAGGCGGCGGTTGCGTTTGACCGAGTCGAGGTGCTCCCGCAGGGCATCCCCCACCTTGCCGCCGATCGAATCGACGTTCTCGATGATCCCCTCCAGGCCGCCATAGAGCTTGATCCACTTCGCGGCCGTCTTCGGACCGACGCCGGGCACTCCCGGCAGATTGTCGGCGCTCTCCCCCACCAGGGCGGCAAGGTCGGAATACTGGTGCGGCGGCACGAAATACTTCTCCTCGATGGCCTTCGCGTCCATCTGCGGAATGTTGGTGACGCCCTGTTTCGGGTACAGCACGGTCACACGGTCATTGACCAGCTGGAAGGCATCACGGTCACCACTGACCACCTGGACATCCCAGTCCTCGGCTGCTGCATTGCAGGCGAGCGTGGCGAGGATGTCGTCGGCCTCGTAGCCGTCCATGGAGATGGTGGGGATCCTCATGGCCTCCATCACCTTGATGATGAGGTCGATCTGCCCGTGGAATTCCTCCGGCGTCTTGGAGCGGCCGCCCTTGTACTCGGTGTACTCCTCCGAGCGGAACGTCGGTGTATCGAGATCGAAGGCGATCGCCACGTGCGTGGGCTTCTGGTCCTTGATCAGGTTGATCAGCATCGCCGTGAAGCCATAGACCGCGTTGGTGTGCTGGCCGGTGTCGGTGGAGAAGTTCTCGGGAGGAAGCGCATAGAACGCGCGGAAAGCCATGGAGTGGCCGTCCACCACCAGGAGGCGGTTCCGCTGCCCGGTCGAGGGACGCGCGGCGGTCAGGGTGGCAGCTGGTTTGGTTGTTTCACTCACAGGTGCCAGCCTAGTTCCCATGATGGACAATTTCACTCCGCCCGGTTCGCCCGGCGAAGCCCGCAAGGACCATGGAGCGGAACTGACGGCCGCGGGCGTACCCCCGGAGATGCATGAGTGGCTCGGCGAGCACGGCGTCGGGCGCCTGACCCTGAAGATGGGCATCAGGTTCCTCGAGATGGGTGCGGACCGCATGGTCGCGACCATGCCGGTCGAGGGCAATGAACAGGTGGCAGGGATCCTGCACGGGGGTGCGCACCTCGTGCTGGCCGAAACGCTCGGCTCGTTCGCTGCCGGCATCCACGCCGGCCCCGGTCGCCATGCCCTGGGCATCGAGATCAGTGCAACCCACCACCGCGGCGTCGCGTCGGGAACCGTCACCGGCACGGCCACTGCACTTCATCTCGGTCGTACCCTGACCACGCACGAGGTCGTCATGACAGACGACGACGGCCGCCGGCTCTCCACTGCCCGCATCACCAATCTTCTCCGGGACAGCGGCACCTAGCAGCGGTCCGGCTTGCCGCGGCCCAGCTTCCTACGGCAAAGGCAAGGGGCGAACGGCTCCGACCTTGTCCTTGCCGTCCTTTTTACTTGCCGGTTACGGTTGTGGGCACGCCCCGAAAGGGAGAAACCATGTCAGGAAAACTGCTTCGGCAATCCGCTGCCCTCCTCGCCGCCACCGCCCTGTTCCTCACCGGCTGTGACAACTCCGAGCAGGAGGACGCCCCGGCCGATGAAGTGCAGCAGGAGGAGCAGCAGAACGAGAACGACGGCGAGCAATTCGACGACAACAACGGCATCGACACCGACCAGGGAGACGACTCCCGGGGCGAGGAGAATGAGGACGGCGAGGACTAGGGCGACGACTAGGGCGACGACTCCGGGTCTCGCCGCCGAAGCTGTCCCAGCTAGCGGATCCCTACGTTCAGGACGGTCCGCCTAGCTGTTCAGCCCGGGCTGCAGGCGGCGTCCGAGCCCCTCCTCGATCCGTGTCCTGAGCTCGGAGGGCCGGAACGGCTTGAGCAGGTAACCGTCGGCTCCGGCCTCGAGGCCGCGGGCTTCGTCAGCGGGGTCGGACCGCGCAGTCAGCATGACGATCAGCGTGGAGGAAAAGCAGCGGATCCGGCGGGCGACCTCGAATCCGTCGATGTCGGGTAACCCGACATCGAGGGTGACGACGTCGGGCAGGAGACGCCGAACCATCTGCACCCCCGC
The DNA here is from genome assembly GCF_015751955.1 of Arthrobacter sp. CAN_A214. NCBI lineage: Bacteria > Bacillati > Actinomycetota > Actinomycetes > Micrococcales > Micrococcaceae > Arthrobacter > Arthrobacter sp. CAN_A214. Next base: position 18,952 of record NZ_JADOUU010000012.1, read on the forward strand.
GAGGCCCGCTGGAGCTGTGTGGACCCGAAACCCTGCGCCGGTGAGCACGGTGTGGAGAAGGTCGCGAACGTCGTCGTCGTCTTCGATGACCACCGCGGTGCGGAAGGGTTCTTTCCTGGACATGCGGCAAGTCTACCGACTGGAGGCCGTCCGATCGCCGTCGGCGCCCGCGCGCCGCACGTCCCGACACCATCGGATCAAGTCGGGTCGAGTCGGGTCAAGAGGTCTTCCGCGCACGGCTCGGCTGGACCCTTGGCGGCTCACCCGGCATCTTCGGAAAGTCGGGCGGGAAGACGAGTTCGCCCAGGCCGGCATCGAGGTCACGGTTCCACCACCCCAGCAGTGTGTCGATCGTTCCCGGCGACCTGTGCATGGATTCCCAGGGGTCACCCCTCTCCGCCAGCCGGTCGGGCACCGTCGCAATGGTGAAGGCCGCCGGGTCGGCAGTGGCCAGTTCATCCCACTCAAGAGGGCAGGAGACCGGTGCGTGGGGTAGTGGTCGCGGGCTGTAGGCGCCGGCCATGGTGCGGTCGCGGTTGGCCTGGTTGTAGTCGATGAACATCTTCCCGCCGCGCTCCTCCTTCCACCATGCGGTGGTCACGGTGTCCGGCATCCGGCGTTCCAGTTCCCGGGCCGCAGCGATGACGGCGTGCCGGACGTCGAGGAATTCGTGGGTAGGTTCGATCGGCGCGAAGACGTGAAGCCCCCGGTTGCCTGAAGTCTTGAGAAACGCCGTAAGGCCCGCCTCCGCGAGGATCGACCGGAGCTCAAGGGCTACCGGAACCGTTTCCGGGAACCCGGTGCCGGGTTGCGGGTCGAGGTCGATCCTCAACTGGTCGGGATTGTCGGTATCTCCGGCACGGGAAGCCCAGGGGTGGAACACGACGGTGTTCATCTGCGCTGCCCACACCACACCGGCCGGTTCGTCGAGGACCAGTTGCGGATGCGAGCGGCCACTCGGGTAGGTCACCGGCACGGAGCGCACGAAGTCCGGGGTGCCCTTGGGTGGATTCTTCGAGAAGAACTGCTCCCCGTCGATTCCGCTCGAAAAACGCTGGAGTGAGACAGGACGGTCGCCGTTCGCGGCGAGGAACGCCGGGCCGACCGCCACCAGGTACCGGGCGAGGTCGAGTTTCGTCAGACCGAGTTCCGGCCAGAGGACGCGCGAGGGGCTCGAGATGCGCATGGTCCGGGGACCCCCTGGACCATCGACGATCAGGGTCGTTGCTTCGCTGGCCATGGGAACAGGGTACCCGTAGCCGGTTCCTGCCGGACGGGGACCGCACCCGTGCCCCGGCGAACCGCCGACCAGTGCGCGTAGCGAGCGCTGAACATATGCTCATGGCATGGCCAGATACTTCGATGTGCACCCCGAGGATCCGCAACCCCGGGCGATCGTCCAGATTGCCGAGATGGTGAGGTCCGGCGGGCTGATCGCCTACCCGACGGACTCCTGCTATGCGCTCGGGGCGCAGCTGGGCAATCTGGAGGCACTGGATCGCATCCGGGCGATCCGCCGGCTGGACAAGAAGCACCACTTCACCCTCGTCTGCAGTGATTTCGCGCAGCTGGGGCAGTTCGTGCAGATCGACAATGACGTGTTCCGCAGCATCAAGGCAGTGACGCCCGGCAGCTATACCTTCATCCTGCCCGCCACCAAGGAGGTGCCGCGACGGCTGCTGCACCCGAAGAAGAAGACGGTGGGTGTACGCATCCCCGACCATCGGATGGTCCAGGCGCTGCTCGCGGAGCTCGGCGAGCCACTGCTGTCCAGCACGTTGCTGCTCCCCGACCAGGAAACTCCCCTCACGGAGGGCTGGGAGATCAAGGAGGAACTCGACTTCCAGGTCGACGCGGTGATCGATTCCGGGGACTGCGGCGCCGAACCGACCACAGTGATCGACTTCTCGAGCGGGACCGGGGAAATCGTCCGGCGCGGAATGGGAGACCCCTCCCGGTTCGAGTAGGTGCCGTTGAGAACGAGTGCGCTTCAGATCGCCCGAAAGCCGGCCCCTCACCCGGCGCCGCGTCCTACAGCCTCGGGCATTCCGCATTGACGGACGGGGCAGTGCTGGCTAGGTTTTAGATATTGGTAGGTTTCTTCCACACTACGAAAAGTCTAGAAGGCGGGCACTATGCCGAATTACCTGGAGATTAACGGACTCAGCATCGCCGAAGAGCTCTATGCCTTCGTCCGGGACGAAGCGCTGCCTGGGACCGGGATCGAGGAGGGTGCCTTCTGGGCTGGCGCCGCCTCGCTCATCGGCGAGTTCTCGCCGCGCGTGCGGGAATTGTTGGAAATCAGGAATCTGATGCAGCAGCAGATCGACGAGTACCACCGCGTCCGCGGCGTAGGCCCCGTGGATCCGGAAGCCTACGAAGAATTCCTCCGCTCGATCGGTTACCTGGTCGATCAGCCCGGGGACTTCACCATCACGACCGGTCGGGTCGACCCCGAGATCGCCACGGTCTCAGGGCCCCAGTTGGTGGTCCCGCTGCTGAATGCACGGTTCGCTGCCAACGCGGCAAACGCCCGCTGGGGCTCGCTCTACGATGCCCTGTACGGCACCGACGCCGTCGACGACGCCGAGGGTCGCAAGCACACGGGTGGTTACAACGCGGTCCGCGGTGCCGCCGTCGTGGCACGCGGACGGCAGTTTCTGGATGAGTACATCGACCTGGCCGGCGGATCCCACGCCGACGTCACCGCCTACCGGATCGCGGACGGCGCTCTCGTCGCGGAGACGCCGGGCGGTTCACTGGGGCTGGCGGAGCCGGGGCAGCTCGTGGGCTACCGCGGAGCAGCGGACGAGCCCGAGTCCGTGCTGCTCGTCCATCATGGACTCCACGTGGAGATCCAGATCGACCGCACCCACTCCATCGGCTCGGGCGACCCGGCCGGTGTGAAGGACATCGTGCTGGAGTCCGCGACCACCACGATCATGGACCTCGAGGACTCCGTGGCGGCGGTCGACGCCGGGGACAAGGTTGCGGGTTACCGCAACTGGCTGCAGTTGATGCAGGGCACCCTCACCGCCGAGATCGCTAAGGGTGAAGGTACGTACATCCGACGGCTCAACCCTGACCGCGTCTACACGGCAACCGACGGCTCGGAGCTGACCCTGCCCGGCCGCTCGCTGCTGCTCATCCGTCAGGTAGGCCACCTGATGACCAGCGAAGCCGTGCTCGACCCTGCCGGCGCTCCGGTGCCCGAGGAGATCCTCGACGCCCTGTTCACCGGACTCGGTTCGGTGCATGACCTGCGGGGCTCACACGCCGGTTCCAACTCGCGGGCCGGATCCGTCTACATCGTCAAGCCGAAAATGCACGGACCAGGTGAGGTTGCCGTGGCCTGCGCCCTGCTTGCAGCAACCGAGCCCGTGCTGGGCCTCGATCCGCTCACCCTCAAGATCGGCATCATGGACGAAGAGCGCCGCACGTCCGCGAACCTGAAGGCGTGCATCTGGGAGGCACGGGACCGTGTGGCGTTCATCAACACCGGGTTCCTGGACCGCACCGGCGACGAGATCCACACCTCGATGCTCGCCGGTCCGATGGTCCGCAAGGCCGACATGCGGAACTCCAGCTGGATCGCGGCCTACGAGGACGCGAACGTCGATATCGGACTGGAGTGCGGCTTCAGCGGTCGGGCCCAGATCGGAAAAGGCATGTGGGCGGCCCCGGACAATATGGCCGACATGCTGACCCAGAAGGTCGCGCATCCGCTCGCCGGCGCGGACTGCGCCTGGGTCCCCTCCCCGACCGCCGCGACCCTCCACGCCACCCACTACCACCAGATCGACGTGGACGCCCGGCAGGCCGAACTCGCCGGAAAGCGCCGGTCGACACTGCGGCAGCTTCTCACCATCCCCGTCGGTCAGCCCACCGACTGGACCGCCGATGATCGGCGCAACGAGCTGGACAACAATATCCAGAGCACGCTGGGCTACATCGTCCGCTGGGTGAACGACGGCGTAGGGTGCTCCAAGGTCCCCGACATCCACGGCACAGCTCTGATGGAGGACCGCGCCACCTGCCGCATCAGTTCGCAGCACGTCTCGAACTGGCTCCTGCACGGTGTAGTGACCGAGGAAGAAGTGGAAGCATCACTTCGGCGGATGGCTGCGGTCGTCGACGAGCAGAACGCCTCGGACCCCGATTACACGCCTCTGTCCCCGGCCTTCGATACCGAGGCGTTCCTCGCAGCCCGCGAGCTCGTTCTCGACGGCGCCGCTCAGCCATCCGGCTACACCGAGCCGATCCTGCACCGGCGCCGTGCCCTGCACAAGCACACCGACACTATGACGAGGAACGCATCATGAGCCTGACATTGGCATCCGCACAATCCATCATCACCGACGCCCTTGCGGCGGGCCAGCAGCACGGCTTCAAACCGCTGACCGTCGTCGTGCTCGACGCCGGTGGCCACGTCATCGCCGCCGCGCGCCAGGATGGTGCCTCGAACAACCGCTTCGAGATCGCACAGGGCAAGGCGTACGGGGCGCTGGCCCTTGGAATGGGTTCACGTGCCATCATGCAGCGCGCCGAGCAGCAGGCCTACTTCATCACAGCAGCGACCGCGACTCTGGGTGGCCGACTCATCCCGGTGCCCGGTGGCGTACTGGTACGCGATCAGGACGGCGTGATCCAGGGTGCCGTGGGTATCAGCGGTGACAGTTCCGACAATGACGAGACCGCGGCCTCGACGGCGATCGAGGCCGCCGGTCTGACGGCCCAGGTGGACTGACGCCCCTGAACGGACGGAACACGGAGCTCGAAGTGGGAGTCGAGCCGGATTCCATATCCTGCACGCAATGGGCTCCGGTCGGAATACCCGGAATCCGGTTCAGCCCGGTTGGATAGGTTCGCCGTCGTCCGCAGCCGGGACCTATTTGCGATCATTGCCGCTTGCAAGGCACCCGCAAGATTGCTGATCCTTTCCGGCTCTTTCAAAGGATTCCATCTTGCTTCATCCAGCTCGTAGTCGGATCGGCCGACAGCCGCAGGACCCGGCCGCATTTCTCGGAAAGTATTTCGTGATCCGGGCGATACACCGGAAATCGAATTGTTCCGGCCGTTGGGAGCACACCCGAGGTCAGCCACCAATCAGCCCCGTCTCTCGCTTCTATCGGCTGTTGAAAACTCCTGAGTGTGCCGTGAGAAGAATCAGCAATTCCGAAGTAGGCTTAGCGCCACAATGTCTCCGGAGGTTGTACGCCGCACCAGAACGCTGTTCACTCCGCTTTCCGAAAACAAAAGGAGCATTCGCCATGCGTATCGGTTTCTCTGCTTTCCTCATTGCTGTGGGAGCAATTCTCACCTTCGCCATCAACTTGGACACCGTCAGTGTCGTCAACCTCGACATGGTCGGCTGGATTCTCATGGGCGTCGGCCTGATCGGGCTGATTGCGTCCGTGGCGATGGCCGCACCGCGCCGGCAGCACCGCATCACTGAGTCACGCTCCGTTGTCGATCCGAACACTGGAGAAGCCGTTACCCGTAACGAGACCCGCGACTCCGCTCTCTGACGCAACCGGATGAAGGCCGGAGGTTATGCCTCCGGCCTTCATCCATGAAACATTGTGCCCGAAGTGGGACTCGAACCCACACACCTCTCGATACTGCATTTTGAGTGCAGCGCGTCTGCCAATTCCGCCATTCGGGCCAACTGCACGGGCATGCATGAGATTTGGGACTCATAACGCCGCTCGTGCGCGAAACAACTCTACATGCCGATAGGCTGTTTCTGAGAACCGGTCGGAGCGTTTCGCTCTACCTGACCGGACGTGCCGTCATCAAGGAGCAACAGTGTCCGATCCCACCGATTCCACCGCAGCAGGTCCCGCCAAGCGGGTCATTGTCGCCGAGGATGAGACTCTCATCAGGCTCGACATCGTGGAAATCCTCCAGGGCGAGGGCTACGAGGTCGTCGCCGAGGCGGACAACGGCGAGAAGGCCGTGGCCCTGGCGAAAGAGCACAAACCCGACCTCGTGCTGATGGATGTCAAGATGCCCGTCATGGACGGCATCACGGCGGCCGAGCAGATCGTCAAGGCCCGCATTGCGCCCGTGGTCCTCCTGACGGCATTCAGTCAGAAGGAGCTTATCGAGCGCGCCCGTGAGGCAGGCGCCATGGCGTACGTGGTGAAACCGTTCACGCCGGCGGACCTCATCCCGGCGATCGAGATCGCCATGTCACGGCACGAGGAGATCAAGGCACTGGAAGCGGAGGTGTCCGACCTCCAGGAGCAGTTCGCCACCCGCAAACTGGTCGAGCGGGCCAAGAGCCTGCTGACCACGAAGATGGGCCTCACCGAGCCGGAGGCGTTCCGCTGGATCCAGAAGACGTCGATGGACCGTCGCCTGAGCATGCGCGAAGTGGCCGAGACGATCATCAATCAGGTCAACTAGCCCAGGGCCGGAACCAGCACCAACGCAGAACGCCCGGCTGGGACACCAGCCGGGCGTTCTGCGTAGCCCATTCTGCAAGACTCAGGAGGCCCGTGTGGGGCCCGCCGATCGCCCCGGCAGGACTACTTCTTGTTCCTGACAGGCCAGGGGCCGACGCCTTCCTTGACGAAAGCGGTATGGCCGTCGGGCATCTGGCCGGCGTCGGTGATGTCTCCCACGCGGTGCACCTTGATGGAGTTCGTCGAGCCGGCCTGTCCGGGAGGGGAACCGGCAGCGATGACCACGAGGTCGTCCACCTCGACCATGCCCTGCTCGAACAGGACGCGGTCCACCTGGGCGGTCATCTGGTCGGTGTGCTCTACGAATTCCACGAGCTTCGGCTCGACTCCCCAGATCAGGGACATCGCATTGAGCGTGGACTGCACCGGGGTGAACGCCACCACCGGCTTCCTCGGCCGCAGCCGTGAAAGCCGCCGCGCCGAGTCCCCCGACTGCGTGAACGTGCAGATGTACTTGGCGTCGAGCTGGTCCGAAATCTCGACGGCGGCCCGCGTGATGGCGCCACCGCGGGTCTTGGGTTTGCTGCCGAGGGCGGGAACGCGCTCCATGCCGTGTTTCTCGGTGGATTCGATGATGTCCGCCATGATCCGGACGGTCTCCATGGGGTACTTGCCCACGCTGGTCTCGCCGGACAGCATGACTGCATCGGCGCCGTCGAGCACGGCGTTGGCGCAGTCCGAGGCCTCCGCGCGGGTGGGCCGCGGGTTCTCGATCATGGACTCGAGCACCTGCGTTGCCACGATGACCGGCTTCGCCCAACGGCGGGCCAGTTCGATGGCGCGCTTCTGGACGATCGGCACGTCCTGCAGCGGGAGTTCGACGCCGAGGTCTCCCCGGGCCACCATGATGGAGTCGAAGGCGTCGATGATCTCCTCAAGGGCTTCGACTGCCTGCGGCTTCTCGATCTTGGCGATGACAGGAACGCGGCGCCCCTCCTCGTCCATGATCTCGTGGACGCGATTGACGTCGTCGGCTCCGCGGACGAAGGACAGCGCCACCATGTCGACGCCGAGCTGGATGGCCCAGCGCAGATCCTCCTCGTCCTTCTCACTGAGCGCCGGCACGTTCACGGCCACGCCGGGAAGATTGATGCCCTTGTTGTTGGACACCATGCCGCCGACGGTCACCTCGGTGACCACCTTGACGTCGTCGACGTCGGTGGCGCGCAACGATACCTTGCCGTCGTCGATGAGGAGCATGTCCCCCACCTTCACGTCGTGCGGCAGACCCTTGAACGTCGTCGAGCAGATGTCCTTCGTGCCCTCGACATCCTCGATGGTGATGGTGAAGACGTCGCCCGGCGCCAGGGCGTGGGGGCCGTCGGCAAAACGGCCAAGCCGGATCTTGGGGCCCTGCAGGTCGGCGAAGATGCCGACGGGCTTTCCGAGCTCCTCGGACGCACGACGCACGTTCTCATAGGTCTGCTGGTGCACGGTGTAGTCGCCGTGGCTCATGTTCATCCGGGCGACATCCACCCCGGCGTCGAGGACTGCGAGGGTGTTCTCGTAGCTGGCGATTGCCGGCCCGAAGGTTGCAACGATTTTTGCGCGTCTCATAAACCTAGCCTAGTCGTGTTTGGTGGGGGGAATTCGGTCAACTCTAGAGAACGGCGATCGAGCGGTCGCTGGGTGCCACGGGTGCCGGCAGCTTGGTGGAGCCCATGAGCCACTGGTCGACCGCGGCCGCACAGGCCCGTCCCTCCGCGATGGCCCAGACGATCAGGGACTGGCCCCTCCCGGCGTCGCCGGCAGCGAACACTCCCGGCGTATTCGTCATGTAGTAGCCATCACGCGCCACGTTTCCGCGCTCGTCGAATTCGGCTTCCACCTGCTCGGTGAGTCCGGCCGGCTCCGCACCGGTGAAGCCGAGGGAGAGGAAAACGAGATCGGCGGGGATCTCCCTCTCGGTGCCTGCCTTCGGCACGCGTCGGCCATTGACGAACTCGGTTTCAGCCACCTTGATGGCGCGCAGCGTGCCGTTGTCCCCCACGAATTCCACGGTGCTTGCAAGGTACCGGCGTTCGCCGCCCTCCTCGTGCGCGCTGGCGATGTCGAACAGGGTCGGGAAGGTGGGCCAGGGCTGGTCGGGGCGCCGTTCCGACGACGGCTGCTGACCGATCGCAAGGGTGGTGACGCTTGCGGCCCGATGCCGGTGGGCGGTGCCGAGGCAATCCGCGCCGGTATCACCGCCGCCCAGGATGACCACGTGCTTGCCCTCGGCGGAGATCTGGTCCTCCACCGTCTCCCCTGCGACCACGCGGTTCGCCTGCACGAGGTAGTCCATCGCGAAATGGACCCCGTCGAGCTCGCGCCCGGGAATGGCGAGATCACGGGGAACGGTGGCACCGGTGGCCACCACGACGGCGTCGTACCGTCGCTTGAGCTGACCCCAGCTGATGTCCTTGCCCACCGCGACGCCGGCACGGAAGCGCGTGCCCTCGGCCCGCATCTGGTCGAGGCGCCGCTCGAGGTGGAACTTCTCCATCTTGAAGTCGGGGATGCCGTACCTCAGGAGGCCGCCGATGCGATCGTCGCGTTCGTAGACGGCCACGGTGTGGCCGGCGCGCGTCAGCTGTTGGGCGGCGGCGAGCCCGGCCGGCCCGGAGCCGACGACGGCGATCGTGCGTCCGGTGAGGCGTTCCGGCGGGTGCGGCTCCACGAAGCCGTTCTCGAAGGCCTGGTCGGCGATCGACACCTCCACCTGCTTGATGGTGACCGGTGGCTGGTTGATGCCGAGCACGCAGGAGGACTCGCACGGTGCCGGGCACAGGCGCCCGGTGAACTCCGGGAAGTTGTTGGTGGCATGCAGCCGCTCGATGGCCTCGCGCCCCTTGCCCCGGAACGTCAGGTCATTCCACTCCGGGATCAGGTTCCCCAGCGGACAACCCTGGTGGCAGAACGGGATGCCGCAGTCCATGCAGCGCCCGGCCTGACTCTTGAGGACACCCTGTTCCTGCGCCTCGTACACTTCCTTCCAGTCCATGATCCGCACGGGAACCGGGCGGCGCGACTGGGTCTGGCGCTCGCGCACCTTAAGAAATCCGCGTGGGTCAGCCACCGGTTACCTCCAGAATCTTGGTCCACACTTCTTCGCCGTCAGGGTCGAGGCCCTGCTCGACGGCGGTGGCACGGGCGTCGAGCACTGCCGCGTAGTCGCGTGGCAGCACCTTGGTAAAACGGAGGACGGTGTCCTCGAAGGTGTCGAGGAGGCGCCCCGCGAGCTCGGACTCGGTCTCCTCGAGGTGTTGGATCAGCAGTCTCCGCACGATCTCGATGTCTTCGGCGTCGAGCGGAACGAGCAGCAGTTCACCGTTCTCCAGGCTCTGCTTGTTGACCTTGGTCGAATCGAGGTCGAGCACGAAGGCGGTTCCCCCGGACATTCCCGCGCCGAAGTTCCGGCCGGTGCGGCCGAGAACCAGGGCCTGCCCGCCGGTCATGTACTCGCAGCCGTGGTCTCCGATCCCCTCGGCGACGGCTGTGGCACCCGAGTTGCGCACCAGGAACCGCTCCCCCACCTGGCCCCGCAGGAACATCTCCCCGCTCGTGGCGCCGTAACCGATGACGTTGCCCGCGATCACGTTGCGCTCGGCCCGGAAGATGTTGGCCCGGTCGGGTCGGACGATGATCCGTCCGCCGGATAGTCCCTTGCCCACGTAGTCGTTCGAGTCGCCCAGGAGCCGCAGCGTGACACCTGCTGGGAGGAAAGCACCGAGCGACTGCCCGGCCTGCCCGGTGAGGGTGACGTCGATGGTGTCGGTTGCGAGGGTATCGAGGCCGAAGCGCTTCGTCACCTGGTGACCGAGCATCGTTCCGACGGAGCGGTCGGTGTTCACCACATCCACTGAGATCCTCACCGGTGAGCGGCGCTCAAGCGCATCGGCACTCATGCTGATCAGCTGATTGTCGAAGTGCTGGTCGAGCTCGTGGTTCTGCGGAAGCATGTTCCGCATCGGAGAGCCGGAGTTGAACTCGTTGCCGCGCAGGATCGGGTCGAGGTCGAGGCCGTCTGCCTTCCAGTGCTCGATGGCGTCCCTCGCGTCCAGCAGCTCGCTGTGCCCGATGGCTTCCTCGAGTGTCCGGAAACCGAGCTCGGCGAGGATCTCCCGGACTTCCTCGGCGATGAATTCGAAGAAGTTCACCACGAATTCCGGTTTGCCGGTGAAGCGGCTGCGTAGTTCCGGATTCTGGGTCGCGACGCCCACGGGACAGGTGTCGAGGTGGCAGACGCGCATCATGATGCAGCCGGACACCACCAGCGGCGCCGTGGCGAAGCCGAATTCCTCGCCACCGAGCAGGGCGGCGATGACGACGTCGCGCCCGGTTTTGAGCTGACCGTCCACCTGCACCACCACGCGGTCGCGCAGCCCGTTGAGCATCAGGGTCTGCTGCGTTTCGGCGAGTCCGAGCTCCCAGGGGATCCCTGCGTGCTTGAGGGAGTTGAGCGGGCTGGCTCCGGTCCCGCCGTCGTGCCCTGAGACCAGCACGACGTCGGCCTTCGCCTTGGTGACACCGGCCGCGACGGTGCCGATCCCCACCTCGGACACGAGCTTCACATGGACGCGGGCGCTCGGGTTGGACCGCTTGAGGTCATAGATGAGCTGGGCGAGGTCCTCGATGGAGTAGATGTCATGGTGCGGTGGGGGGGAGATGAGCGCGACCCCCGGTGTGGAGTGCCGGGTGCGGGCAATCCAGGGGTAGACCTTCTGGCTCATCAGCTGGCCGCCCTCTCCGGGTTTGGCACCCTGCGCCATCTTGATCTGGATGTCGTCGGCGTTCGTGAGGTACAGGCTCGTGACGCCGAAGCGTCCTGATGCCACCTGCTTGATGGCGGAGCGGCGCTCGGGGTCCAGAAGGCGGTCCGTGTCCTCACCGCCCTCGCCGGTGTTGGATTTCGCGCCGAGGCGGTTCATCGCGATGGCGAGCGTCTCGTGTGCCTCCTTGGAGATGGAGCCGTAGCTCATGGCACCCGTGGAGAAACGCTTGACGATGCTCGAGACGGGTTCCACCTCGTCGATGGCCAGCGCCGGCCGTGCGTCGCCGCGGAACCGGAGGAGGCCGCGGAGCGTCATGAGGTTCTTCGACTGGTCGTCGACGCCGCGGGTGTAGGACTTGAAGATGTCGTAGCGCCGCTCGCGGGTGGCATGCTGCAGCCGGAACACGGTCTCGGGGTTGAACAGGTGCGGGGGGCCCTCGCGGCGCCACTGGTACTCGCCGCCGTTGTCGAGGTCGCGGTGCGGATCCTCGATGCCGTCCTCGGGGTAGGCGGTTTCGTGCCGGGCGGCATTCTCCGACGCGATCACGTCGAGGCCCACCCCGCCGAGCTGGGTCTGGGTGCCGTGGAAGTATTCGTCCACCAGTTCCTGAGAGAGGCCCAGCGCTTCGAAGGTCTGGGCACCGCAGTAGGATCCCACCGTGGAGATGCCCATTTTCGACATGATCTTCAGGACGCCCTTGCCGAGGCCCTTGATGAGGTGGGCCACGGCCTTCTCCGCGCTGACACCCGTGATGTCACCGTTGCGGACGAGTTCCTCGCAGCTCTCCATCGCGAGGTACGGGTTGACAGCGGAAGCGCCGTAGCCGATAAGTACCGCCACGTGATGGACCTCGCGCACGTCGCCCGCCTCCACCACGAGGGAGGTCTTGGTGCGGTTGGCGCTCTTGAGCAGGTGGTGGTGGACTGCGCTCGTCAGCAGCAGCGACGGGATGGGTGCCCACTGCGCGTTGGAGTCGCGGTCGGACAGCACCACGTACTCGACCCCCCGGTTGAGGGCGCTCGAAACCTGCTCGCAGATCTCGGCGAGACGTGCGCGCAGTGACGCTTCGCCGCCGTCGTGCCGGTACAGGCCACGGACGCGGGCGGTGAGGCGGTCGCCGTCGTCGGTCTCGAGGTTGGCGATCTTCGCCAGCTCGTCGTTGTTGATGACGGGGAACTTCAGGGCGATCTGCTTCGAGCGGACCTGGCCCGTGGACAGGAGGTTCCCGTCGGGGCCGATGGTGACGCCCATGGAGGTCACGAGCTCCTCGCGGATCGAGTCCAGGGGTGGGTTGGTGACCTGCGCAAAGGACTGCACGAAGTAGTCGAAGAGCAGCCGCGGGCGCTTGGACAGGACGGCGATGGGAGTGTCCGAGCCCATGGCGCCGAGCGGCTCGGCACCCGATTTCGCCATGGGACCGAGCAGTATCCGCAGTTCCTCCTGGGTGTAGCCGAAGGTGCGCTGGCGACGGTTGATGGAGGCCTTGGTGTGGACGACGTGTTCACGCTCGGGGAGGTCCTCGAGCTGGATCAGGTTCTCCTTGACCCACTCTCCCCACGGATTCGCCGCAGCGATATCGGCCTTGACCTCCTCGTCCTCGATGAGGCGGCCTTCCTCCGTGTCGACGAGGAACATCTTGCCGGGCGAGACCCGGCCCTTGCGGACGATCTTGGAGGGCTCGACGTCGAGCACGCCCACTTCGGAGGCGAGGATCACCAGGCCGTCCTCGGTGACCCAGTACCGGGCCGGGCGCAGTCCGTTGCGGTCGAGGACCGCGCCGACGAGGCGCCCGTCCGTGAAGGACACCGCGGCCGGCCCGTCCCAGGGCTCCATGAGCATCGAGTGGTACTGGTAGAACGCCCGGCGCGCCGGGTCCATGGAGGTGTGGTTCTCCCAGGCTTCAGGGATCATCATCATGATGGAGTGCGTGATCGGGCGTCCGGAGAGCGTCAGCAGCTCGGCGACCTCATCGAACGACGCCGAGTCGGAGGCTCCCGGGGTGCAGATCGGGAAGAGCTCCTCGGGCGAATCACCCAGGAGGGGGTTGGCCAGCTGCGACTGCCGCGCGCGCATCCAGTTCCGGTTGCCCTTGACCGTATTGATCTCGCCGTTGTGGGCGATGGCGCGGAACGGCTGGGCGAGCGGCCAGGAGGGAAACGTGTTGGTGGAGAAACGGGAGTGGACGATTCCGAGGCGTGTCTTGAAGCGGGGGTCGGAGAGGTCCGGGTAGAACGGCTCGAGCTGGGCGGTGGTGAGCATGCCCTTGTAGACGATGGTCTTCGAGGAGAGTGATGGGAAATACACACCGAATTTGTTCTGGGCGCGCTTGCGGACCCGGAATGCCCGGGCGTCGAGGTCGCCGGCGGCACCGGAGGGCGCCAGGAAAAGCTGCACGAAATGGGGCATGCAGGCGCGCGCCATGGCGCCCACGAGCTCAGCGACGACCGGCACGACGCGCCAGCCGAGAACCGTGAGGCCCTCCGCCTCGGCAATGGCTTCGAGGCCGGCGCGGGCTGTTTCCTCCTCCTTCTGCTCGGCAGGGAGGAACGCCGTCCCCACCACATAGGAGCCGGCGGCCGGCAGATCGAAGTCGACGACGGCGCGGAAGAATTCATCCGGTACCTGGGTCAGCAGTCCCGCGCCGTCGCCGGTCCCCTCATCGGCGCCCACGGCTCCGCGGTGCTCGAGGTTCCGAAGTGCGGTGAGCGCTGCGTCGACGATGTCATGGCCCGGCTCCCCTCGGAGGGTGGCGATGACGGCCAGGCCGCAGGCGTCCTTCTCGTTCTCGGGGTTGTAGAGGCCCGTTGCGGCAGGTACCTTCGAGAAGCGCTCGAAGGGCGAGATCGCACCGCTTCCAGCTGGAGAATTCGGATCCGTGTGCGGTGCCGTTTTCAGCTCGCCCGCAGCTGCTGTCGTGCCCGCAGCCGAAGCTGCGGCCTGCTGCTGTAGAGGCTTATTCGGTGAAGCGTTCATAGAAAGAGTCCTTCCCCCATGATGGAGCGTTGGGAGGGGACAGCCTTGGCCCCGGGGCGCGCACCGGTCGGCGGCGCCTGTTCTATTCGGGCAGGTATCCGGCCTCGCCGGGGCTACCGCCAGTTGCATCGGACGCCTTTTGCTCGTCTTCAGCTGGTTGGAAAACCGTGCAGGTAGCGGCAGGAGGGTGATCCGGCGTCGGTACCGCGGTAAGCCACGACACTGTGGTCTCGCGTCCTTGAAGGCGGTAGCCCGGGACGGTAAGTGGGAGACCTAGTCCCGAGGCTCCGCTCTCGCGGGGTCCTGCGGCACAGGTGCCGCTGAGGAGCCTTTTGTTTCGGAAAGATTACCACGATCGTTTTCTCCTGACCGTTCCTGTCCCGCCGGCGGGGCAACTGTGCCCGATCCGGAATCATCGGAGGAAGCAACTACCGTGTCCGATGCACCCTCGTCCTCTTTCCCGGCCGGCTCGCGCCCCGGAAGGTAGACCGCCGTCGCATCCTTTTTGTCCTGGCGCATCGAAAGGTACACCAGGATCGCCACCGCGACGATGAAGATGAGGATGCTGGTCCACACGTTCAACCGCTGGGTCACGCCGAACAGGGTGATCATCTCGGCGTCGTCGATCCGCAGTGCTTCGATCCAGACCCTGCCAAGGGTGTAGTAGGCGGCGTACAACCAGAACATGCGGCCACCCCGCAGGCGGAGCCGTCGGTCGACGAGCAGCAGGATAGCCACCCCTGCCAGGTTCCAGAGCGATTCGTAGAGGAAGGTGGGATGGAAGAGGGTCCCGGGATCGGCGTCCGCCGGGAAGTTGGCGTTCGACGGATCGATCTCCAGGCCCCACGGAAGGTCGGTGGGTCCGCCGAAGAGTTCCTGGTTGAACCAGTTGCCCCAACGGCCCACGGCCTGGGCCAGCAGCAGACCGGGGGCTGCGGCATCGGCGAAAGCCGCCAACCGCACGCCGGCACGGCGGCAACCGATCCACGCGCCGACCGCGCCGAGTGCAACGGCTCCCCAGATTCCGAGACCGCCCTGCCAGATGTAGAAGGCACGGACAGGGTCGCCCTCCGGCCCGAAATAGGCGTCCGGCGATGAGAACACGTGGTACAGCCGTCCGCCGATGATGCCGAAGGGAATGGCCCAGATGGCCACGTCCCAGATGGCGTCGCCGTTGCCTCCGTAGCGGGTGAACCGTTTCTGGGTGAGGAGCAGGGCAAGGATGATGCCGAGCAGGATGCAGAGGGCGTAGGCGTGGATCACCAGTGGGCCGAGTTCGAAGCTTGCCCACTCCGCGGGAGGACTGGGAATCGACGCCGGAAGCGTCATTGCACTGGAGGGCAGGACGGCATTCATGCAGATTTCTTTCCGGTACCGGTGCTGAGTTCTTTGGTCAGGGCTGCGACGGCTGGAACTCCTCCGTCGCGCAGCGCTGCAACGAGGGCCGTTCCGACGATCACGCCATCGGCATATTCGGCGATCTCGGCGACCTGCCCGGCGGTGGAAACGCCGAGGCCGACACAGGCACGTTCCGCGCCTGCTGCGTGGGCGGCGTCGACGACGGCACGCGCCGCTGCGCCCACCGAGGTGCGTGCGCCGGTAACACCCATGACGGACACGGCGTAGACGAATCCGCGGCTGGCGGAGACGGTGCGCTGCATGCGTTCCGGTGAGGTCGAGGGCGCCACGAGGAACACGCGGTCAAGACCGAACTCATCCGAGACCTCCAGCCATTCGGCCGCCTCATCCGGGATGAGGTCAGGGGTGATGAGGCCCGCACCTCCGGCCGCTGCGAGCCTGCCGGCGAACTCGCGCACGCCCATGCGCATGACGGGGTTCCAGTAGGTCATGACGAGTACCGCCGCGTCGGTTTCGCGGGTGATTCCCTCGACGACGTCGAAGATCTGGGAAACGGCGAAGCCCTTGTTCAACGCCTCCACAGTGGCGTCCTGGATCACGCGGCCGTCCATGACCGGGTCCGAGTACGGAATGCCGATCTCGATGAGGTCCACGCCGTTGCGCGCCATCGCGATGCCGGCGTCGATGGTTGTCCGGACATCGGGGAAACCGGCGGGCAGGTAACCGATCAGGGCCGCACGGCCTTCACTTCTGGCCCGATCGATCGCTGCGGCCGCTTTTGAATAGCCGGGTCCGGCCTGGCCGGTTTCGGTCTGGCTGGTCTTCATAGCTGTTCACCCTCCTGGGCGATTTCCTGCTCGGCGCTGTCATCGGGCAGCAGGTCGAAGTACTCGGCCGCCGTCGCGACGTCCTTGTCGCCCCGTCCCGACAGGCTGACCACGACGATCCTGTCCGCGGGCACCTCCCCCGGGGCGAGCTCGGCTGTCAGGCGCCGGCCGACCTTCATCGCACCCGCCAGCGCGTGTGCCGTCTCGATCGCAGGAATGATCCCCTCGGTGCGGCACAGGAGCTGAAAGGCCTCCATGGCCTCGGCGTCGGTGATGGGCTCGTAGTGCGCGCGGCCGATGTCCGAGAGGTAGGCGTGTTCCGGCCCGACGCCGGGGTAGTCGAGGCCTGCGGAGATGGAGTGCGACTCCATTGTCTGGCCGTCCTCGTCCTGCATCAGGTAGGAACGTGCGCCGTGCAGGACGCCGGGCCGGCCGAGCGTGATGGTGGCCGCGTGGCGGCCCGATTCGACGCCGTCGCCGCCGGCCTCGAAGCCGTACAGCTGGACGGAACGGTCGTCGAGGAAGCCGTGGAAGATCCCGATCGCGTTGGAGCCGCCGCCCACGCATGCCACCACGGCGTCGGGCAGCCTGCCCGCCTGCTCGAGGATCTGCTCGCGCGACTCCTCGCCGATGACCTCGTGGAAATACCGGACCATCGAGGGAAACGGGTGTGCCCCCGCGGCTGTGCCGAGGAGGTAGTGGGTGGTGTCGACGTTCGCCACCCAGTCGCGCAGCGCATCATTGATGGCATCCTTCAGCGTCTGCGAGCCGTTGGTCACCGGTACCACCTCGGCACCGAGGAGCTGCATGCGTGCCACGTTCAGTGCCTGGCGCCGACAATCCTCGGCGCCCATGTACACCACGCACTCAAGGCCGAGCAGAGCGGCCGCTGTGGCGCTCGCGACACCGTGCTGGCCTGCTCCCGTTTCGGCGATGACGCGGGTCTTGCCCATGCGCTTGGCGAGGAGCGCCTGGCCGAGCACGTTGTTGATCTTGTGGGAACCGGTGTGGTTGAGGTCTTCGCGCTTGAGGAAGATCCGCGCGCCGCCGGCATGCTCCGCGAAGCGTTTCGCTTCGGTGAGCAGGGAGGGCCGCCCGGCGTAGTTGCGGTTGAGGTCCGCGACCTGCGCGGTGAACTCCGGGTCCGCCTTCGCCTTGTCGAACGTCTCCTCGAGTTCATCCAGCGCGGCGATCAGCGATTCAGGCATCCACCGGCCGCCATAGGCTCCGAAGTAGGGACCGGGGGCATGCCGGAGAGTCTCGTCGTGCCTGAGGAACGCATCGGCGGGGGTGCTGCCGGCGTCGCCGTTTCCGGCCTGCTTATCCTGGTCCTGGGAAGTGGTGTCGGTCATGACGCAAGCATTCCTGTCTGGGGTGTGATCGGTGGCGTTCCGGCGATATGGAACTCGGGTTCAGTCCTGGAAGAACGTCAGTGCTGGTGCACGCGGCGCCAGGCGCGCCTTCCGGCGGCACGAAAGGCGCCGATGGTCGATTCCGGGTCATCGTGCCGCACGAGTGCTTCACCGACAAGGACGGCGTTGGCGCCCTGTGCGGCGAACTGCTCGACGTCGGCGATGTCCCGCACGCCTGATTCGGCAATCGTCACGGAGCCCTCGGGGATCCGTCCGGCGAGCTCCGGAAAGACCGAACGGTCGATGTCGAGGGTCTTGAGGTTGCGGACGTTGACGCCGATCAGCCGTGCGTTCACTGCCGCTGCGCGGTCCACTTCTTCGGCGGTGTGGGTCTCGACCAGCGCGTTCATGCCCAGTTCGTGGGTCAGTCCGAGGAAGTGCTCGAGCTGGGCGTCGCCGAGGGCGGCGACGATGAGCAGCACGAGATCAGCCCCATGGGCACGAGCTTCCCAGATCTGGTAATCAGTGACCGTGAAGTCCTTGCGCAGCACCGGAATGTTCACCCGCGCGCGGACGGCGTCGAGGTCGGCGAGGGATCCCTTGAACCGCCGCTGCTCGGTGAGGACGCTGACCACTGCGGCCCCGCCGGACTCGTAGCGCGCCGCAAGCGCCGCCGGGTCGGTGATGCTCGCCAGGCTGCCCTTGGACGGGCTGCTCCGCTTGACCTCTGCAATGACCTCGAGCCCGCCGGGTCCGTTGCCCTTGAGGGCGGAGTGGGCGTCGAGCGCCGCGGGCCGGGCCAGTGCGTTCGACTGGAGCCGGGGAAGCGGAAGTGCGTACTCCCTGGCGGCGAGATCCTCGCGGACGCCGACGATGATGTCGTCGAGGACGCTCACCTAGTGCTCTTTTTTGAGCTTCGAGCCGCCCACGCCGTACCCGATCCGGCGGAGGACGAATCCAACGAGCAGGCCGATGAACATGACGCCGATTCCGAGCCAGAACAGCAGGGTGCCGAGGCCGTGGTTGCCCTCGGTGCTCGCCAGGATGTAGGCGAAGGAGGAGATCGCCGCACCGACGAGCATGATCAGCACGCAGGTCCATGCCGCTGGGCTGTTGCCGTGGCCGATCGTCTCGTCGCCCATCTGCGCGTGGCTCGTGGGGGAGTTCCGATTCGTCGTTTCGCTGGTTTCAGCTGCCATGGTGCTTCTCCTTCATCCGTGTCTGCCTACATTCTGCCACTGTTGGCGGCCCCCCACTGAACTGCGGGAAGCGCTGTCGTCCCTGCGCAGGTCCGAACTACGCCTAGCGCGTGGGGTCCTCGCCGTGCGTCAACCGGTCCCAGCTGTCGATCTCCCCGGCATGCGCCGTCCCCGGTGCCGGGGCTGCACCCTGCGGATTCTTCTCGTACCGCCTGGTCTGGCCCCAGGACCGTCCGGCGATGATCAGCCAGACTGCAGCGGCGGCGAGGAGGAGGCCCGCCCCGGCAGCAACCCAGGGCATTGCGGTGGTGGTGACGGTAGCACCCGCTCCCCCGCTGATTCCGATCGCCTCGCCGATCGACGGCGCCGCGGCGGCGGTGGGATCGCCAGTGACCTGAAGGCTCACGAATGCTATCCCGACACCGGCCACCAAGAGGATGATCGCCACCACCCACCGGGCGATGCGTCCCGCGATGGACACCGCGAACGCCCCGGCGAGGGACACGAGCGCGAAAGCGGTGACGGGGGTCGCGGCGTCGCTGCCCGCGACGTCGAGGTCCGGCGTCTGCACGGCATCCTGGGGCAGGCTGACCGTCAGCCAGGTCTGTGTCGTGGTGCCGAAGGCGAGGAGGGCCATCAGCACGATCGCCATCACGACGGTGCCGCGGCGCTTGAGCCGCACCGCCCGCTCGGCGCCCAGCTCAGCGGCCATGGGAGGTCTCCCCCGGGACGAGGACCGGGGCGGCGGGGCGAAGGGCCGACGCCGTCAGCGCCGCCCGGAGTGGCGCGGCCGCCTTGTTGACGGTCTCGAGCGCTTCGGATTCCAGGACCGAGTCGGCGACGATTCCTCCGCCGGCCTGTACATAGGCCGTACCGTCCCGCAGCAGGGCGGAACGGATTGCGATCGCCATGTCCATGTCCCCGGCGAAGTCGAGGTAGCCCACCACGCCGCCGTAGATGCCGCGCCGGTGCGGTTCAAGCTCGTCGATCAACCGGAGCGCCCGGGGTTTGGGCGCTCCGGAAAGTGTGCCGGCAGGGAAAGTGGCAGCAAGGACGTCGTAGGCGGATCTCCGCGAGGACAAACGCCCGACGACGGTGGAGACGAGGTGCATGATGTGGCTGAACCGCTCCACCTCCATGAACTGCGTGACATCGACGCTGCCCGGAACGCACACCTTCGAGAGATCGTTGCGGGCGAGATCCACGAGCATGAGGTGCTCGGCCTTTTCCTTCTCATCGGCCCGCAGCTCGTCGGCAAGTGCCCGGTCCTCGTCGGTCGTCCTGCCACGCGGTCGTGACCCTGCGATGGGGTGGGTGATGACCTCGTCCCCCGTGACGGTCACCAGTGCCTCGGGCGAGGAACCCACGATCGAGTAGGCCCGGCCGTCGGCGTCCTCGAGGCTGAAGAGATACATGTAGGGGCTGGGGTTCGTGGTCCGTAGGACGCGGTACACGTCGAGCGCTGATGCCTCGCAGTCGAGCTCGAACCGTCGCGAGATCACCACCTGGAAGACATCGCCGTCAACGATCGCCTGCTTCCCGCGCTCGATCGCCGCAAGGTATTTCGGCCGGTCCCAGCTCTCCCGGACGCCGCCCAGCAGTTGATCGACGCTGCGGGCGCCGGGATCCATCACCGACACGGGAAGGTCCGCCGGCTCCGCAAGTCTGGCGAGCAGTGCGTCCACACGCGCCACGGCGTCGTGCCATGCCTCGTCGACGCGGTCATCCGAGCCGTCGAAGTTGATCGCGTTCGCGACAAGGGTGAGGGAGCCTTCCGAATTGTCGTGGATGGCCATGTCCGCGACGAGGCACATCGCCAGCTCGGGAAGGTGCAGATCGTCCTCGGGCGGGCTGGTGAGCCGCTCCCAGTGGCGCACTGCTTCCCAGCCCACGAACCCGACCAGCCCGGAGGTGAAGGGTGGCAGGTCGTCGAACCGTTCGGTCCGGAGCTCCTCGACGGTGAGCCGTACCGCTTCCACGGGGTCGCCCGAGACGGGGACGCCGGACGGCGGCTTGCCGAGCCAGTGCGCTTCGCCGTCGCGCGTGGTCAGGGTGGCGCGTGAATTCACGCCGATGAACGAATAGCGCGACCACACGCCGCCCACGGCCGCCGATTCCATGAGGAACGTGCCGGGTTGACCGTCGGCCAGTTTGCGGTAGATCCCGATCGGCGTATGCGCGTCGGCCAGGACCTTGAGGTGGACGGGGACGACCCGATGGGTCCGAGCGAGCTCGCGGAACTCCTCGAGGGTGGGACTGAGCGTTCCCAGGTGCTGCATCGCCTCAGTTCCCTTCGGTGGGTTCGATGGTGCCGACGGAGCTGGGCTCCATGGTTCCCGCGGAGCTGGTCCCGATCACCGCGTCGATGTCGCGCCCGTCGAAGCATGTGCGGGTGCCGGTATGGCAGGCCGCGCCTTCCTGGTCCACGGTGACCAGGAGCGCGTCGCCGTCGCAGTCGAGCGCAACGCCCCTGACCCACTGCCGGTGACCGGAGGTGTCCCCCTTGCGCCAGTATTCGCCGCGGGACCGGGAGTAGAACGTGACCCGGCCGGTGCTCAGGGTGCGCCGCAGCGCTTCGTCGTCCATCCACCCGACCATGAGCACCTCGAGGGAGTCGTGCTGCTGGACGACCGCGGCCACGAGACCTGCGTCATTGCGTTTGAGCGCTGCGCTGACACCGGGATCGAGTTCGGGCCCCCGTGCCGGATCCCGTGCCGGATCGTGCCCCGCGGCCGGACCGGACGCGGCGCCGGTGGCCGGTTCCAGGGGTGTGGCGGGTGAGGTTCGGGGGGAAGCGTTGAGGGAAGGCATCGTTTCCAATTCTAGTGCTCACGCAATACAGCCGTGCACCACCCACATACCCGGCGTTCATGCTACTTTCAGCTGTGATGCGCTATGTGATTCCGTCCCGCGATGTCCTTGCCGAAACGCTGCTGGCTGCCGGCCCTTCCGCCCCGACGCTGTGCGAGGGGTGGGAAACCAAGGAGCTCGCGGCGCATCTCTTTCTGCGTGAGCACCGACCTGCGGCAAGCCTCGGCATCGTCCTGAAGCCGTTCGCGGGCGCCACGGAGAAAGCCACGCGGAAAACCGCAGCGAAGGCGGCCACTCCCGAGGGTTACCGCCGACTCGTGAGGAAGTTCCGCGCGGGACCGCCGCCGTTCTCTCCCCTGCGGATCGAGTCGGTGGACAGAAGTGCAAACCTCATCGAATACCTCGTCCACACGGAGGATGTCCGGCGCGCCGGCACGAGGTGGGCACCGAGGGCCCTCGACGAGGAGTACTCGGAGGCGCTGTGGGGTGAACTGATCAAACGCGCGGCGCTGCTGTACCGGGGAGTCGACCTGGGGATCGTGCTGGTGCGGCCGGACGGGCCGAGGCACGTGGCCAAGCGCGCACATGTGTCCGTCGCCATCGTCGGAGAGCCGGCCGAACTGCTCATGCACGCGCACGGCCGGCGCGCCCACTCACTCGTCACCTTCGAGGGCCAGCCCGACGCCGTCGCACTCCTCGACAGCGCCGATATCGGGCCCTAGCGTCCGGAGGCCGTACCCCGGGAGGCGTCGTGGTGTTCAGCGGACCGGGAAGCCTGCGTCCCGGATCGCCGCCTTGACCTGGGCGATGGCGTCCACGGGTCCGAAGTGGAAGACCGATGCCGCGAGCACCGCATCCGCGCCCGCGGCGACGGCCGGCGGAAAGTGCTCCGGCGCTCCCGCTCCGCCAGAGGCGATCAGGGGAACCGTGACGGCTGCCCGGACAGCGCGGATGAGCTCGAGGTCGAACCCGTTCTTGGTCCCGTCGGCATCGATCGAGTTGAGGAGGATCTCCCCCACTCCCCGGTCGGCGGCCTCACGGGCCCACTCGATGGCGTCGATCCCGGTTCCCTTGCGCCCACCGTACGTCGTCACTTCGAAACCGGACGGCGTGGGGGCATCCCGGGTGCGCCGCGCGTCGAGTGAGAGAACCAGCACCTGGGCACCGAAGTGAGCGGCGATCTCGTCGATGATCGCGGGCCGTGAGACCGCCGCCGTGTTGATGGACGCCTTGTCGGCGCCGAAGCGCAGCAGGCGGTCGACGTCGGAGATCTCCCGCACGCCGCCGCCCACGGTGAGGGGAATGAAGACCTCCTCGGCGGTGCGGGCCACCACCTCGAGGGTCGTGGCCCGGTTACCGGAGGACGCGGTGACGTCGAGGAACGTCAGTTCGTCGGCGCCCGCGCGGTCGTAGCGGTGTGCGAGCTCCACCGGATCGCCGGCATCGCGGAGGTCCTCGAAGTTCACCCCCTTGACCACCCGGCCCGCGTCGACGTCCAGGCACGGAATGACCCTTACTGCAACACCCATGAAACCGCTCCTAGATCCTGCAGGCGTGGATAGTGCTCACGAGGATGGCCCGCGCACCCAGCTCATACAGCTCGTCCATCACCCGGTTGGTCTCGCTGCGCCGGACCATCGAGCGCACCGCCACCCACTCGGAGTCCCTCAGGGGCGAGACCGTTGGGGATTCGAGGCCGGGGGTGAGCGCAGCTGCGTCGTCGACCAGGTCCTTGCGGATGTCGTAGTCCATCAGCACGTACTGTCGCGCGACGAGCACGCCCTGGAGCCGGCGGGTGAGGACGTCGAGGCCCGCGGGCGGCTCCGCACCGGCCCGGCCGATCAGGACGGCTTCGCTGCGGAGGATGGGCTCGCCGAAAATCTCCATGCCCGCGGCCTTGAGCGTGCTTCCGGTCTCGACGACGTCAGCAATGGCGTCGGCCACCCCGAGCCGTACCGAGGATTCGACGGCGCCGTCGAGCCGCACCACAGCGGCGCGGATGCCGCGCTCCCCGAGGTAGTCGTTGAGGAGGCCCTCGTAACTGGTGGCTAGTCGCTTGCCCTCGAGCTCGGTCGCCGCCGAGAAATGGCCGACAGGTCCGGCGAACCGGAAGGTCGACGCTCCGAAACCGAGCTGGAGGAGCTCCTCGGCCTGCACCTGGGCGTCGAGGAACAGGTCGCGGCCGGTAATGCCGACGTCGAGCGTTCCCGAGCCCACGTAGACCGCGATGTCGCGCGGTCGCAGGAAGAAGAATTCGATGTCGTTCTCGGCGTCCACCAGCACCAGTTCACGGGTGTCGCGGCGTTGCCGGTAGCCCGCCTCGGCGAGCATGGCGGAGGCTGCCTCGGAAAGGGCGCCCTTGTTGGGGACTGCTACACGGAGCATGGGGAAACTTTCGCTGGGATTGAACTTTGCTGGGATTGGATCTCGCTGGGATCGAACACGGAGGGCAACGGCCGCATCGCGGAGGATTCCGCTCGGGACGCGGCTAGAGATGCTTGTAGACGTCCGAGAGCGAAAGTCCCTTGGCGAGCATCAGCACCTGCAGGTGGTACAGGAGCTGGGAGATCTCCTCCGCCGTCTCGTCGTTCGATTCGTATTCGGCGGCCATCCACACCTCGGCTGCTTCCTCGACCACCTTCTTGCCGATCCCGTGCACACCGGAATCGAGTTCGGCCACCGTGCGGGAGCCCGAAGGGCGCGCAGTTGCCTTACCGCTCAGTTCCTCGAAGAGGGAATCAAAGGTCTTCACGGTGCCAACGTTACTGGTTCCCTGCGGTTCTTCCCGCCCCGCGCCCTGCGGTGTGACGGACTTCTCGGTGCCGGGGCCCATCATCTGGACGGCCATTTCCGGAGGATTGCGGCCGTGGCCAGTGCCGCGCTGACGGCCTCGTGCCCCTTGTCCTCGCTCGACCCGGGCAGTCCGGCGCGGTCAAGGGCCTGCTGCTCGTTGTCACAGGTGAGGACGCCGAAGCCAACCGGCACTCCCGTGCGCACACTGACGTCGGTGAGGCCCGACGTCGCCGCCTGGCAGACGTAGTCGAAGTGCGGCGTCCCGCCGCGGATGACGACGCCGAGTGCGACGACGGCGTCGAAGTGCGGTGCGAGACGCGCCGCGGCGACCGGCAGCTCGAAGCTTCCGGGGACCCTCACCTCGGTGGTCTCGACGCCCGCCTCCGCTGCAGCCCGGCGCGCGCCGTCGAGCAGCCCGTCCATGATCCCGGTGTGCCAGCTTGCCGCGATCACGGCAAGCCGCAGCGGCTTGCCGTCTCCGGATGCGTCCTGATTGATTCCGCTGATGTCGATGACGGGTGCGCCGTGGCCGCTCATGGAGTGCTCCTGGTGGTTGATGGTTGGAGGTCGGAAAGGTGAAGGATGAGGTCCTCGATCGAGATCAGCGCCAGGGCGTGCTCGTCCGCGAACTGCCGCAGGGCCGGCAACCGCATCATGGTTCCGTCGTCGTGCACGAGCTCGGCGATCACAGCCGCCGGCTCCATCCCGGCGAGCCGGCACAGCTCGACGCCGGCCTCGGTGTGCCCCGGCCGCTCAAGGACGCCGCCCTCCGCGGCGCGGAGCGGAAACATGTGCCCGGGCCTCGTGAGGTCTGTCGGTGCGCTGTCCGGGGAGGCGAGGATCCGGGCAGTGAGTGCCCGGTCCGCCGCGCTGATCCCGGTGCTGACGCCGGTCGCTGCGTCACAGGAGACCGTGTACGCGGTGCCCTTCGAATCCTCATTGACCGCCGTCATCGGCGGCAACCGGAGTCGGTCGGCGGCGGCGCCTTCGAGCGGAACGCACAGCACCCCCGAGGTATGACGGACCGTCCAGCCGACCAGGGCGGGGGTTGCGGACTGGGCGGCGAAGATGATGTCCCCCTCGTTCTCCCTGTCCGCGTCATCCACGACGACGACGGCCCGCCCCGCGGCAATGGCCTCGACGGCGAGCTGCACCGGGTCGAGGACGACAGCCCGGGGCTGACCCCCGGCGGCTGTCGGGCTCACCGTCGTCGGTCCTTCAGAGTGTGCGGCGATCATGCGTGCACCGCCGTGTCGCCTGCAGTGCCGGACGGAGTGTCGGCGCCCATGCTGCGCCCGCCGGCGGCTCCGCTTCCCGCAGCGAACCCCAGGAGACGCTCTGCGTACTTCGCGAGCACATCCATTTCGAGATTGACCTGCCCCCCGATGGCCTTGCTGCCCAGACCGGTGGCTTCGAGGGTCGTGGGTATCAGCCCTACCTCGAACCAGGCCTCGTCGGCCGACGGCGGGCTCACCGCCGTCACGGTCAGGGAGACGCCGTCGATGGCGATGGATCCCTTCTCCGCTGCAAACCGGGCGAGATCGAGCGGCAGGGAGAAACGCAGCCGGTGCCATGCGCCGAGGTCCTCCCGCTCCACCAGCGTGCCCAGTCCATCCACGTGACCCTGTACCACGTGCCCGTCGAGCCGCCCGCCGGCCTGGACGCACCGCTCGAGGTTCACCGCTGCGCCAGGTAGCAGCGTGCCGGTGGTGGTTCGCCGCAGGGTCTCCCCCATGACGTCCACCGCAACCCTTCCGCCGTCGAGCTTCACCGCCGTCAGGCACACTCCGTTGACGGCGATCGACCCGCCGGGCGCGAGGTCGGCGCCGCTGACCGGGGCGTCGAACACCAGCACGGCGCTCTCCTGGTCCGCGGCAACGTCAAGGGACACGACGCTTCCCTGTTCGGACACTATTCCTGTGAACATGGTGACTCCTGGTCTCGTGACGCTGACGGCGTCGGCGGGGCTTGCGTTGCTGGCTGGGTGGATACGGCAGGTGGTTCAGGTCCGTCGGCGGTGTCGTCGGGACGGAGGTGAAGCCGAAGATCGGCTCCCAGCTGCTGGACGGCGGCGCCACCGTCCGGGTCGAGCCGCCAGCGGCTTGCTGCAGTAAGGGTGGAAATTCCCAGGGGCGGGATCAGGGGCTTGCCGTCGCCGAGGATGATCGGCGCGACATAGCTGAAAATCTCATCCACCACCCCGGCCTGAAGGAAAGCACCTGCGATGGTGGGGCCGCCCTCCACCATCAGGTGCCGGACGCCAGCCTGCATCAGCTGATCGAGGGCGGCGCCGACATCCCGCGTGGCCAGATGGAGGAAGCCGGGTCCCCGGACGGCGGCATCAGCCGCCGGTCGCCGTAACCCCATCACCACCCGCAGGGGCTGGCGATCGCTGCTTTCCGTGCGGGCCGTGAGCCGCGGATCGTCCGCCAGCACGGTGCCGGTGCCCACCAGGACGGCGTCGGCGCGCGCCCGGATCGTGTGGCCGTCGGACCGTGCTTCAGGCCCGGTGATCCACTGGCTCGTGCCGTCCGGTGCCGCCACCCTGCCGTCGAGGGTTCCGGCGGTCTTGAGGGTGACGAACGGCCTGCCTTCGGCCATCGACCGGACCCACCGCGGATTGAGGCCGGCGGCGGCTGCCGCCAGCTTTCCGCCGACGCATTCGACACCGTGGGACCTCAGCCAGGCGGCTCCTCCCGCGGCCTCGGCGTTGGTATCCGTCGCGGCGTAGACCACACGGCGGATACCTGCTGCGGAAACCGCTTCGCAGCAGGGGCCGGTGCGCCCGGTGTGGCTGCAGGGTTCGAGGGTGACGACCATTGTTCCGCCGTCGACGTCGTGGCCCCGGCTCCGGGCGTCCGTCAGGGCGGAAGGCTCGGCGTGGGGCGTTCCTGCGCCGTTGTGCGCGCCCTCGCCGATTACTCTGCCGGACGGGTCGAGAACCACGGCCCCAACGAGCGGATTTGCGCCACGCACCCCGCTCGCGGCCAGTTCCAGCGCACGCAGCATGGCGCCGTGTTCGGAGATCTCACGCTCGGCGGAGGGGATCATGCCAGCGCCTGCCCCTCGGGTTCCTGCAGAACTTCCATGTCGCTTCCTTTGCCGTTGAGCGGCTTCGGGGTGACGACAGCAGGAAGGGCCGTCCGGCGCCCGGCACAGGACCGGGTTCGGGGTTCCGGGCTGCGATTCGCATCCTCTCGAGGATGCACGCGGCACGGAGGCCCTGCTGTTCGTGCTTCTCCCATCCAGACTTTAACTGTCGGTCCCGGAATTCCACCGGCTCAACCGATGGCTGCTGCGCGGAATGCGCGGCGGCCGTCGGGTCGCGGACTATAACCGCCGGTTCGGAATTACACCGACCCCGGAGCACGTACTTGTGAAAAGTATTTCATACCGCCCGAGGGCGGCGTCATAATTCCTCCGCAGGCGATCGGCAAGCGTGGACGAATCATCCGGTGGCGCGTCATCGGCCTGCTGGGCCGACGAACCGCGCTCCGTGGATGGTGTGTGCCGCCGGTCAGGACGCAGACGTGTCTGCGGCTACAGCGTCCTTGGGTGCGGGATCCTTGGGTGCGGGATCCTTGGGTGCGGGATCCTTGGGTGCGGGATCCTTGGGTGTCGCATCCCTGGGCCGCGCATCCACTCCCGCTTCCTTGCGCTGCTGCGCAGTGATCGGCGCAGGAGCGGCGGTCAGGGGATCATAGCCGCCGCCGGATTTGGGAAACGCGATGACATCGCGGATGGAGTCGGTCCCTGCGAGCAGTGCGACGACGCGGTCCCAGCCGAGGGCGATTCCGCCATGCGGAGGCGCGCCGTACTTGAATCCTTCGAGGAGGAAGCCGAATTTTTCCTGCGCTTCCTCCTGTCCGAGGCCCATGACGGCGAACACCCGCTCCTGGATGTCCCGCTGGTGGATACGGATGGAGCCTCCGCCCAGCTCGTTACCGTTGCAGACGATGTCGTAGGCGAACGCAATCGCGCTTTCCGGATCCTTGTCGAAGGTGTCCATGTACTCGGGCTTCGGTGAAGTGAACGCGTGGTGCACAGCGGTCCAGGCTCCCCCGCCCACGGCGACGTCGCCTGCGGCGACCGCTGCGGCTGCCGGTTCGAACATCGGCGCGTCGACAATCCACACGAAGGCCCAGTCACCGGCCTTGATCAGTCCGGCCCTCCGCCCGATCTCCAGCCGCGCTGCACCGAGGATTGCACGCGAGGGGGTTTTCTCGCCGGCGGCGAAGAAGATGCAGTCACCGGGCTGGGCGCCGACAGCGGCGGCGATGCCCTCACGCTCGGCGTCGTTCAGGTTCTTCGCCACCGGGCCGCGGAGGCTGCCGTCGTCGTCGATCAGGACGTAGGCGAGGCCCTTCGAGCCGCGCTGCTTGGCCCATTCCTGCCACGCATCGAGCTGGCGACGCGGCTGGGACGCTCCACCCGGCATGACGACGGCGCCGATGTAACCCGCGGCTACGCCGGCCTTGAAGACGCCGAATCCGGTGTCCTTGAAGAACTCGGTGAGTTCGGTGAGTTCGAGGCCGAAGCGGAGATCCGGCTTGTCGGATCCGTAGTTCGCCATGGCATCCGCGTAGGTCATGCGGCGGATGGGCAGGGGAATCTCGACGTCGATGAGCTTCCAGAGTGCGGCGACCAGCTGCTCGCCGAGCGCGATGATGTCGTCCTCCTCGACGAAGCTCGCCTCGATGTCGAGTTGCGTGAATTCAGGCTGGCGGTCCGCGCGGAAGTCCTCGTCGCGGTAGCAGCGCGCCAGCTGGTAGTACTTCTCGAATCCGCCCACCTGCAGCAGCTGCTTGAAGAGCTGCGGAGACTGCGGCAGCGCATACCAGGAACCTGGAGCCAGGCGCGCGGGAACCAGGAAATCCCGCGCTCCTTCGGGCGTGGAGCGGGTCAACGTGGGCGTTTCGATTTCGACGAAGCCGTCGCGGTGCAGGAGCTCGCGGGCCACGCGGCTGGCCTCGGACCTCAACCGGAGGTTGGCCTGCGGTGCGGGGCGCCGGAGGTCGAGGTAACGGTGCTTCAGGCGGGCTTCCTCCC
The DNA here is from genome assembly GCF_015751955.1 of Arthrobacter sp. CAN_A214. NCBI lineage: Bacteria > Bacillati > Actinomycetota > Actinomycetes > Micrococcales > Micrococcaceae > Arthrobacter > Arthrobacter sp. CAN_A214. Next base: position 48,539 of record NZ_JADOUU010000012.1, read on the forward strand.
CCACCTCGACGTGCTCGTCGATCTGGAAGGGGAGGGGATCGGCAGTGTTGAGGATGGTGACGTTCTCGGCGATCACCTCGACGCTGCCCGAGGCGAGTGCGGCGTTCTCGTTGCCCTCGGGGCGCTGCTGCACGGTTCCGGTGATCTGCAGGACGTACTCGTTGCGCAAGCCGTGGAAAACCTCTTCCTCGCGCACCACCACCTGGGCGATACCCGAAGCGTCACGCAGGTCGAGAAAGGCAACACCGCCATGATCACGACGCCGGGCAACCCATCCGGCCAGGGTTACTGTCTGTCCAATGTGCCCGGACCCCAAAGATCCGAGTTCATGCGTGCGCAGCACGGCATTCCTTCCCACAAAACGTGTCGCAGATAAGTGTTCACCTGCATAGTGTTAGATCGAGCCTGTCCGAGTTTACCGGTGATCATCCGGTGGCCGATCCAGGCGAAGAACCAAGCGAAGATCCGATGCCGATCCAGGGAGAACTGCATGACCGACACTCCCGGACTGCGGCGGGCGATGGGCGGCTTCGATGCGACCACCGTCGGGGTCGGCTCCATGATCGGTGCCGGAGTTTTCGTGGTTCTTGCCCCTGCCGCTGCAGCGGCAGGCAGTTGGCTCCCCCTCGCCGTCGTCGTCACCGGCTTCATCGCGTACTGCAACGCAGCAGCAACAGCGAAACTCGCCACCGTGTATCCCTCGAGCGGCGGGACCTATGTCTACGGACGGCGGCAGTTGGGCCCGTGGGCGGGTTTCCTCGCGGGCTGGAGTTTCGTCACGGGGAAGCTGGCGTCGTGTGCCGCGATGGCCCTGACGTTCGGCCTGTACGCAGCGCCCGGGTTCGAGACTGCCGCTGCCATCGCCGCCGTGGTGGCCCTGACGAGCGTGAACCTCCTCGGTGTCACGCGGACCGCCCTTCTGACCCGTGCCATCGTGTCGGTGGTGGTGCCGGTGATCGCGTTCGTGGTGGTGGTCGCGTTCGCCTCTCCCGCATCAGGTGAGCCGTGGATGCCGGCAGTCAACGGTCCGGTAGGGGTGCTGCAGGCCGCCGCGCTGCTGTTCTTCGCCTTCGCCGGGTATGCGCGGGTCGCCACCATGGGCGAGGAGGTGCGGAACCCGCGGCGGAACATTCCCGCGGCGATCCTCGGAGCCCTCGGGTTCACGCTGGTGCTGTACCTGCTGCTGGCCGTCGCCCTTCTCTCCGCCCTCGGCCCCGGCCCCTTGGCCGACTCTCCGGCGCCACTGCGGGATGTCTTCGACGCAGTGGCGGATCCCGCCCGTCCATCGGCTGCCGACGGCGGTGCCCTCCCCCGCACTGCAGTGACGGTCGCCGCCGCACTGGCGAGCCTCGGGGCGCTTCTCGCGCTGATTGCCGGGGTGGGCCGCACCACCCTGGCCATGGCGCGGGAAGGCGACCTGCCGCAGGTTCTGTCCCTTATCTCCCTGCGGTTCGGGGTGCCCTGGGCTGCTGACCTGCTCAGCGCCGTCGTGGTGGTGATCCTCCTGCTCACCACGGATGTTCTGACCGTGGTGAGCTTCTCGAGCTTCGGCGTGCTGCTCTACTACGCCATCGCGAATGCCGCGGCTTTCACCCTCCCCGAGCGCCAGTGGTACGCGCCGCGGTTCCTGAACGTCCTAGGTGCCGGGGGCTGCCTGGTCCTGGCATTCACCCTTCCGCCGGTATCGGTACTCTCGATGCTCGCCGTGCTGGCGGCCGGGGTGCTCTGGCGGATGGTCGTGCTGCGGGTGCGACGCCGGCCGTAGCCCGCTGCGCTACGGAGCGGGCTCGAGATTCCGTCCGATGACCGGGCGAAGGTCGGCGGCAGGCGGCATCCACGAAGCCGGATCTGCTGCCACCTGCTCGCCGGATCGGATGTCCTTCACCTCATGGGTGCCGTCGGAACCGGGAAACCAGACGAAGGGGATGCCCCGGCGGTCGGCGAACTTGATCTGCTTCCCGAACTTCTCCGCGCTTGCCGCCACCTCCACCGGGATGCCCCGGGTGCGCAGTGCCGAGGCAACGTCCTGCGCCTGCGACCACGCGCCGTCGTCGGCCAGTGCCACCAGGACCGCGGTGGGCACAGCGCGGCTCGCGGAGGCGAAGCCCTGGCTGAGGATACGGGAGACGATCCTCGTGACCCCGATGGAGAGGCCGACGCCGGGGAAGGTCCGGTTGCCCTTCGAGGCGAGGCTGTCATAGCGGCCGCCGGAGCAGATGGACCCGAGGCTCTCGTGACCGTTGAGCACTGTCTCATAGACGGTTCCGGTGTAGTAGTCGAGCCCGCGCGCAATGCTGAGGTCCGCCACCACCCGGCCGGGCGCGCGGCGGGATGCTTCGCCGATGACCTGCTCAAGCTCCGTCAGGCCTTCCTCGAGGAAGTCGTTGGTGACCCCGAGGGCCCGCACACGCTCCACGAAGGAGGTATCGGCGGTGCGTATCGCAGCGAGGGCCAGGGCCGCCTCGATCTGCGCATCGGAGGCGCCCAGTTCGTCCCGCAGGAGTTGGCCCACCTTTTCGGCGCCGATTTTTTCGAGCTTGTCGATGCTGCGGAGCACCCCTGCCGAATCCTCGAGGCCGATCCCGCGGTAGAAACCCTCGGCGAGCTTGCGGTTGTTGACGCGCAGCGTGAAATCCGGGAGGGGCAGGGCGCCGAGCGCTTCCACCACCACGAGGGCAAGTTCGACGTCGTACCGGAACGGGAGGGAACCGTCACCCACGACGTCGATGTCGGCCTGCGTGAATTCCCGCGCCCGGCCCTCCTGTGGCCGCTCGCCGCGCCAGCACTTCTGGATCTGGTATCTGCGGAACGGAAAGGCGAGGTGACCCGCGTTCTCCACCACGTAGCGCGCGAACGGCACAGTGAGGTCGTAGTGCAGGGCGAGGCCCCCTTCGGAGGGTGAAGCCTCCTCGGCCTGGAGACGCGAGACGGCGTACACCTCCTTGTCGATGTCACCCTTCCGCAGCAGCTGCTCCACGGTCTCGACAGCCCTCGTCTCGATGCTCGAGAAGCCGTGAAGCTCGAAGACGCCACGAAGCGTATCCAGCACGTGCAGTTCCACCAGCCGTTCCTCGGGAAGCCATTCCGGGAAGCCGGACAATGAAGCCTTACGTGCCATGAATGGTCTCCTGTCGAGGAACTGGGGTGCGCGGCATTCATTTTAGGGTCTGTGAACCCTGCGGGCGAAACGGAAGACCGGCGGGAAGACCATCATGGGTAAAGTAGCCTCAGGGCTGGAGTACCTGAAACCTTCGCCGACGGCGGTGGAGAGGGTGGCATCGCCGCCGGAGGTTTCAATGGACTCCGGAACGATAGACTCATCAGCCCTGAAACAATGGCCGCGGCACGGCTCGCGCCCATCCGACGAGCGAAAGACTTTTAGCGGTGACAGACAGTCAGCAATCCGACGAAATGACCACTGGCAGCACCTCCACAGAAGAGGAGACGCCGGCTCAGCCGGAAGCGTCAGCGGTTGAAGAAACAGCAACGGAAGCGACGGAGACAGCGCTGGACGGCCAGGCCGGGCAGACGCATGAGATCCCCGAGGTAGAAGCAGTCCAGACGGAAGCGCCCGAGACCGAGGCGCCCGAAGCTGCTGCCGAGGTTCAAGCGCCCGAGACCGAGGCAGCCCAGACGGAAGCCCCCGAGGTCGAAGCGCTCGAGGCTGAGGTGGCCACAGCGGCTCCTGAGACCGAAGCGCCCGAAACTGCTGGCGAGGCGCCGACCGAGGAAACAGCCTCCGCGGTGCCAGACTCCGCGGTGGTTCCCGCGCTGTCGGCCGAGGTGGAGCCTGCGGCAGTCGCCGACGACCGCGCGCCCGTTACCCCGGCTCCGGCTCCGCGGCCCGCGTCTTCCCGCCCGCCTCTTCCCACCGCTATGACCCCGCGCCCGTCCCGGAAGTCGAAGCGGCCGATCGCCGTACCGCCGGCGCACAGTACACCGCTCGAGGAAGCAGCCAAGTTCGCCCGCGTCGAGGATGACGGCCACGTCTACCTGCTGATCAACGACGAGGAACACGCGGTAGGCCAGTACCCCGACGCCACGCGGGAGGAGGCGCTCGCCTACTTCGTGCGCAAGTACGACGACGTCGCGAGTCAGGTGGTCCTGCTCGAGCAGCGCGTGCAGGCCAAGGCGCCCTCCTCCGATATGCAGAAGACCGCCAAGCACCTCCGCGCGCAGGTGGGCGAGCGAAAGATGGTCGGTGATGTGGTGGGGCTGGTCGCCCGCATCGATACGCTGATGGAAGCTATCACCCAGCTCGAGAAGACCGAGCGTGCCGTTCAGGACGAGGTGAAGGCCAAGGAGCTTGCTGCGCGTGAGGCCCTGGTGTCGGAGGCCGAAGAGCTTGCGGGCCGGGACCCCGGGACGGTGCAATGGAAAGTCAGCAGCACCCGGATGAACGAACTGTTCGAACTGTGGAAGGCCGCGCAGAAGAACGGGCCCCGGCTCGGCCGAGGGACCGAGGACGCCCTGTGGAAAAGGTTCCGCTCGGCACGCACTGTCTTCGACCGTCACCGCCGCGCCTACTTCTCCCAGCTGGACAACGACAACGCCGAGGCCAAGCATGCCAAGGAAGCACTGATCGCGAAGGCTGAGCAGCTTTCCACGTCCACGGACTGGGGCCACACCGCCGCCGAGTACCGCCGGCTCATGGACGAGTGGAAGGCGTCCAAGCGCGCCAGCCGCAAGGATGACGACGCCCTCTGGGCACGCTTCCGCGCAGCCCAGGACCGCTTCTTCGAGGCGCGTAAAGCAGCGAATGAAGCGGTGGACGAAGAGTACGGGTCCAACCTCACGACGAAGGAAGCTCTCCTGAAGGAGGCCAAGCAGCTGGTGCCGGTTCGGGACGTCGCCGCGGCGAAGAAGGCCCTGCAGTCCATCCGTGACCGGTGGGAGGATGCCGGGAAGGTTCCCCGCGCCGACATGGGACGGATCGAGGCCGGCCTGCGGCAGGTCGAGGATGCCGTGAAGTCTGCTGACGACGCCCACTGGCAGAAAACCAATCCGGAGACCAAGGCCCGCACCAACAGCGCCCTGAGCCAGCTCGAGGCAACGATCGCAACCCTTCAGGAAGACCTTGCGGCAGCTGAACGGGCCGGTGACACCAAGCGGATCACCACGGCCAAGGAAGCTCTCGCTGCCCGTGAGCAATGGCTCACGATGCTGCAGCGCTCGGCCCAGGACTTCTCCTAGGGCTCCTGCGCCGCCTCGTTGTCGAGGCCTCTGCCCCCGGTTGTCCACATGCCGGGGGCGGAGGCTTTTCCTTTGGCTACGGGTTGGTGATGCTGGAGCAATGCCTCCCCTGGACAGCCTCGCTTCAGCATCACCGCCGATGCTTCAGCTGCCCGGAGCGTCCTCCGGGGTTGTGATCACCTCCACCGGCGGCGCGCTTTTCCACGCGGGGGAGGTTTTCAACTCCGAGGAGTTGCAGGCAATGAGGCTCGATGGACTGGTGCGCCGAATCTATGGAAGTTCCTACCTGAGGACCGATTTCCCGGAGGATGCAACGGTTCGGGCCCAATGTGCTGCACGATCTGTGCCGAGGAGCCTGCGGCCCCGCGTGGCTCTCGGCCGGCAGTGTGCCGCGTGGATCTATGGCTGTGCTCCCCCTCCCCTGCTGCTGAACCTGGTGACCGATCACCGACGTCGGACTACTTCCCTGCCCCTCTTCAGCAATGCCGCCATGCACCAGGTGTCCTTGGGGCCGTTCGACGTCAACCTGGTCGCTGGTATTGCCGTCACCACGCCGCTGCGCACCGCCCTCGATATCGCAATCCACGGCGAGGACATCAGTGCAGTGGACATTCTTTGCGCGATCGCCTCAAGCGACTCCCTCGATTGCAGGTTGCGCCTCGTCGAGGCGGCCGTCTCCACCACGAGGCGGGTCCCGGGACGAACAAGGGCTCTTGCGCGCCTCCGGCAGGCCCAGGCGTTGACGTCCGCAGGTTGGTGAACGCCGGGGACCGGCAGGCTCAGATCCTGCGCTGTGCCCCCGTGGTGCGGTACACGTCGAAGACTCCGTCGATGCGCCGGACCGCCCCGAGGATGTGGCTCAGGTACTTCGGATCGCCCATCTCGAAGGCGAACCGCGACAACGCCACCCGGTCGGACGAGGTATTGACGCTCGCCGCGAGGATATTCACGTGGTTCTCCGAAAGCACCCGTGTGACGTCGGACAACAGGCTCTTCCGATCCAGCGCTTCCACCTGGATCTCGACGAGGAAGACGCTCGACTGCGTGGGCGCCCATTCCACCGGCACGATGCGGTCGGGCTGGTCGCGCAGCTCGGCGACGTTGCGGCAGTCGGACCGGTGCACCGATACTCCCGAACCCCTGGTCACGAAGCCGACGATGGGGTCGGGCGGAACCGGCGTACAGCAGCGGGCAAGCTTGACCCACACGTCGCCAACCCCCCGGACCGTGACACCGGAATCAGTGAACTTGGGCCGGCGCGGCTGGGTCGCCACTGCCGTCTCGGCGATGTTGTCCTCCGCGCCCTGATGCCCACCCATCAGTGCGACAAGGTGCTCGATCACGTTCTGCGGAGACGTATGCCCGTCTCCGACCGCCGCATACAGCGCGGCGATGTCCTGGTGCCGAAGGTCGTGGGCCACCGTGGTGAGGGCGCTGTGGGTCATCATGCGCTGGAGGGGGAGATTCTGCTTCCGCATCGCACGCGTCAGCAGGTCCTTGCCCTTGTCGATCGCTTCTTCGCGGCGTTCCTTGGTGAACCACTGGCGGATTTTGTTGCGTGCCCGGGGGCTCTTGACGAAGCCCTGCCAATCCTGGCTCGGCCCCGCACCCTCCGCCTTGGAGGTGAAGACCTCCACCCAGTCACCATGGGTCAACTCACTGTTCAGCGGTACGAGTTTCCCGTTGACGCGCGCCCCGATGGTCCGGTGGCCAACCTCGGTATGGACGGCGTAGGCGAAGTCGACGGGAGTGGACCCCGCAGGCAGGGCCATGACCTCGCCTTTCGGAGTGAAGACGAAAACTTCACGGGCGTTGATCTCGAAACGCAGAGAATCGAGGAACTCGTCCGGATCGGAGGTTTCCTGCTGCCAGTCGACCAGGCTCCGCAGCCACCCCATGTCGCCGTTGTCCGGCGCCTCGATCGCCTTTCCTCCGCCGTTCTTGTACTTCCAGTGGGCTGCGACGCCGTACTCGGCGCGGCGATGCATGTCATACGTGCGGATCTGGATCTCCACAGGTTTGCCGCCCGGACCGATCACCGTGGTGTGGAGTGACTGGTACATGTTGAACTTTGGCATGGCGATGTAGTCCTTGAACCGGCCTGGCAGCGGGTTCCATCGCGAATGGAGCGAACCGAGGGTGGCGTAGCAGTCGCGCACGCTGTCCACGAGGACGCGGACACCCATCAGGTCATGGATGTCGTCGAAGTCCTTGCCCCGCACGATCATCTTCTGATAGATCGAGTAGTAATGCTTGGGGCGTCCGGTAATCGTGGCCTTGATCTTGACCGCGCGCAGGTCCTCTTCGACCTGGTTGCGCACGAGGCTCAGGTGTTTTTCCCGCTCCGGCGTGCGGTCACCGACCATCCGGACGATCTCCTCGTACACCTTCGGGTGCAGGGCGGCGAAGGAAAGGTCCTCCAGCTCCCACTTGATGGTGTTCATTCCGAGCCGGTGCGCCAGCGGCGCAAAGATTTCGAGGGTCTCCCTGGCCTTCTTCGCCGAGGAAGCCGCCGAGACGAAACGCCAGGTCCGCGCGTTGTGGAGCCGGTCGGCGAGTTTGATGACCAGGACGCGGATGTCCTTGGCCATCGCGACCACCATCTTGCGCACCGTTTCCGCCTGCGCCGCGTCACCGAAGGAGACCTTGTCGAGTTTGGTGACACCGTCGACAAGCATCGCGACCTCGGGTCCGAAGTCCCGGCGCAGCTCATCGAGTGTGTAGGAGGTGTCCTCCACCGTGTCGTGCAGCAGCGCCGCCGCCAACGTGGTGCCGGTCATTCCCAGCTCGGCGAGGATCGTCGCCACGGCGACGGGGTGGGTGATATACGGGTCGCCGCTCTTGCGTTTCTGCCCCTCATGGCTGCGCTCCGCCACCAGGTAGGCCCGCTGGATGAGGTCGAGGTCCTCCTTCGGGTTGTTCGCCCGAACGGTCCGCAACAACGGCTCAAGCACCGGCGAGTACCCCGAGGAACCCCGCCCGGCCAGCCTGGCGATCCGGGCACGCGTGCGCCCCCGGCGTCCGGGTACGGCGAGGTCCGCATTTGCCGCCAAGGAAGCCGTTTCAGGATCGGCCGCCGCCGTTCCGGTTGCCGAACTACGGGCTGACCCGGCACCGGCCGCCGCCGGGGGCTGCTCCACGAGAGCGGCCGGAGCCGTCGCACCCGACGGATTGGCGGTGCCGTCCTCGGGCCTCTCGACGGGATTCACCGCTTCAGCCATGCACAACCCCTTATTTCCAGCAGTCCGATCCCCCGGGATCCCAGGATGTCCAGCGTATGGACTCCTCCAGTTTAGCCTCGCGCAGTAGCTCCGTGCGCCGTTGATCCGTGAGCCGTCAGAGCAGGCGCTGCGCTGCCAGCTTCTGCTTCCTGCACACGACGGTTCCGGACCTTCTTCTCCTGCTTCCGCATTTCCGGCTCGTTGAGCCGAAGGAACGCGTACATGGGCGCCGCGATGAAGATGGTGCCGAGCGTTCCGAGGATGATGCCGATGAAGAGTGCAAGCGAAAGATCCCGCAGCGTGCCCGCACCCAGGAGCAAAGCGCCGATGAAGAGGATCGACGCCACCGGCAGGACTGCCACTACCGAGGTGTTGATCGAGCGCACGAGTGTCTGGTTGACCGCGAGGTTCACCTGCTCGGCGAAGGTCCGCTTGGTGGACAGGTCAAGATCCTCGGTGTTCTCGCGGATCTTGTCGAACACCACCACGGTGTCGTACAGCGCGTAGCTCAGGATGGTGAGGAATCCGATGATCGCCGACGGCGTCACCTCGAAGTCGCTCAGGGAGTAGAGGCCGGCGGTGACGATCATGACCACCACCAGGGCAGTCATCGCCGCTACCGACATCTTCCAGGTGCGGAAATAGATGGTCATCAGGACCGCGGCCAGCAGGATGAAGACCACGAGTCCGATCAGAGCCTGCCGGCTGACGTCCTCACCCCAGGTCGGACCGACGAAGCTGGAGGTGACCTGGTCCTCGCTGACCTCATAGGCGGAGATGAGGTTATCCCGCACGTCGAGCGTCTGGTCGTCGGTGAGCTGCTCCGTCTGGATGCGCATCGTTTCGGGAGCGATGTTCGTGACGCGCGGAACGGCATCGGGCACGACGTCGTTGACTGCCTGCTCGCCGGCGCCCACCTCCGTGTTCTGCGTGTCCGAAACCGTGAATTCGGAGCCGCCGCGGAAATCGATTCCGAGGTTGAACCCGCCCTTGACCACCGGAATGATGATCGACACCAGCACCGCGATGGCGGCTATCAGGAACCAAAGGTTCCGCTTGGCTACGAACGGGTAGGACCGCTTGCCCGAGTGGAGTTCATTGCCGAACCGGGAGAAACTGGTGACCCTCATGTGTTTTCCTCGTTCTCTGGGTTGCGGCCAAGACCTGCCATGGCTTTCTGCTGCTCCGCGATCCGGCGTTCGGCGATGGTCAATCGGCGTTCGGCTTCGCCTGCGGCTGCCTTGTTCCGTGTGCGTGCAGGAACCGGCGGGGTATCCGAGGGACGCCGGATCCGTCCCGCTCCCCGGTAGAGCGGGGTGACACCGAGGCGCTTGGGATCAAGGCCGGACCAGGCGTGGCCCTCCCCGAAGAACTTCGTCCTGGCCATCAGGCGGAGCACCGGGTGGGTGAACAGGAAGACCACGATGAGGTCGGCAATCGCCGTCAGACCCAGCGTGAACGCAAAGCCGCGCACGTTCCCGACTGCCACGAAGTACAGGACGAGTGCGGCGAGGAGGTTCACCGCTTTCGAGGCGAGCACGGTGCGCTTGGCTCGCCGCCAGCCGTTCTCCACGGCGGAGATCATTCCGCGGCCGTCCCGGAGCTCATCCCGAATCCGTTCGAAGTACACGATGAAGGAGTCGGCGGTCTGGCCGATCGCCACGATCAGGCCTGCAACGCCGGCGAGCGACAGCCGGTAGTTCTCCGTCCATCCGAGGATGCAGATTGCCAGATAGGTCAGCAGACCCGCCACGACGAGCGAAGCAATGGTGACGAGACCGAGCAGCCGGTACTGGAACAGGGAATACACCGCGACGAGAGCCAGACCGATCAGGCCGGCGATCAGGCCCAGCCGCAGCTGGTCGGCCCCGAGGGTCGCCGAAATCTGCTGCTCGCTCTGGATCTCGAAACTGATGGGAAGCGCGCCGTACTTCAGCTGCTCCGCGAGGGCGGCGGCCGATTCCTCGGTGAAGCTTCCGCTGATCGAGGGGTTGCCGTCGGGAATCACGGCGTTGGTGGTGGGAGCGGACACGATACGTCCGTCGAGCACGATCGCGAACTGGTTCCGGGGATCGCCCTGACCGATCGCGAACAGTCGTTCCGTCACTTCGCGGAACATCCTCGTGCCCTCGTCGTTGAAGTCGATGTTGACGGCCCAGGAGTTCAGGGACTGTCCCTGGCTGCCCGTCTGCAGGCCGTAGGACGCGGAATCGATGTCGGTTCCCGGAACCTCGACAGGCCCGAGGATGTACTTGCCCTGGGTGTCGGGCTCACACGCCACCATCGGCTGGTCCGCCGGAGCCGGTTCTTCGGGGGGCTCGAGGGCCGCAGGGTCAAGGCAGTTCGTCGCCTCGAATTCCTTGAAGATCTCCGGAGTGATCCAGTTGGGATCACTCGCGTCGGCCGGTTCCCCCGTGGGAGCCTGGAGCTGGTCCTCGGGTGTCGGCGTTTCAGCGGCTGGAGCCTGACCCGGACCGCCGAAGAGCACGGGACGGAACTCCATCTGCGCTGATGCCTGGATGAGGTCGCGAGTCTCGGCGTCGGGCGTGCCGGGAAGGGAAACGATCACGTTCTGGCCCGACTGCGTGCTGATTTCCGCCTCGGCAACGCCGCTGCCGTCGACGCGCTGGCGGATGATCTCCACCGCCTGATCCAGCTGTTCGGCGGTGATCTCAGCTCCGCCCTGAACCCGCGGCGCCAGGATCATCTGCGTGCCGCCCTCGAGGTCGAGAGCGAGGCGGGGGGACCAACTGGCGCTGCTCCAGTAGGATCCCGCTCCCAGCAGGGTCGCGAGGAGTGCAAGGAGTACGCCCAGCCAAACAAGGGTTCGTTTGGCTGCCGTGCCGGGGGCGGTGCGTGGCATGGTGGATCGTCTTTCTAGGAGTCGGCGGGGAATAAGCGCCGGACCGAACGGTGCGGACCCGGGCTAACGCCGAGAACCTGCAGCGATGCTATTTGTCTTTGTTCCAGTCGTTTTCACGGCGGATGCGGTCGGCAGCCTCTTCGGGAGTCTCGGTCGCCGCCGGGCCGTCGCGGTGCGACTCGACGCCGCGGTGTGTCTCGACGTCCCGTTGCGGCTCGACGTCGCGGTGGGGCTCCCCGACGAGGGAGGACGCATCGTCGGGAACCTGGGTGGACCCGGCGGCCGCGGCTTCCTCCTCCGTCACCGGCGCTTCCTGGGTGACGACCTTGCTGAGGGCCTGCGTGTGGACTGTCGCCGTGTTTCCGGGGGACAGCTCAAGGACGGCCTTGTTGTTCTCCTGGTCGATCGAGAGAATAGTCCCGTACAGGCCGAACTGCGTCATGACCTCGGTGCCCGGTTCCATCTGCGTCCGCATATCCTTCACCTGCTTCTGCGCCTTGCGCTGGCGGCGGAACATGGTGAAGATGAGGAAAGCCAAGGCGAGCGGAAGCAGCAGGCCGAAGACATCGAAGGGCTGTTCGGCGGCGGCATCGCCTGTTTGGGCTACTACATTTGCGAGCACGAAAAAGTTCCAATCCTGTTACCGGGGCAGCGCGTGCAGCGGTGCTGGGACCGTGCTTCACTGCGTTTCATCCCAGTGTAAAGGGAAAGGCTCCGGCTTCCCTGTCAGGACTCGGGCAGGGACCAATCATCCAGCGGCAAATCCTCCTGCTCAACCGAGAACAGGTCCTCCGGCATGGCGGCTGCGACGGTCGGCGGCATCACCCAGCCCAGGTGCTTCCACGCGGCCGCCGTCGCAATCCTGCCGCGGGGAGTTCGCCCGAGCATGCCCTCACGGACCAGGTAGGGCTCCGCAACGGTTTCCACGGTTTCCGGCTCTTCACCCACTGCGATGGCGAGCGTCGAAAGGCCCACCGGACCGCCCCCGAATTTCGTGATGAGCGCGGTGAGCACGGCCCGGTCGAGCCGGTCGAGGCCCTTCGCGTCCACCTCGTACATGTCGAGCGCCGACCCTGCACACCGCGCGTCGACCAGGTCCACACCGTGCACCAGCGCCCAGTCGCGGACGCGACGCAACAGTCGGTTGGCGATGCGGGGGGTGCCGCGTGACCGGCTCGCGATTTCGGCGAAGGCAGCGGAGTTGACCCTCATGTCCATGAGCATGGCTGAGCGCCTGAGAACCAGTTCGAGTTCGTCGGTCGAGTAGAACTCGAGGTGCCCGGTGAAGCCGAAACGGTCACGCAGCGGCCCGGGCAACAGCCCTGCCCGCGTGGTGGCTCCCACGAGCGTGAACGGCGGCAGGTCCAGGGGTATCGCCGTGGCTCCGGGCCCCTTGCCCACCACGATGTCCACACGGAAGTCCTCCATGGCCATGTACAGCATCTCTTCGGCCGGCCGGGACATGCGGTGGATCTCGTCGAGGAACAGCACCTCGCCCTCCGTGAGCGAGGAGAGAATCGCTGCGAGGTCGCCGGCATGCTGGATGGCGGGGCCTGAGCTGATGCGAAGCGGTGCATTCATTTCAGCCGCGATGATCAGTGCCAGAGTGGTCTTGCCGAGTCCCGGAGGACCCGAGAGCAGGACGTGGTCGGCGCTGCGCCCCCTCATGCGTGAGGCTTCGAGGACCAGGGACAGCTGCTTGCGCACACGCTGCTGTCCCACGAAGTCATCGAGGTTCTTCGGGCGGAGGGCGGCCTCAACAGCCCGGTCCTCCGGATCCGAGCCCGGCGAGACCAGTGGTGCCTCCTCCGGCTGCTGCGAGGCCATCAGCCCACCCTCGCACGGGTCGAACTGCGTCCGCCGTCCTGGCCGAGGCGGCGGAGGGTCAGCTTGAGTATCTGGCCGACGTCGCCCGTTGCGGCAATTTCCGGTGATTCCTTCGTGGCGGCGTCGATGGCCGCGCCGGCGTCCTTCTCCGACCAGCCGAGGCCCATCATCGCGGTGAGGACCTGGCCCTGCCAGGTCTGCTTCGGAGCTCCCGGGCCGTCAAGCGGCACGAGCTTGCCGGCGAGCTCCAGCACGATACGCCGAGCTCCTTTGGGCCCGATTCCCGGAACCCTGCTGAAAGCCTTGTCATCACCGGCCGTTGCGGCGATCCGCACTGCTTCAGGTGTATGGACGGCAAGGACGGCGAGGGCAAGCCGTGGGCCCACGCCACTGATGGCCAGCAGCGTCTCGAAGACCTCCCGCTGCTCGGCGCTCTCGAATCCGAACAGCGTCATGGAGTCCTCGCGCACGATCATGGCGGTGAAGACGTTGGCCTGCTCCCCCGTCCGGAGCGAGGCCAGTGTCTGCGGCGTGGCCTGGACCTGCATGCCGAACCCGTTCACGTCGAGAACTGCCGAGTGCAGGCCCACGGACGCGACGGTTCCGCGGAGGAAACTGATCATTCGAGAAGCTCCAAGACAGTGGTGGGTGGGCTTGTTCGAAGCAGAGTCCGAACATAGTTTCTATTATGCTACGGTATCGGCGGCTGAGACCCGCAGGGTACCGACACCCGCCCCAGCAACCGTGGCCGATTCACCTGCCGCGCCGTGCCTTCGCCTCAGCCTCGGCCCACAGCCGCTGCGCCGGCGTCGCGCTTCCCGCGCCCACCGCCGCGCCCGCTGCAGCCAGGCCTACTCCCCTGCGCCACGCATGGGTGATGGCGAGGGCGAGGGCGTCGGCTGCGTCCGCCGGCCGGGGCGGCGTGTCGAGGCGGAGGATCTTGGTGACCATCTTGGTCACTGCCACCTTGTCCGACTGCCCGTTTCCGGTCACCGCGGCCTTCACCTCGGTAGGGGTGTGCAGGGCGACGGGAATTCCGCGCCGTGCCGCAGCGACTATGACGACGCCGGAAGCCTGCGCAGTGCCCATCACCGTGCTCACGTTGAGTTGACTGAACACGCGCTCGACGGCGAGTACCTGCGGCTGGTGAAGATCGAGCCAGGCCTCCACGGCCTCCGAAATCACGAGGAGCCGCTGGTCAAGGCTGCGGCCGGCCTCGGTTCCCACCACCCCGACCGCGACGAGCGTCGAGTGCCGGTTGGGTTCGACGTCGACCACGGCCAGGCCGCAGCGGGTCAAACCCGGATCGACGCCCATGACCCGGAGGGTCACCGGCGTCCCACCGGGCAGCTGGAGGGTTCGCTAATCGTCGTTCTCCAGCTCGGCCAGGACCTGCTCAGGCAGATGCGCATTCGAGTACACGTTCTGGACATCGTCGAGCTCTTCGAGGGCATCGACGAGCTTGAGGAATTTCCGTGCGCCGTCGGCGTCGAGCTCAACCTGCATCGACGGAACGAACTCGGCTTCATCGGTTTCGTACTCGATGCCGTTCTCCTCCAGGGCGGCCACCACCGCCCGGAGGTCCTGCGGTTCGGAAACTATCTCAAAGCTCTCGCTGGACTCCTTGACCTCATCGGCCCCGGCATCGAGGACCGCCATCAGCACCTCGTCCTCGCTCAGTCCGTTCTTGGGGAGCGTCACCACGCCCTTGCGTGTGAAGAGGTAGGCCACTGAACCGGGATCGGCGACGCTGCCCCCGTTGCGGGTGATGCCGAGGCGCACCTCGGATGCTGCCCGGTTCTTGTTGTCCGTCAGGCACTCGATGAGCAGGGCCGATCCCTGGGGGCCGCGCGCCTCGTACATGATGGTCTGGTAGTCGACGGTCTCGCCGAGGAGGCCCGCACCGCGTTTGACGGCCCGGTTGATGTTGTCGATGGGCACCGAGGTCTTCTTGGCCTTCGACACCGCGAGTTCGAGCCCGGGGTTGCCGGCCAGATCGGCTCCGCCGGCCTTGGCCGCCACCTCGATGTTCTTGATCAGCTTCGCGAAGGACTTGGCGCGCTTGGCGTCGATTGCAGCCTTCTTGTGCTTGGTTGTTGCCCATTTAGAGTGGCCCGACATGCTTACGCTTCTCCTCTGATCATCCGAATAAACAGTTCGTGGACCCGCTGCTCTCCCGTGACTTCGGGATGGAAACTGGTGGCGAGCAGGTTTCCCGACCGCACTGCGACAATCCTAGCGACCGGCGGTGCCTCCGGCTCCGCAGCCTGGCCGCCCCCGGATCCGTCGTCGCGCCGTGTCCCGGGCGCATGGCGGCTCCCCGGCCCGGGCTGCGGCGTACGTGCCGCCGGCACCTCGGCCAGGACCCGGACCGATTCCCCCACGCTTTCCACCCACGGCGCACGGATGAAGGCGGCATGCACCGGGTCGTCCTGGGCTGCGCCTCCCGCAGCGGCGAGCCCCTCGAACCGCAACTCCGTCTCGAACGATTCCCGCTGCCGCCCGAAGGCGTTGCGGCGTACCACCATGTCGAGTCCTCCGAGCGTCTGCTGGGGATTGCCGTTCCGGTCCAGGGACGGATCGGCAATGCTGCCGGACAGCAGGATCATGCCGGCACAGGAACCGTATACAGGGAAGCCGTTGCCGATCAGGTCCCGAAGCGGCGACGCCAGCTGGAAGGTGCGCGTGAGCTTGTCGATGGTGGTCGATTCGCCGCCGGGAATGATCAGGCCGTCGATGCCGTCGAGTTCGCTTGCCCGGCGCACGGGACCCGCTTCGCCGCCCAACGCCTCGACAGTGCGGATGTGCTCACGCACATCGCCCTGCAGTGCGAGAACCCCAATCCGCACGCGCGGCCGGCCGGAAGCTGTAGAAGTCATCACGCAATTCTAGGTGCAGCACCGAATCCCGAACGATCCCGGGTCGGCACCGGGTGCCGCTCCAGCCGTTCCTGCACCTGAGCCGGCAGTGTCTGCGCTAGCGTTAATGGCATGAATCCCTTGAGCGTGCTGGTCGGAAAAGCGGTGCGCCGCGCCTCGAAGCTGCGGGGCGGCGGCTCGGCACTACCCGGCCTGGTCGTCGAGCGACTCGACCCCGGCTTCATGGGCCGGGCCCTGACCGGGTTGAAGCACGGCGTGGTGGTGGTCAGCGGAACCAACGGCAAAACGACGACGACGAAAATGGTGGTCGAGCTGCTCCAGGGACAGGGACTGAAGGTCTTCACCAACCGGACGGGCAGCAACTTCACGCGGGGAGTGGCCGCCGCCCTGCTCGGGGAGGTGGACTGGCGCGGCCGCCTCGACGCGGACATCGCCGTCCTCGAACTCGACGAGGCGCATGCCGTGCACTTCGTCCGGCTCGTTCCACCGCGCTATTCCCTGCTGCTCAACGTGCTGCGCGACCAGCTGGACCGTTTCGGCGAGATCGACGCCACCACCCGCCTCCTCGAAACCATCGCCCTGGCGACCACCGGGACGGTCGTCCTCAACCGCGAAGATCCGCGGGTGGCCGGTATCGCCGCCTCGGTCACCGTCGCGGACGTCGTGTATTTCGGTCTCGATGCCTCGCTCCGCAGCACCTTCCCGAACGACGACGAACTGCGGGGAGCAGCGGGCACCGCGCCGGCTTCAGCGCTGCCCGCCGACGTCGTGCTGGAGAAAGTGGACGGCAATTCCGCGGTCTTCCTCCTGAACGACGCCGCTCCTGAAATCTCAGCTGCCGGCTCCGTAGCCGGCGGGACGGTGCACGCCGACCTGCGATTGCGGGGGGTCTACAACATCTTCAACGCCGCTGCGGCACTCGCGACGGCCCGCGCCGTCCTCGGAGCAGCCGTGAAGCAGGACGCGCTCATCGCGTCCCTATCCGCGGTGGAGCCCGCGTTCGGCCGCGGCGAGAGCCTGGTCGTGGACGGTCAGGCCCTCGAGCTGGTTCTCGTGAAGAACCCCAGCGGGTTCCGGCTCGGGCTCAAATCGTTCGACCCGGCGGGGTGCGCCACGATGATCGCCATCAACGACAACTATGCCGACGGGCGGGACATGTCCTGGCTGTGGGACGTGGACTTCGACTCGCTGGGCCTCGACGGCGTGGAGGTCGTCAGCGGGGTGCGTGCGTATGACATGGCACTCCGGCTCAAGTACGACGACGTTCCGGTCCGCGCCGTCGAACCCGACCTCCCAGCCGCGCTGCGGGAGTTCATCTCGGGCAGCAAGGATTCGCCGAAGAGGATTTTCTGCACCTACACCGCTATGCTCGCCGTCCGGCGCGAGCTGTCCAAAATCACGAAGGTCGAGGTGGTTTCCTGATGCCGAACGGCACTGCGAACACCAAGGGCACCATCCGGGTCCTCCAGCTGTACCCACGGGAGATGAACATCTACGGCGACTGGGGCAACGTGCTGGTGCTCAAGCAGCGCCTCAGCTGGCACGGCTACACGCCCGAGATCCTCGAGCACAATGCAGGGGATCCGTTCCCCTCCGACGTCGACCTCATCATTGGCGGCGGCGGGCAGGACAGCGGGCAACTGGTCATCCAGGAGGACCTGCAGGCTCTTGCGCCGACCTTGAGGGGGCTTGCCGAGGAGAACCTGCCCATGCTGCTCATCTGCGGGCTGTACCAGCTGTTCGGGAACTTCTTCCGGACTCAGAACGGCAGCGTGATTCCCGGTATCGGGGTCCTGGACCTTGAAACCCACGGCGGTGAGAAGCGGCTGATCGGCAACGTCGTTGCCACCAGCCCGGAGTTCGGCGACATCCACGGCTACGAGAACCACAGCGGGCAGACCTTCCTCGGTCCTGAGCTCGCGCCGCTCGCCACGGTGACGAAGGGTGAGGGTAACAATGCCACCGACGAGCATGAGGGTGCCCGCTACCGGAACATCGTCGCGAGTTACCTTCATGGCTCCCTGCTGCCCAAAAATCCTGCGATCGCGGACTTCCTCATCCGCAAGGCGGTCGAGCGAAAATTCGGCTCCTTCGATCCTGGCGTGATCGACGATTCCCTCGCCGAAGCGGCACGCCGGCACGCCGCCACCCGCCCACGCTGACGCTGACGCAGCCACGCTCGGGCACGAGCCAGGAACTATTCGTGCTCGCTCCGGGGGCGATGCGCTTCGCTAGGGGGTGTTCAGCGCCGGGGGCGTGGTGGGCTGCTTCTGCCAGGGCCACCGCCCGGTGATCTCGAGTTCCAGGGAGAAGCTGAGGAACGTCCGGATCAGCACGATCAGCGCAAGTACGCCCACCGACTCGAACGTCGGTGTCACCGCGACCGTCCGGATGATGTCGGCAGCCACGAGCAACTCGAGGCCGAGGAGGATCGATCGCCCCAAGCGGCGGCGGTACTGCTCATAGACGTCGTTTCCCGCACCCCTCCGGAGCAGTGCCATCGCCGCAAGCAGCGTCGCCACCGCCGCGCCGATCACGATGGCCACCACCCCCGCCGCGTCGACGGCTTTGCCGAACCCCTCCATGACCTCTTGGAATTCCATTTCCGACTCTCCTTCGTTCCGACCCGACTCCGGCCATAGGACCTGCACCCGACCCTATGCCGGGCATCCCACTACCCCAACCGAGATACCAAGCACCGCACGCCTTCGCCCCCGGAAGCGCGGGAACGTGCAAAAGTTGGTTACTATGAGCAACCCTTTCTTCTCCCCGAGCACCCTCCCCTACCAACTGCCACCCTTCGAGGACATCCTCGATGAGCACTACCTTCCCGCATTCGAGGCAGGATTCGCAGCGCACCTCGAGGAAATCCGGGCAATTACAGCCAACCCGGACGCGGCAACCTTCGACAACACCGTGCTGGCATTCGAACGGGCCGGACAGGTACTCGACCGTGCTGCCGGCGCCTTCTACAATCGGTCCTCGGCACACTCGACTGCCTCGATCCAGGAACTCGAGACCGGGATCGCTCCACGCTACGCCGCCCACCAGGACAACATCTTCCTGAACCGGGAGCTCTTCCAGCGCCTCAGCGCGGTGTCCGTGGACGGGCTCGACGCCGAGTCCGAGCGCCTTGTCGAGGAGTACCGCCGGAGCTTCGTGCGCGCGGGCGCCATGCTCGACGACGCCGCCCAGACGCGGCTGCGCGAACTGAATACCGAACTGTCCGGGTTGAGCACCGACTATCAGCAGCGCCTGCTGAAGGACACCAACGCGTCAGCGCTCCTGCTCGACGCGGCCGAGGATCTGGATGGTCTCTCGGCGGATGACATCTCGTCCGCCGCGGGTGCCGCCGAAGCAGCGGGACACCCGGGTAAGTTCCTGTTGACGCTGATTCTCCCGACAGCGCAGCCTGCTCTCGAGAACCTGACGAACAGGGAGGTCCGGCGTCGGCTGCACGACGCATCCGTTCACCGCGGCTTCAAACCCGGAGACCTGAACACGCTGGAGCTTGCTGCGCGCATGGCGACCCTGCGCGCGGAGCGGGCGGCGCTGCTCGGTTTCGAGAACCATGCGGCTTCCGCGACCGACAACCAGACGGCGCCTTCTCTCGATGCAATTCTGGACCGGATGCGCGAGCTGGCCGTTCCGGCGCTGCGCAATGCGCGTGCTGAGGCGACCGAACTGGAGGCCGAAGCAGGTCATTCGATCGAGGCATGGGACTGGGACTTCTACTCGGCGAAGGTCCGTTCCCGGAAGTACGACGTGGACCTTGGGGGGCTGCGTCCCTACTTCGAGCTCGAGCGCGTGCTGCAGGACGGCATCTTCTATGCCGCGAACAAGCTGTACGGGCTGACGTTCACTGAACGCACGGATCTCATCGGCTACCACCCGGAAGTGCGCATCTGGGAAGTGTTCGAGGAAGACGGCCGCGGCCTCGGACTCTTCCTCGGCGACTATTACACGAGGGATACCAAGAACGGGGGCGCCTGGATGAACTCCTTCGTGGAGCAGTCCGCACTGAACGGCACCCGCGCCGTCGTGGTCAACAACCTGAACATTTCGAAGCCCGCTCCGGGTGAGCCGACCCTGTTGACCTTCGACCAGGTCACCACGGCCTTCCACGAATTCGGGCATGCCCTCCACGGCCTGTTTTCCGACGTCACGTACCCGACGTTCTCCGGCACGAGCGTTCCCCGGGACTTCGTGGAGTACCCATCGCAGGTCAACGAGATGTGGATCCTCTGGCCGGAGATCGTCGGGAACTACGCACGTCACCACCAGACCGGCGAACCGCTTCCGAGGGAGACGATCGACCGGATCGTTGCTGCCGGAACCTGGGGCGAAGGTTTCGAGACCACCGCGTACCTGGGTGCGACCCTGCTTGATCTTGCGTGGCATTCGATCCCGCCGGGTACGATCATTGAGGATCCGCTGGCCTTCGAGGAGCAGGCCCTCAAGAATGCCGGCCTCGACTATGCACCCATTCCCCCGCGCTACCGCACCGGATACTTCAAGCACATCTTCGCCGGCGGCTATGCGGCGTCGTACTACGCCTACATCTGGAGCGAGGTACTGGACGCCGACACCGTGGAGTGGTTCAAGTCCTCGGGGGGCCTGAGCAGGGAGAACGGCGAGCATTTTCGCCGCGAGCTCCTGTCACGGGGAAACAGTATCGATCCACTACAGGCGTTCCGGAACTTCCGTGGGCGCGACGCCGACATCGCGCCGTTGCTGAAGCGGCGCGGCCTAGCCTGAACCGGAGCCTCCCATGGTGACCATCGCCCAGTGCCAGCGCCTGCAGACCGCCTGGTTCGCGGCACTGGCGAACGCCACCGGGGGAAAGACCTTTTCGACGCACGGTAGTACCTGGGCCTGGCTTCCAGCGCGCCGCGAGCTGATGCTGATGTTTCCGGAGCGGATCTCGGCGGCCGGCGTGCGTCCCGCACTTGCCGAGGGGGCGCGTCTCGGTGCCGCCACGGTCGGCGTCTGGCTCAACGGATCCGTCGACAGCGCCGGCCTCGCGGGGCTGGGATTCGAACCGGGGTGGCAGCCGTGGTGGATGGCGGCGCCGGTCGCCGCTCCGGCGTCGTACGACGCCGGAGCGGCGCGTCTGACTACCGCGGTGGCAGAGTACCGGGGACCGCTCGCGCGGGAGCTGCGCGTGGTGAACGGGCAGCCGAGGCAGGCCTGGCACGCGGAGATCCGCACCAGCGAGGGGATCTCCGGCGCCGCCTATTCTTTCTACCCGTCCGGTATGCACGGGCTGGAAGGCCTGGGCGGCATTTTCAACATGGAAGTGCTTCCCGAATACCAGCGCCGGGGATTCGGCACCGCACTGCTCAGCCGGTCAGCGCGGGCCGCCGAAGAGGCAGGGGCCCGCCACCTTGCGCTCAACGCGACGCCGGAGGGCTTCGCGTTGTATTCGCAGCGCGGGTTCAGCCTGGTGGGGCGCGGAAGGACGCATTGGCTGACGCTCTAGCTGTGCCTCGTCGGCACATCGGCTGGCTGAGGAACGGTTGGTCGATGAACGGCGCAAACGACGGAAGCGCCGGTGGGAACCGGCGCTTCCGACGTTTGCAGAGACGTTTTGTGGCCCGCGAACCAGCTATTACCAGCCGCGCTCCGCCAGGCGGTGGGGCTGCGGGAGTTCATCGACGTTGATGCCCACCATCGCCTCGCCGAGGCCCCGCGAGACCTTGGCGATCATGTCGGGGTCATCGTGGAACGTGGTCGCCTGGACGATCGCGTTGGCCCGCTCGGCAGGGTTGCCGGACTTGAAGATACCGGAGCCCACGAACACGCCGTCAGCGCCGAGCTGCATCATCATGGCTGCGTCGGCAGGGGTGGCGATACCACCGGCGGTGAAGAGCACTACGGGCAGCTTGCCGGCCTTCGCCACTTCCTTGACCAGTTCGTATGGTGCCTGGAGCTCTTTCGCCGCGACGTAGAGCTCGTCGTCGGCCATGGAGGACAACCGGTTGATCTCCGAGCGGATCTTCCGCATGTGCATGGTGGCATTGGAAACGTCTCCCGTACCGGCCTCGCCCTTCGAGCGGATCATCGCGGCACCCTCGTTGAGGCGTCGGAGGGCTTCTCCGAGGTTGGTTGCGCCACAGACGAAGGGAACGGTGAATTTCCACTTGTCGATGTGGTTGGAGAAATCGGCGGGAGTAAGGACCTCGGATTCGTCGATGTAGTCCACACCGAGTGACTGCAGAACCTGCGCCTCGACGAAATGCCCGATACGGGCCTTGGCCATCACCGGAATGGAGACCGACGCGATAATGCTGTCGATCATGTCGGGATCGCTCATCCGCGAGACGCCGCCCTGCGCCCGGATGTCAGCGGGAACCCGCTCAAGCGCCATGACTGCCACTGCGCCGGCATCTTCGGCGATACGGGCCTGCTCCGCGGTGACGACGTCCATGATGACGCCGCCCTTCAGCATCTCTGCCATTCCGCGCTTGACCCGGTTACCGCCGGTCTGGACCGTGGCTGTCGAGTTCTCTTCAACGCTGGACACAACTTGCCCCTAAAAAGTAGATAAAGGATAACAATCCATGATACGCCCGGGGCACGTCGCGCTGAACCCCACCTTCGCGCCGGGCGGAACGCTCAGGCGCTGTTCGGCGCGAGCGCCTGCCGCCGTACGGTTGCCACCCGTTGGAAAACAGTCACGAGGCTTGCCAACGCCAGGAGGATGAGCACGGTCAGCAGGAACCCGACCGGCAGGCCGAGACCGGTGAGGCCGGTGGCAACAAGGACTGTGACAAGCCGCTCCGCGCGCTCGGCAATGCCGATGTCGGCCGTGAAACCCAATGACTCGGCCTTGGCGCGCGCATACGAGACGAGCATGCCGAGTACCAGGCACAGCAGGGCCGCGACGGCCACTGCCGTGGAATTTCCGCCGGTGAAGAACCAGAGGGCGACGCCGGCGAACACTGCGCCGTCGGCCACCCGGTCCAGCGTCGAATCGAGGAAGCTCCCCCATCGACCGCTCTTGCCCAGAATACGGGCCATGATGCCGTCCAGCAGGTCGGAGAAGACGAAGAGCGTGATGAAGAGGGTTCCCCAGAACAGCTCACCGAGCGGATAGAAGACCAGCGCACCGAGCGTGACACCGAGCGTCCCGGTGATCGTGACGGCGTCCGGGGAGACGCCCCATTTCAGCAGCAGCCTGGCCGGCGGGGTGAGTAGCGTCGTGAAGAACGTCCTGGCGTATTTGTTCAGCAACGTTCAGCCCGTTCCTTCGGCGGCACCCGGCAAGGCGCCGTTCGGGGCCGGGAAGTTCGGCCAGGCCGCCGCCAACTGGCTTCGCACCTCGCCCAGCGTCTGGGTGACGGCTTTGGTCTGGGCGATGATAGGAAGGAAGTTCCCGTCGCCTCCCCACCGCGGCACCACATGCTGGTGCAGGTGGGCCGCAATCCCGGCTCCTCCCGTGACACCCTGGTTCATGCCGAGATTGAACCCGGTGGCGCTCGAAACCTGCCGCAGCACCCGCATCGCGGTCTGGCTCAGGGCGGCGATTTCGGCTGTCTCGGCGACGTCGACGTCGGTGTAGTCAGGCACATGGCGGTAGGGGCAGATCAAGAGGTGGCCCGGGTTGTAGGGGTACAGGTTGAGCACCACATAGGCGTGGACGCCGCGGTGCACGATGAGGGAGTCCTCGTCGCTCCTGCCGGGCGCGAGGCAGAACGGACAGGTGGCCTCCGACTTGACCTGGTCCTGCCCGCGCTTGATATAGGCCATGCGGTGGGGCGTCCACAGCCGCTGGAACGCATCCGGCACGCCCGGGATCTCGAAGTCATCCGTGATGCTCCCGTCCTGCGGACCCCCATGCCCGACCATCAGATCGACGCGTCCCTCGTGCGCACAGCCTCCACGATGCGCCGGACCGCCTCGGCGACCGGCACCTGGTTGTCCTGCCTGCCGTCGCGAAAGCGGAAGGAGACGGCACCGGCGTCCTGGTCCTCGCCTCCGGCGATCAGGACGAAGGGCACTTTCTCCTTGCTCGCCGTCCGGATCTTCTTCGGGAAACGGTCCGAACCCGCATCCACCTGGGCGCGGATGCCCTCGGCCTTCAGCTGGTCGACGACGTCGAACAGGTAATCGTTGAACGCCTCGGCCACGGGAATGGCCAGCACCTGGACCGGCGCCAACCAGGCCGGGAATGCGCCTGCGTAGTGTTCGGTCAGTACGCCCATGAACCGCTCGATCGAACCGAAGAGAGCCCTGTGGATCATCACTGGACGCTGGCGCGTTCCGTCTGCCGCCTGGTACTCGAGCTCGAAGCGCTCCGGCAGGTTGAAGTCCAGCTGGATCGTGGACATCTGCCAGGTGCGCCCGATAGCGTCGCGCGCCTGCACGGAGATCTTCGGGCCGTAGAAGGCGGCGCCGCCCGGATCCGGCACGAGGTCCAGCCCGGAGGCCTCCGCCACTTCGGCGAGGGTACGGGTGGCCTCATCCCAGATCTCGTCCGACCCGACGGACTTCTCCTCGTTCTTCGTGGACAGTTCGAGGTAGAAGTCGTTGAGGCCGTAGTCCTTGAGCAACCCCAACACGAAATTCAGCGTTGCGGTGAGTTCGTCCTTCATCTGGTCGCGGGTGCAATAGATGTGGGCGTCGTCCTGCGTCATGCCGCGCACGCGCGTCAGGCCGTGCACCACCCCGGACTTCTCATACCGGTAGACCGAGCCGAATTCGAACAGGCGCAGCGGAAGCTCCCGGTAGGACCGCCCGCGTGACCGGAAGATGAGGTTGTGCATGGGGCAGTTCATGGGTTTCAGGTAGTAGTCCTGGCCGGGCTTGCGCACCGAACCGTCCTCGTTGAGTTCCTCGTCCACGTGCATGGCTGGGAACATACCGTCGCGGTACCAGTCGAGATGGCCCGACACCTCGTACAAATGTCCCTTGGTGATGTGCGGGGTGTAGACGAACTCGTACCCGGCGTCGGTATGGCGCTGGCGTGAATAATCCTCCATGGCCTTCCGGATCACCCCGCCCTTCGGGTGGAAGACGGGCAGGCCCGACCCGAGTTCGTCGGGAAACGAGAACAGGTCCAGTTCGGAGCCGAGCCGACGGTGGTCGCGCCGCTCGGCCTCGGCGATGCGCTCCTGGTAGGCCTTCAGTGCGTCCTTCGTGGGCCACGCGGTTCCGTAGATCCGCTGCAGCTGCTTGTTCTTCTCGCTCCCGCGCCAGTAGGCGGCGGCCGAACGGGTCAGTGCATAGGCGTTCGAGATCAGCTTCGTGTTAGGCAGGTGCGGCCCCCGGCAGAGGTCCTGCCAGATGACGTCGCCGGTCTTGCGATCGACGTTGTCGTAGATCGTCAGTTCTCCCGCCCCCACCTCGACCGATGCGTCGTCGTCGTCGCCCGCTGCGCCCTTCAGTCCGATCAGCTCAAGCTTGTACGGTTCGTTCGCCATGGCCTCGCGGGCCTCGTCCTCCGAGACTTCGCGCCGGACGAACAGCTGATTGGCGTTGACGATCTTCAGCATCATCTTTTCGAGCTGCTTCAGCTCATCGGGAGTGAAGGGTTCCTCGACGTCGAAATCGAAGTAGAAACCGTCGGTGATATAGGGACCGATTCCCAACTGGGCACCGGGCCGCAACTGCTGCACCGCCTGGGCCATGACATGCGCGGCGGAGTGGCGCAGCACCTCGAGGCCGGCCGGCGAATCGATGGACACGGCTTCGACCCTCGCGCCGTCGGTCAGCTCGCGGGCGAGGTCCCACAGGTCTCCATCGACGCGGGCGACGACGACGTCGCGACGTTCCCGGAACAGTTCCGCTCCCGTAATGCCCGGAGTCGCCTCAAGCTCTTCGCCATCGACGACGAGGGTAATAGGGGGCGCTGACACGATGGTCTCCTAGGGATGCTGGAACTGCAGGAACATACCGGATCCGCAGGTTACGGCCGGGGGCATACCCTCCAGATTCTCCGGCGGGCGGCTCCTGTCGATCGTATCGGTTGGCCAGTAGGCCCACCAACCAGCCACGGCGCGGGAACGGTTCGATCCATCTCGGCAACGCCCGGCGAGGTTCGGTGCCACGCCTTGAGCGACAGGGCGCCAGCTCGAGGCATCTCTGGCGGGGCCGACGCCGGGTGTGGAAGTATGCGGGCATGACACTCGACACCACGCCTTCCGCCGTGCAGCCCACGCCCCGCGATGACGACTTCCTGCGCGTGCCCTTCTGGATCGTCCTTGCCGGCGTAGGAGTTGGTGCTTTCTGGACGTTGGCCGGCGTGCTCATCGGTGCGAGGCTCGCCACCCGACGTTGATCCCTGGTCCTTTTCCTGCAGGAGGTCCTTTTCCTGCAGGTCTTGGGGTTGTCAGACCTCGCGGCGCACCTGGAGCTCCAGTTCGATGAATGCCGAAATCATGGCCCGGTAGGTTTCCTCGACGACGGTCGGGTCGACCCCCTGTTTCTCGGCATATCCGCGCACGTTGCTGATGACCTGCTCCACGCGGGCAGGTGCACGCACGGAGGCGTCGTCGTGCTTGAGCGCTCCTGCGCGTCGCACCAGGCGCTCACGGCGGGAGATCAGGGCGACCATCTGCTCGTCGACCTCGTTGATCGCCTCGCGCACGGCGTTGAGCTTTCCTGCGGTGTCTGTCGTGTCATCGGCCATGGAGTGAGACTATCGACATCGTCCAGGAATTGATTGCCCGTTCCCGTGGTTGACGCTTGTGCACGATTCAAGACGTGCACCTGAATCCAACCCAAGGAGCACCGTGGACTATACGCCCGACGCAGGAACCATCACCATGTTCTCGACCACGTGGTGCGGGTATTGCCGGCGACTCAAGTCGCAGCTGGACGCGCAGGGCATCGGCTACCGCGAAATCAACATCGAGGACGTCGAGGGAACGGCGGAGCTCGTCGAGTCGCTGAACGGTGGGAACCAGACGGTTCCGACGGTCCTCTTCCCTGATGGTTCAGCGGCCACGAACCCTTCCCTCAGCGAGGTCAAAGGCCGCCTGAGCGTATAGGGCTCCGCCCGAATATGCTGGAACAGGCCGATCATCGGCCAGCTCCCACCGAGAGGACGTCCCGTTATGGCCCATACAGTCCAGGCTGTTGTAGTTCGAGAGAAGAACGCCCCGGCAACCGTCGAAGCGATCCTCGTCCCCGACCCCGGCCCCGGCGAGGCGCTCGTGGACATTCTGACGTGCGGTGTCTGCCATACCGATCTCCACTATCAGCAGGGCGGCATCAGCGACGACTTTCCCTTCCTCCTGGGGCACGAGGCCACCGGCGTGGTCAGCGCGGTGGGCGACGACGTCACCTCGATCGCGCCCGGAGACCGCGTCATCCTCAACTGGCGCGCGGTGTGCGGTGAATGCCGCGCCTGTCGCCGTGGAGAGCCGCAGTACTGTTTCAACACGCACAATGCCACCCAGAAGATGACGCTCGAGGACGGCACTGAGCTGTCGCCCGCCCTCGGCATCGGTGCCTTCGCGGAGAAGACACTCGTCGCTGCGGGGCAGTGCACCAAGGTCGACCCCGACGCCGACGCCGCCGCCGTGGGCCTGCTGGGCTGCGGCATCATGGCGGGCATCGGCGCCTCGATCAACACCGGCAACGTGCAGCGTGGTGACTCGGTGGCCGTCATCGGATGCGGCGGTGTGGGCATCGCAGCGATCGCCGGAGCGAAACTCGCGGGAGCGACGACGATCATCGCCGTCGACATCGACTCGCGGAAGACCGGACTCGCGATGGGCCTCGGGGCCACGCACGCCATCAACTCCAAGGAGGAGGACCCCGTCGAGGCGATCCGGGCGCTGACCGGGGGCAACGGAGCCGACGTCGTCATCGACGCCGTCGGCCGCCCCGAAACCTACCGGCAGGCGTTCTACGCCCGCGACCTTGCGGGCACCGTGGTGCTGGTGGGCGTGCCCACCCCCGACATGACGATCGAACTGCCGCTCCTCGACGTGTTCGGCCGCGGCGGGTCACTGAAGTCGTCCTGGTACGGCGACTGCCTGCCGAGCCGGGATTTCCCGATGCTGGTCAGCCACTATCTGCAGGGCAACCTGGATCTGGATGCCTTCGTCACCGAGCGGATCCGACTCGACCAGGTGGAGGAAGCCTTCTCCAAGATGCATGACGGCACCGTGCTGCGCTCGGTGGTGGAGCTCTGATGGCGGCGCGGATCGAACACCTCGTGACATCGGGAACGTTCTCGCTCGACGGCGGCACCTGGGACGTCGACAACAACGTGTGGATCGTGGGAGACGACGTCGAATGCGTGGTGATCGACGCCCCCCATGACGCCGCCGCCATTGTCGACCAGATCAACGGGCGGGCCGTGAAGGCCATCCTGCTGACGCATGCGCACGATGACCACATCCGCGCGGTCGGCGAACTGTTCGACGCCGTCCACGCACCCATCTACCTCCACCCGGAGGACCGCGTGCTGTGGAACCAGGTGTTTCCCGGGCTGAGTCCCGACCAGGAGATTCTCGACGGCGATACCGTCGAGGTAGCCGGCGTCACGTTGCGGGCGCTGCACACCCCAGGGCACTCCCCCGGGTCGGTGTGCTACTTCCTCGAGGAAGCCGGCACGGTCTTCACCGGGGACACGCTGTTCCAGGGCGGACCCGGCGCCACCGGGCGTTCCTACAGCCACTTCCCCACCATCATCGAGTCGATACGGTCGAAATTGCTGACGCTTCCCGCGGACACCATCGCCCGGACGGGTCACGGCGACAGCACGACGATCGGTGCCGAGGCTCCGCAGCTCGAGGAGTGGATCGCCCGGGGACACTAGCGTGCGGTCCGGCAGCAGGGACCTGCCCGCTCATCCGGCGGGCAGGTCCTCGACTACCGCAGATCCACCGTCCGGGCGTAGGCTCTCAGCACTGCGGCTTCGACGTCGTCCACTGTGATGCCCGGCACGAGGTCTTCGGCGGCACCTGCGGTCCGGGGATCCCAGTCCAGTCCCAGTGCCGAGTAGGCGGAGGTCAGAGCGCGCCGGATCGGCGCCGAGTCCTCGACCACGATCACCGAAGAGAACAACCAGGCACCGGAGATGACCCGCTGCGCCGTGCCGACCAGTTTCACGCTGAGCGGTTCGGCCGGGGGCCGGTGGTCGCCGGTCCCGTGCACGCTGAACTCACCCGGACAGTACTCCCCGGGAATCTCGCCGACGGCGGCGTCGATCCCGAGGTCCTGCAGGGATTCGGCGAAAAGATCCCCGAAGGCCAGGAAGCGTGCCTTCGTCCGGGCGACTGCGTCGGCGTGCGGCTCCACATGGTCGACGACGAGGCAGCCCTGGTGATAGGCGGCCGCACGGCCGCCCGCCCGGCGGACCAGCGGCGCGAAGCCCTGGTCCAGGCAGGCAGCTGCAGCCGCAGGAAATCCCGGCAAGCGGGAATCCCGCTGCCCGAAGGCCACGGTAGGAGCGGGACGGTATAACCGCAGGGTTGCACCCGTGGTACCCGCCGCAACCTCGCGGAGCAGCCCGATCCCCGCGTCAAGGTCCTCGGCTGCTCCGGCTGATTCCCCTTGTCGCTGGACGGTGAGAGTGCCGGAGCCCGACCACGCGTTCGTCATGTGGCCGGGCTCCATTTCGTGCGTCACCTGCAACAGCTGGGATCTAGTCCCTCATTTATACCTTTTTCTTCGGCACCGCCGGCTGATCGGGAGCTCGAGCTAGCGGCCGGCGTCGATCTTCCTGCTCCGCTGCTCGATCCCAGGGGTGCCGTAGGGGTAGTCGCCGAAGGTGGGTGCGCTCACGGTGTCGAGCAGTTCCATCTCCTCGGAGGACAGCCGGAGCGAGGCTGCTCCCAGGTTGTCGGCGAGCTGTTCCTGCGTGCGGGCTCCCAGGATCACCGACGTGACTGCCGGCTTTGCAGCGACCCAGGCGAGCGCGACGCGGGACGGCGTCACCTTCCGCTGCGCGGCGAGGTCCACCACCGCGTCGACGATGCGCCAGGTGCGTTCTTCGGAGTTGCGCTTGTCCCAGGCCTCCATTCCCCTCGCCGGGTCCTCCCCCAGACGGGTCCTGCCGGTGGGCGAGGTGTCCCGCTTGTACTTCCCGGTCAGCCAGCCACCGCCCAGCGGCGACCAGGGCAGCAGGCCCATACCGGCGTCGAGCGCTGCCGGGACGATCTCCGCCTCGATCTCGCGCACCAGCAGGTTGTACTGGGGCTGAAGCGTGACCGGCAGGCTGAAGCCGCGCGACCGGGCCGTGAGGACCGCCTTGGTGAGCTGCCAGCCGGTGTAGTTGGAGAAGCCGTAATAGCTGATCTTGCCGCTCCGCACCGCTTCGTCGAGGAAGCCGAGTGTCTCTTCAAGGGGTGTCAGCGGGTCCCATGAGTGCACCTGGTAGAGGTCGATGTGGTCGACTCCCAGGCGGGTCAGCGACGCCTCGAGGGCGCGTCGCAGGTGGCGCCTGGAGAGCCCGAGGTCATTGACCCCCTCGCCCATCGGAAAGCGCCCTTTCGAGGCAAGAACCATGGCGTCCCGCTCGGTCGGGTTCTTCGCCAACCAGGATCCGATGATCGTTTCCGACGCACCGGCCGTGTAGACGTCGGCGGTGTCGATCAGGTTCCCGCCCGCGGCAGCGTAGTCGTCCAGGACGGCGTGGGACTCGGCTTCATCCGATTCGGCACCGAACGTCATGGTGCCGAGCGCGTAGGCGGACACGGCGGTTCCGCTGTTGCCCAGTTTCCGGTACTCCATCATTGATCTCCCTTGGTGTTCGTGGTGGTGATGCCTTTGGAAAGCGTAGTCGGGTCCGGGCGACGTCAGAGTTTGCGCAGGGTGAGGATCTGCTCGGAGCGGCCGAAGGGGCCGGCTGCGTCGTGCAGCACGGACGACGTCAGCCCCACCCCGTTGGTTCCGAAGGTGACGCGCGTATCGAGGCCCAGCCACTCGCCCGCCGGCATGCGATGGAAGTGCAGTTGCAGGTCGACGTTGGGGAACATCCAGCTACCTGGTCCTGGAGGCACCCTGGTGGCGATCCCGTTGGCGGCGTCGGCCATTCCGACGAGCCGCACCAGGTCCGGTGAGGAGGTGTCCTCGAGCATCGGGTACGGGGTTCGGAGCCACACCTGGCCACGGCCGGGCCGGTGGCCTTCCACCACCCGGAACTCCAGCGACTCGATGTATCCACCGGGCCACTGGGTCATTCCGTCGAACGGGCCCGCCTCTTCCGGGCCGGGCATGGGGGAATCCTCGACGGCGGCAACGACGGCGGTGTCCCCTGCTGCGAGGCGCCAGGCCCGTGCCTGGAGAATGGGCCTGCCCTCCACCGACATCTCGGCCTCGAGCAGCTCGATGGTGCGCCCCGGGCGGACGGTCCGGGTCGCGACGGCGAACTTGCCGGCGGGAATTATGCCGAGGATCTCGAAGCTGATGCGTGCCAGCTGCATCCCCGGGCGCGGTTCGTGGTCGAGGAGGCACTGGGTCAGCAGGCCGGAAATCGGGGCCATGTGCTGCTCCTCGGGGTTCCAGGCGCCCTGCGCGTGGATCGTTGATTCGAAGCGCCCGGGCGCCAGGGTGCGGTAATAGGAATCGGTCATGGGAGCAGTCCTTGGTGCGAAGCAGGAATAGAAGGGAATGTCGGGGGCGTTGTCGCCACCGATAGCCCTGTGCTCGGAACGAGTAGGTGTGGCGTACCCATTTTCTGATCCTCCCATGCTCTGAGAGACATTCCATGCCGCAAAGTCCACCTTCCCAACTCGCGGGCGCCAAACCAGCCGACATTCCCACTCCCGCCCTTTCGGCCCCGCTCGGCCGCCCGACCGGCGATGCGGACACCGAGGCACGCAACAAGCTCGTGATCACCCTGCTGCTGATTTCCGCCTTCGTGGTGATCCTCAACGAAACCATCATGGGCGTTGCAATTCCCCGCCTCGTATCGGACCTCGGAATCACCGTGGGCGCCGGCCAGTGGCTCAGCACCGCCTTCATGCTCACCATGGCCGTGGTCATCCCGGTGACCGGATTCCTCCTGCAGCGCTTCCATACCCGACCGGTCTTCCTGGCCGCAATGGCCCTCTTCAGCCTGGGTACCCTCGTGGCAGCCCTCGCGCCCGGCTTCGGGATCCTCATCGTTGGCCGCGTCATCCAGGCCAGCGGGACCGCCATCATGATGCCCCTCCTCATGACCACCGTCATGACCCTCGTACCGCCGGCGTCGCGCGGCAGGACCATGGGCAACATCTCGATTGTCATCTCGGTGGCCCCCGCCCTCGGCCCGACCATCTCGGGCGCCATCCTGAGCGTGCTCGACTGGCGCTGGATCTTCTGGCTCGTCCTGCCGATCTCCCTGGGAGCCCTCGCCATCGGCGCGGCGAAGATGCAGAACGTCACCACTCCGAAACGCTCGTCCATCGATGTTCTCTCGGTAGTCCTGTCGGCGCTCGCCTTCGGCGGCATCATCTTCGGCTTCAGCCAGCTCGGTGAGGCATCGGAGGGCAGCGCTCTGCCGCCCTGGGCGCCGCTCGCCGTCGGACTTGTCGCCCTGGCACTCTTCGTGATCCGGCAGATCGTGCTTTCACGCAGGGACAGCGCCCTGCTCGACCTGCGCGTGTTCACCTCGATGAATTTCACGGTGTCGATCATCGCCATCGCGGTGAGCATGATGGCATTGTTCGGGACCATCATCCTCCTGCCCATCTATGTGCAGAACGTTCTCGGGATGGACCCGCTGGCGTCCGGGCTGCTCCTGCTGCCGGGCGGCCTGGCCATGGGACTGCTGGGGCCCGTCGTCGGGCGTGTCTACGACCGTCACGGACCACGCATCCTCCTCGTTCCGGGCACGCTGCTGGTGAGCGCCGTGTTCTGGGCCCTGACGCGGGTGACCGAGTCGACGCCGGTCCACCTCGTGCTGATCGCCCACGTGGTGCTCAGCATCGGCCTGGCCCTGATCTTCACTCCCCTGCTGACCTCCGCGCTCGGGTCGGTCAAACCCGCACTGTATTCGCACGGAAGCGCTATCTTCGGCACCACGCAGCAGCTTGCGGGCGCCGCGGGAACGGCGCTGTTCATCTCGGTGATGACCCTCCAGTCCACGGCGCTCGCGTCCGACGGCGTCGCGCAGATCCCTGCCATGGCGGGCGGCATCCGCGCCGCCTTCCTGTACGGAGCGGTGATCTTCCTGGTGGCCGTCGTGGCATCGTTCTTCGTGCGGAAACCGGCATCTAATGACGCCCCGTCGCCCCTGCACTGACGCACTACCCGGAAAGCCCCGCCCGAACTGGAAGCAGTTCCGGGCGGGGCTTTTTGCCGGGCGGGTCAGGACATCGGTTGCCGCAGCTCGATGAAGCCGTCGCTCGTCACACGGGTCTCGAAGACGGGCTGCGGCACACTCGCCGGCCCGCGGTAATTCTTGCCGTCGTCGAGCCGGAACATGCTCTGGTGCCAGGGGCACACGATGCAGCCGTCCTTCACCGTCCCGTCCTCGAGGGGACCACCCAGATGGTTGCAGACGCTGTCCATGGCGGTGAGCTTCCCGTCGTTGCGCAGGAGCAGGATCGGCACACCGTTGACCTCGGTCGTATGGCGTCCGCCTTCGACGACGTCGGCGTCGCTCGCGACCCGGGTCCACTCCGTCGGTGCCTCGTGCCAGGCGGTGCGGTTGACATTCACGCCACTGCCGTAGGCCAGGTGGCCACCGAGGTAGGCGCTGAAGCCCATGGATCCGAGGCCGGCGAGGCCGAGGAGCTTCCCCAGCGCGTGGTGGTCCTTGACCCGCGCAATCGAGGACGCCCCGTAGAGCACCAACGCGACGCTGTTACCGACCGCGTGCACGAAACCGACCCGGCGCTCCTTCCCCTGGGTGTCCGACCAGTCGTGCAGTCCGGTGACGGCGGCGGGCACCGCGGAGGCGAGGCCGACGTTCACCAGGAGACCCGCCGCATGACGCGAATTCCTTCCCCCCGCGAAGTCGAGGAACGAAGCCATGAGCCAGGCCCCGGCGGGAACGACGATCAGCACCGGGTGGACGGAGTGCCCGATCGCGGCACCGCTCAGGGTGTTCCGGATGTGTCGCGGCTGGACGGCCTTGCTCACCGCTGCGGCAACCGGGTCCGCGACCTTGTCGAGCGGCTTGAAATGCTCGAGGCTGTCAATCAGTATGTGCAGAATATTCATCCGATGCTCCTCCGTGCCCGCGAATGGGCAGTCCGGCGCCGCTCCGTCCGGGCGGGCACTCGTCTGCGGTTCCCACAGTTCCAGCACCTTGGGATACTGGCAAGCGAACGGTCGGGGGAGGTTCTCCTTGGCGTGGTGGCCGCACGGTGCCAGAATGCTGTGCCGGCGGGTGTACGCACCGGTCTCATCGACTAGTGGTACTACTCGCCGTACGTGTCCAGCGGATACCCTAAGGGAGCTTATTGTTGATCCATGAGTTTCAACGACAACACCCGCCTCGACCCCTCTCGCGTCAGTGACCGGCGGGGCCGTGGACGGGGCGCGGCCGTAGGCGGAGGCGTGGGCGGCGGGCTCCTGCTGATCCTCTCGCTGATTTTCGGACCGGACGTCGTGAACCAGCTCGGTCTGCAGGACGGCACGACTTCCGGCCAGGAGCAGGGCAGCGAAACCGATGCGATCAACGCCTGCCAGACCGGAGCCGATGCCAACGAGCAGCTCGACTGCCGCATCCTGGGCACAGCCGAGAGCCTCGACAGCTTCTGGCTTCCGTACCTCGACCAGTTCGGTATTCAGTACGTCCAGCCCGGCGTTGTCCTCTTCACCGGCCAGACCAGCACGGGGTGCGGAAATGCCACGAGTGCCGTCGGGCCGTTCTACTGTCCCGCAGACCAGCAGACGTACTACGACACGGCCTTCTTCGATGACCTCGTCACGCGGTTCGGCGCCTCCAGCGGTCCCCTCGCCCAGGAATACGTGGTGGCGCATGAGTTCGGCCACCACATCCAGAATCTGATCGGCACCCTCGACGCCGCGCAGCGCGATCCGCAGGGCCCGGAATCCGGTGGGGTCCGGGTGGAACTGCAGGCCGACTGTTTCGCGGGCATGTGGGCGGCCCACGCCACAACGAGTCCCGATGCGGAGACCGGAGAGCCGTTCCTGCTGCCCTTTGCCGCGTCAGACCTTCAGGATGCCC
Organism: Arthrobacter sp. CAN_A214; assembly: GCF_015751955.1. Classification (NCBI taxonomy): domain Bacteria; kingdom Bacillati; phylum Actinomycetota; class Actinomycetes; order Micrococcales; family Micrococcaceae; genus Arthrobacter; species Arthrobacter sp. CAN_A214. Next base: position 83,603 of record NZ_JADOUU010000012.1, read on the forward strand.
TCTCGGCCGCCGCTTCCGTGGGCGATGACCGTATTCAGGTGGCCGCAACGGGGCAGGTCAGTCCCGAGGGCTGGACGCACGGGTCAAGTGCGCAGCGCCAGGCATGGTTCTCCCAGGGGTACGAAACGGGCGATCTCCAATCCTGTGACACCCTCTCCGCGCCGGACCTCGACCGTCCCTGAGCCGCCCGAAAGCATGATATCCATTCCCGCCCTGCTGCCATTTTCCAGGGAGATGCTCCGTGACTGATCGGTTCGCCGTCGTCGTTCCCCTCTTCAACGAACCCGACGTTGCGCGCACCCTCGAAGCTCTCCGCTCCCAGAAGGACGCCGGCGACTTCCGCATCTACATCGTGGACAACGGCTCCACCGACGATTCCGTCCACCGCGTCGAGCACTTCGCGCGGCTTCATCCGGAGGTTCGGATCGACGTCGTCGAGGAGCTGCAGAAAGGCACGGGGGCGGCCTGCGACACCGGGTTCCGCCGAGCCATGGCGGACGGCGCCACAGTGGTCGCCCGCACCGACAGCGACAGTGAACCGGCGGAGGACTGGCTTGACCGCATCCGCACCGCCTTCGAGAACGACCCGCGGGTGCAGCTTCTAGGAGGCACGAGCATTCCGCTTCGGGACCGATATTTTCGGCCCGGTGACGAATTGATCCTTCCCCTCGCGCTCGGGGCACTCCGGATCATCCTCGCGGTGTGCCATCTGGACGCGGGCTACCTCCGGTTCGTCGCCGGGCACAACATGGCGGTGCGGGCCTCGTCCTACGCGCACACCGGCGGCTTCGCGCGCACGTCCATCGATACGCGGGACGAGGACATCGACTTCTCGGTGCGGGTGGTCAGCCAACTGGGACTGTCCGCCGTGCGGATCGATTCCCGCCTCCGGGTTGCCACGTCCATGCGGCGCGTGCGGAAGTACGGCCTGGGCATGATGGGCCTGCACCACATGGTGCCGCAACTCCGCGGGAAGATCGGAAAAGTGATCGACGTGCGCTGAAACGCGCCCTGCGGATAGTGTGATCCGCCTGATGCTGTCCGGCTGTGACGGCGGCGAAAGTCAGTTGTCCTTGCCGACGTTCTGCATGCCGACCGGCTCGCCCCGCCCGGTGTTGGTCCTCCGGTTGATGAACCAGGTAATGACCCACAGCACGACGCCGATTGCCATCAGCCCTCCGGCGAGCTGGTACTGGATGACATCCCGGCCGACCCAGGGGCCGGCGAGGAAGGCACACAGGAGAGCCGCGATGATCGGCAGCGGCCCCGGCGAGGTGAAGAACACCTTGCGCTGAGGGTCCCTCTTGCCCCGCAGGACGACGCAGGCCACGTTCACCACGGTGAACACACACAGCAGCAGGAACGCCGTCGTGCCGGAGAGGTTCGCGACGATGTTGCTGTCCGGATCGCTGGTGACGTACCAGATCAGCCCCAGCGCGAGGATTGTCGAGAATGCGATACCGGCCCAGGGGGTGCGGCGTCCCGGGAGCACCTTGCCCAGTGCCCGCGGCAGGACATCCTGGCGGGCCATTCCATAGATCAGGCGGCTGGCCATCAGCATGTTGATCAGCGCCGTGTTCGCCACTGCGAAGACGGCAAGGAACGGGAAGATGTTCTCGATGGGGAAGTCCGGCGATCCCTTGGATACGACCTCGAGGAGCGCGGCGCCTTCGGCCTCCCGAATTCCCTCGAGCTCGGTGGGCGAGAGGACGGTGACCACGGAGACGGCCACCAGCATGTAGAAGATGACGGCGATCCCCAGGCCGGTGAGCATCGTCCGCGGGAAAATCCGCTCCGGGTTCTGGGTTTCCTCGACCATGTTCACCGAGTCCTCGAAACCGACCATCGCGAAGAAGGCGATGGACGTGGCGGCAGTGACTGCCAGGAAGAGGCCCTTGTCCTGGTAGTCGTTGAAGACGGTGATTTCGGAGAGATTTCCATTGCCCTGCACCATCACGTAGAAACCGACCCCGATCACGATGCAGAGTGCAACCACCTCCACCAGAGTGAGCACCACATTGAACTTCACGCTCTCCCCCACGCCGCGGAGGTTGATCACCGCCAGCAGCAGCATGAATCCCAGTGCAACCGCGGTGATCACGCCCTGCCCGGGCATGGCCATCCAGCCGTTGATCTCAAGGCCCCCGAAGAGGTTCTGGGCAAGGACGTTGGCTGATGTCGAGGCGCTGGTGATGCCTGAGCAGACGACGGCGAACGCGACCAGGAACGTGACGAAGTGGATTCCGAACGCTTTGTGCGTGTAGAGGGCTGCACCGGCCGCCTGGGGATACTGCGTCACCAACTCCAGATAGGAGAACGCGGTCATGGTTGCCACAACGAATGCGAGCAGGAACGGCAGCCAGACAATGCCGCCGACCGTACCGGCCATCGTTCCGGTAACGGCATAGACCCCGGCGCCGAGGATGTCACCGACGATGAACAGGAGCAGCAACTTGGGTCCGAGGACCCGTTTGAGTTCGGGTTCATTCCCTTCCGGAGTCGCGTCGGACACTTGGTCAGAAGTCGTGCTCATGGGTGGCCTCCACGCCGGGTACCGGCTCCGTCGGAAACTGCGGCCGGGCTCCCGGCCTGGACATTACGTACCTCACTTTGGCCCTGTCCGGTTGCCTTGGCAATGGCCAAAATGCAGACCTGCCTGCACCCTGCCCGCAGGAGCCTCGTACTCTTCTCCAAGACCGCCACCACCCGGTTGAGCCTGGTGTCTCCCGGTCGCCCGCCCACGATGCCACACTGAACCATGCGTGAGCTCGTCATCCTCGGCACTGCCTCCCAGGTCCCCACCCGAACGCGCAACTCCAACGGGTACTTCCTTCGATGGGAGCGCGAAGGGATCCTGTTCGATCCGGGCGAGGGCACACAGCGCCAGATGATTTCCGCCGGAGTTTCAGCGAGTCGCATCACGCGGATCTGCCTCACGCACGTGCACGGCGATCATTGCTTCGGACTGCCGGGGGTGCTTTCGCGGATGGTGCTCGACGGCGCCGCCCACGCGGTCCACTTGCACTACCCGGCGTCGGGTGAGCACGTGGTCCGGTCGCTGGTATCGCTCGCCACTCCGGGACTCGACCTCCGGCTCCATCCCCATGGCGGCGCCGGGCTGATCGCCCCGGGCCTTGAGGTGCGCCCCCTGCTCCACCGCATCGAGGCCTACGGCTACCGCCTGACGGAGCCGGACGGCCGGACCTTCCTGCCCGATCGGCTGTTGGCTGCCGGTATCTCGGGGCCCGACGTCGGACGCCTCCAACGCGAGGGAAGCATCGGCGGGGTTCACCTGAAGGATGTCAGCGTGCCGAGGCTCGGCCAACGGTTCGCCTTCGTGATGGATACGGCGTTGTGCGAGGGTGCGGAGGAGCTGGCGGAGGGTGCGGACCTGCTGGTGGCCGAGTCGACGTTCAGCGACGAGGATGCCGTGCTCGCGGATCAGTACCGGCACCTCACGGCGGGTCAGGCGGGCGCCCTCGGGGGCAATGGAGACGTGGGAACGCTGGTGCTGACCCACTTCTCCTCCAGGTACGACGACGTCGGGGTGCTGGCGGAGCAGGCCCGTGCCACGGCAGGCTCCGCAACGGTCATCGATGCCGCTGACCTCGATCGGATTCCTATTCCTCCACGCCGCGGCCCGTATCCTCGTTGAGCCGGTATACCCATCATGGTTTCCACCGTATCGCCCGGCAAGGTCACGAGGGAGGACGAGGCCTCGCCCAGACAACACCTCCCTCGGTGCCGGTTGCCTTCCGGAATGGCAGCCGAACAACCTGCCTATGGGCAGTGCGGGCGTACTGCCCTCGTCGTTCGACCACCAGGAGGCCCCCGCGCGTACATCCAGGAGACCAACTGCTGTGCGAAAGAGTGCTGTCCGCACTCAACCTCTGATCCGCTGAACGCGCAAATACTCCGAATACCCCCACGACGCCCCGGCGGAGTGCATCCTCCGCCCCCGCTGTCGACCCCCAGGGATGTGACGAAGCTGATATGAGGCCGACCCGCGGATCCTCTACCCTTGAACTTGGGCCGACAGCCTCCGGACGCTGGATAAGGGACGAGGAAAGGACTGAACGTGTTGGATGACTATCTGCAGCAGTGGACCGCTCTTCAGACCGTCCGCGCGTCGAACCTGCGCGTCGATGAGGTGTTTCTGGCGTACCTGAGTATCGGTGGTGCCACCGATGAGGTCGACGTCACCGGATACCTGACGGGCCTGGTCATGATCCCGGCCTCGGAGCGGGACCTGGTAGCGCAAGCGATCAACGAACTGCTGGACGTCACCGGATCGCTCGTCGACGGCGCCCACTACAGCACCGATGACATCACCGCCGGCTCGGGGTACAGCGAGTACCTCCGGACGTTGGTCCTCACCCCGGACGGGTATGCCTTCAATGTGCCACCCGTCGGCGATTCCAGCACCAGCAGCAGCACACCTCACGCTTCCCATGACGCTCTCCATAGGGCCCATGATGCCGGGGTGGGTACCGCTGCGGCTGACGACCTCGAGTTCCGGCGCTGCCATGCACTGTACGAGTCGGGGCTGATCGAGGCGGGATCGGAGCAAAGATTCGACAGGATCACCGCACAGGTCCGGGACCACTTCGGCGTCAGCTCCGCCTCGATCGCACTGATCACCGAGGACGCCCAGATCATCAAGTCCGTCATCGGCCCGATCGGTCAGGACCTACCGCGCGATCTTTCCCTGTGCTCGCGGACCATTGAGAAGGATCGGACCCTGGTGATCACTGATGCCGGCACCGACCCTGCTTACCGTGATCATCCCCTCGTCGCCGGCGGGCCGGAAGTCCGGTTCTATGCAGGCCATCCCGTGTCCACTGCAGGCGGGTGGCGGATCGGCACACTGTGCCTCATCGATGACCGGCCACGGGCATTCACCGAGGATGACGAACAGGATCTGAGGACCTTCGCAGCCCGCGTACAGGCTGAAATGTGGGTTTCTCCCCTTCACTGATGCTGCGCGGAAGCCTGCGAGCGTTCATGAGGGTATGGGTTCTCTGTCGTAAGCACATGAACGACGCCGCAGCGACCGTTCAACCAGAGAAATGAGTCTGCTGAGTTTCCTTCTGGCGCATTTCTGGTTAGTCTCAGGAGAGTACCAGGTCCAGAAAAAGGCCGTGGTTGCTGCCCAGCAGAGGAATGACCATGACCCAGCAGTTGCACTCCGAAACCGCCAGTTCGCCCGAGACCTTGGAAACGGCAACGCAGCCGGCCGCAGGATTCTCCGTAGAAGTCCCCCGTGATGCGCTTCAAGCCCGCTCCCTGGGAGGTCAGCGTGAGTCCGTCTGGCTGGAACGAGCACTGGCGATCGAGGACTTTTCCCAGGCCTCATTGAGAGAATTGCGGGTGCTGGCGAATCAGCTGTACCGGCTTATCGATGCGGACTTCCCACCTGCCGGGGCAATAGAATGCTATGAGGCCATCGCCGAGGAACTTGACCTGCGCTCCCGCCAGGCTACGAACCCTGAAACTGACGAACATGTGCAGGAGGTCTTTCGGGACAACCCGTTGTACTGCCGGTTCGAACTGTACGTTGACGGTACCCTCGCCGCGTACATGAAGTACACGATGCGCGGCGGGCAGATGAACCTCACCGACGGTGTCGAACAGCCCGGCTTCCGCGACAGGGGCGCCGATATGGTTTTGATGCGCCACGTCATGCTCAACACCCACAAGCGACGCCTGCGTGTTGTGCCTCAATGCCCCAGCGCCTTCGCTTTCCTTGCCGACAACCCCCAGTACCTCACCCTCGCACCTCACCTGAAGACCACCCAGCACTAACACCCCCAACGGTGCCGGTTGATAGGTTCGAAAGCCATCGCAGACGCCATGACGGACCGGGCCCTTGGCCAGGTGGGGCTGTGGGTCGGGAAGTTGAGCGAAGGTTGGGCCACAGCTGGCTACGGTGTTGCACCACAGGAACGGGGACGGCACGTCGCCGCAGATGCAGTGTCAGCACTCACCGAATTCGCTTGGGCGATTCCCGGTCTCCATAGGATCGAGTTACATGTCGAGCCGTGGAACACAGCGTCGGTTCGCGTTGCCGAACGCAGCGGGTAGAAACGTGAAGGCTTTCTGCGTAGCCATCAGTAAATCTCCGGGGAACGGGTAGACATGTTGCTCTATGCCGCTGTCCGAGAAGGATAGGGCAAACGGGACTCCCCTCACTTCCCACGTGCGATAGTTTGTCCAGAGACCTGTCAGCGAGTTTGCTGGAGTATGACGGTTGCGGCGCGTCCGCCAGGAAGCCCTGCCGTCCAGCACCCGATCTCACGACCGCGAACCAGTCACTCGCGGCCTACTAGTCGCCAGAGGAGAAACGCATGGCTGCCAGCCGCAATCCACTTGATGATCTACGCGAAACGCTCAGCCATCTCACCGAGCAGCTCAAACTGCCGGGGTCGGAACGGGTAGATGACCTGGTCGGTGATCTCTTCGGTGGGCGGCCAGGGCCGGCCCGGCCCCTCTCTGAGGTGCAGGCCGAGCTCGACGCCCTGGTAGGGCTGGAGACCGTCAAGGAACAGGTGCGGGCCCTTGTCGCGTTGCTTCAGGTCCAGGCCCGCCGCAAGGCGCACGGCCTGCCGGAAGTAGCTACATCGCAGCATCTGGTGTTCCTTGGAAACCCGGGCACGGGCAAGACCACCGTCGCGCGGCTCCTGGCCGAGATGTACCGGGCGGTCGGGCTGCTGCAGAAAGGTCATCTGGTCGAGGTAGACCGGTCGGGCCTGGTCGGGCAGTACGTCGGCGCGACCGCCATCAAGACGGACCGGGTAATTCGGCGGGCGTTGGACGGTGTCCTGTTCATCGACGAGGCTTACGCTCTGACCCCCGAGGACGGCCGGACCGACTTCGGTCCCGAGGCGATCGAGGTCCTGCTCAAGCGGATGGAGGATTACCGCCACCGCCTGGTGGTAATCGTGGCCGGATACCCTCAGCTGATGGAGTCATTCCTGCTCTCGAACCCCGGCCTACGCTCCCGGTTCGCGCGTGAAATCACTTTCCCCGACTACTCGGTCGACGCGCTTCAGACAATCTTCAACCGCATGCTGGGCCAGCACGAGTACCTACTGGAGCCGGGCGCGGACCAGATGCTGCGCCGCATCTTCTCAGGCCTTCACGCCGGCGAGGACTCCGGCAATGCGCGCTTCGCCCGCACGCTGTTCGAGCAGGCGCTCAACCGGCAGGCGCTGAGGCTGTCGCTCGACGAGGACCGGGACCTCGACGCGCTCGATCGGAACGCGGTGATGACGCTCACCACGGACGACATCATCGAGGCTGCTTCCGCCCTGGGAGAGGAACCGGCCGCGGAACCGGAACTAGAACCGGAACCGTCGCGATGGTGGCGCTGGCTGATGTAACTGTGCCCACCGCGTCGGCCAGTCCGTGCCGGGAGCGCAGGCCGGTGCGGATAATGGGGGTGGCACGCGTGAAGATGGTTCCCACCGGCGAGAATCCTGCAGTCGGGCCGATTCCTATCGAAAGGGACCTCCATGATGGGCGCCCACCATGCTGCCTGCGGCGCCGCCGCCTGGGTTGCAGCCACCACCCAGATCGAGGTACACACCGGGCGTTTCCTCCCGATGCTGCCGGACTCCGTCATCTTCGGTGTGGGGCTACTGGAGGTCAGCCCGGTCGGAGTCATCACCGGTGCGCTCGTGACGGCGGGGGCAGCTCTCCTGCCGGACGCCGATCACCACAATGCCACGATCGCCCACTCCCTGCCGCCGCTCTCCAACCTGCTATGTGCCGGCGTCGGGGCCATCTCCGGCGGGCACCGCCGCGGCACCCACTCGCTGCTCGGCGTCGCCGCATTCGTCGCCGTCGCCTTCGTGGCTGGGCTCTGGACGGTCGAGACCGCCGAGTTCGGTACCGTCTATCCTGGTGCAGGCATACTCACGGTGCTCCTCGCCTCCTTCGCGGCCAAGGCCCTGAAGATCATTCCGGACACCATGCGACGATCGCCGTGGGTGGTAGGGCTGACCGCCGGGGCCTTCGTCACGGCATTCGCGCCCGAGGAGCAGTTCTGGTTCCCGATGGCCATGGCTACCGGCGTGATCGTCCACATTGTTGGCGACATGCTCACCACAGGTGGCTGTAATCCGGTCTACCCCGTGCGGCTCCGCCGTCCACGGGGTCTGGGGCGGATTCCCGTGGTCGCGCAGGTATGGCGCCCCAACGGTAACATCGCAGTGCCGCTCCTCGGGAACGCCGGATCCCTGCGGGAGTGGTGCGTGCTGATACCCGTCTCGCTCTACGCCCTTGGTGGGGTGGGGTGGGCCATTACGAGGATCGACGACGGCCAGGCAGCGGCCCACCTCTCCGGGCTCGGCTGACGGCAGCACGGGAAACGCCGGAAACATCTTCGCGCAAGTGTCGGAGCAGACACCGGAGGCTGGAGGAGGTTCAATGCAGCCGGCTTCGCCAAACGAACCTCCGTAATGGCTCCACCGGCGACGCCCGGCTCGATCACCAGCGCAAGTTCGTAAGTCGGCTTTTCGGCGCTATTGAGGTAGCGACCAATGAACGCAGCCGTCCCGAAGGGTCCGTAGAACGCGTGATGCACTTCGGCGCGACCTCTGGTTGCGGCAGGTCCTTTGACTCCCCACGGGCGGCCGGAAGCGGCATGGGGATTCCCAGCTGCGATTCCTTTTGCTGGTCTTAGGCCCGCTAACTTCCGGATTGCCTCCCGGCGACGCTAGGGCGCCGGGAGGCGACGATGGCCAAGGCCTAGTTACAACTGAGTCGCGAGTACTTTGCTGGAAGTCATAGGAAGTGTGCAAAAGTCGCGGCTAGACGTTCACGTCACACTGGTCTAGAAGTCCCAGTCGTCATCCTCGGTGTTGACGGCCTTGCCAATCACGTACGAAGACCCTGACCCCGAGAAGAAGTCGTGGTTCTCGTCCGCATTGGGCGACAGCGCCGAGAGGATCGCCGGGTTCACATCGGTGACGGAAGCCGGGAACATGGCCTCGTAGCCGAGATTCATCAGCGCCTTATTGGCGTTGTAGTGCAGGAACTTCTTGACGTCCTCAGCAAGGCCTACGGAGTCGTAGAGGTCGTGCGTGTACTGGACCTCGTTCTCGTACAGCTCGAAGAGCAGCTCGAACGTGTAGTCCTTGATTTCCTGGCGCTTTTCAGGTGAAACGCGCTCCAGGCCCTTCTGGAATTTGTACCCGATGTAGTACCCGTGCACGGCCTCGTCGCGGATGATCAGGCGGACCAGGTCAGCCGTGTTCGTCAGCTTCGCCCGTGAGGACCAGTACATCGGCAGGTAGAAGCCGGAGTAGAAGAGGAAGCTCTCGAGCAGGGTCGAGGCGACCTTGCGCTTCAGGGGATCGTCGCCCTGGTAGTAGTCCATGACGATCTGCGCCTTCTTCTGAAGGTTCGCGTTCTCGGTAGACCAGCGGAACGCCTCGTCGATCTCCTTGGTGGAGGCCAACGTGGAGAAGATGGAGGAGTAGCTCTTGGCATGCACCGACTCCATGAAGGCGATGTTCGTGTAGACAGCTTCCTCGTGCGGGGTGAGCGCATCCGGAATTAGGCTGACGGCACCGACGGTTGCCTGCACGGTGTCGAGGAGGGTGAGTCCGGTGAAGACGCGCATGGTGAGCTGCTGCTCGTCCGGGGTGAGCGTGGCCCACGACTGGACGTCGTTGGACAGCGGCACCTTCTCGGGCAGCCAGAAGTTGTTGACCAGGCGGTTCCAGACGTCCACGTCCTTGTCATCCTGGATGCGGTTCCAATTGATTGCTTCGACATGTGTCAGAAGCTTGACCTTCTCGGTCATTTCTTCCCCTAAAAGTTGGGTTCTATCTAAGCTAAACGTACGACGGCGGGCGGTGACCCACCGTCATTATCAACCGATGACGGTTACAACATGCAGCTGACGCAGTTTTCTACTTCGGTCCCTTCCAGCGCGAGCTGGCGAAGACGGATGTAGTAAATGGTCTTGATGCCCTTGCGCCAGGCGTAGATCTGGGCCTTGTTGATGTCACGCGTGGTGGCGGTGTCCTTGAAGAACAGCGTCAGGGACAGGCCCTGGTCCACGTGCTGCGTGGCGGCGGCATACGTGTCGATGACCTTCTCGTAGCCGATTTCATACGCGTCCTGGTAGTACTCCAAGTTGTCGTTCGTCAGGTACGGAGCCGGGTAGTACACGCGGCCCAGCTTGCCCTCCTTGCGGATCTCGATCTTCGACGCCACCGGGTGGATCGACGAGGTCGAGTTGTTGATGTAGCTGATGGAACCGGTCGGCGGCACGGCCTGCAGGTTCTGGTTGTAGATACCGTGCTCCATGACGGAGGCCTTCAGTGCGAGCCAGTCCGCTTGCGTGGGGATGGTCACGTTCTCGAAAAGTTCGCGGACGCGCTCGGTGGCGGGCTCCCACACCTGGTCGGTGTACTTGGCGAAGAACTCACCGCTGGCGTACTTCGACTTCTCGAAGCCGGCGAACGTGCTGCTGGTCTCGATGGCCATCAGGTTGGACGCCCGGAGGCAGTGGTAGAGCACGGAGTAGAAGTAGATGTTGGTGAAGTCCAGGCCCTCTTCGGAGCCGTAGTGAACCCGCTCCCGGGCCAGGTAGCCGTGCAGGTTCATCTGGCCCAGACCGATGGCGTGCGACTGGTCGTTGCCCTTGGCGATCGAGGGTACCGAGGTGATGTTGCTCATGTCGGACACAGCCGACAGGGTGCGGATCGAGGTCTCGATGGTTCGGCCGAAATCGGGCGAATCCATGGTCTTCGCAATATTCAACGACCCGAGGTTGCAGGAGATGTCCTTTCCGGTCTCGGCGTAGGACAGGTCATCGTTGTACGTGGTGGGCTGCGAGACCTGAAGGATCTCCGAGCATAGGTTGGACATGATGATCTTGCCGTCGATCGGGTTGGCCCGGTTCACGGTGTCCTCGAACATGATGTACGGGTAGCCGGACTCGAACTGGATCTCCGCGAGGGTCTGGAAGAACTCGCGCGCCTTGATCTTCGTCTTCTTGATCCGGGAATCATCGACCATCTCGTAGTACTTCTCGGTGACCGAGATGTCGGAGAACGGCATGCCATACACCTTTTCGACGTCGAACGGCGAGAACAGGTACATGTCCTCGTCGCGCTTGGCGAGTTCGAAGGTGATGTCGGGGACGACGACGCCGAGGGACAGCGTCTTGATGCGGACCTTCTCATCGGCGTTCTCGCGCTTGGTGTCGAGGAACCGGTTGATGTCCGGGTGGTGCGCGTGGAGGTACACCGCGCCGGCGCCCTGGCGCGCACCGAGCTGATTGGCGTAGGAGAAGCTGTCCTCGAGGAGCTTCATCACGGGGATGACGCCCGAGGACTGGTTCTCGATCTGCTTGATCGGTGCGCCGACCTCGCGGATGTTCGTCAGGGCGAAGGCAACACCTCCGCCGCGCTTGGATAGCTGGAGCGCCGAGTTGATGGAGCGCCCGATGGATTCCATATTGTCTTCGATGCGCAGCAGGAAGCAGGAGACAAGTTCCCCGCGCTGGCGCTTGCCGGCGTTGAGGAAGGTGGGGGTGGCGGGCTGGAACCGGCCCTCGATGATCTCGTCGACGATCTGCGTGGCGAGCTGCTCGTCGCCGCGCGCCAGGTGCATGGCCACCATGCACACGCGATCCTCGTAGCGCTCGAGGTAGCGCTTCCCGTCGAACGTCTTCAGGGTGTACGAGGTGTAGAACTTGAAGGCGCCGAGGAAGGTCTCGAAGCGGAACTTCTTCGAGTAGGCACGCTTATAGAGGTCGCGGATGAAGTTCATTGTGTACTGGTGGAGGGTTTCCCGCTCGTAGTACTCGTTCTTCACGAGATAGTCGAGCTTCTCCTCGAGGTCGTGGAAGAACACGGTGTTGTTGTTGACGTGCTGCAGAAAATACTGGTGGGCAGCTTCCTTGTCGGCGCCGAACTGGATCTCTCCATTGGGGCCGTAGAGGTTGAGCATCGCGTTGAGCTCGTGGTACCCCATGTCCCGGTAGCGCTCGGCCGATGCCGCGGGAGCTCCCGCCGTTTCCGTCTCTGCAACACTCATGTCCAAAACTCTTCCAATCCTTGATTTACACGGTCGACGTCCTCGGACGTCCCCATGACTTCGAACCTGTAGAGAACAGGAACGTTGCACTTCGCGGCGACGATGTCCGCCGCCAGGCAGTAGGTTTCACCGAAATTCGTGTTGCCTGCACCGATCACCCCCCGAAGGAGCGACCGGTTTCCTGCATCGTTCAAAAACTTCACCACTTGCCGGGGTACTGCTCCCTTGCCGGTGATTCCGCCGTAGGTCGGAAGCACCAGCACATAGGGGCGAAGCGCCGTCAGCGTCGGGTCACTGGTTCGGAGTGGCAGCCGGGCCGTCGTCGTCGCGAGCTTCCGCACGAACCGGTGTGTGTTGTCCGAAACCGAGGAGAAGTAAATCAGCGGAGCGTCAGTGACGCCCCCCTGAGCGGCCGGCTCGCGGATTGCTGACTTACTGGTGGTGGTCATTCGAGGGGCGAGGTGCCCGGTGCCTGAACCGAATCAGGCGACCGAGCTGATGGCTGAAAGGGCCAGCTCGTTGATTTTGTCAGGCCGGAAACCGGACCAGTGATCCTTGTCCGTCACCACGACGGGCGCCTGCAGATAACCCATCGCGCGAACACGCTCCAGCGCGGCGGGATCCTGTGAAATATCGACGCTCTGATAGGTGATTCCCTTCCGATCCAGAGCCCGGTAGGTCGCGTTGCACTGTACGCATGCTGGCTTGGTGTAAACCGTGACGGTCATGTCCCTCTTCCCCTTCTCATCCTGCTGAAATGCTGTGTCTTGCGGGTGTATGTGAGGCTTTCCAGGAAAGGAGGAATTCCGAGGAATTTCCGGTCTTTCGGCCCTGCCCTGCCAGCGAGTTATTCGATATCTAGATACTACATCTAGTACGCCGTGCGGCTACAGACCCCTAGATGATGTATTACAAGTATGTCATTCCGGGGCTGAGCAGTCCACACGAAATCCACAGGCAGAGGGCCCGGAAAGCCCGGAAACCGGGCCTTTTCCGCGACGTGTCCACACCCTGTGCAGGACTTGCGCACAGGCCAAAAAAATTTGGGGATTGACATTTCTCGGCGTGTCGCAGTGCCGCGGAAACCCGGTGGACGCCCCCCGGCGTCGCCGAAGGTATGCTCGAAAAACCATGCCCGGCCCTCTGCCGGTCCAACGAACCAGGAAGGGAGCAGTCGTGGTCAACCCGGTCCATCTGCGAACCCTTCTGGAGGTCATCCGGCACGGTTCCTTCGCTGGAGCAGCCACCGGCCTCGGCTACACGGCCTCGGCAGTCTCCCAGCAGATGTCGGCACTGGAGAAGGACACCGGAACAACGCTCTTCGCCCGGAGCGCTCGGAGCGCCGTCCCGACCGAAGCCGCCGTCGTCATGTCACGGCACGCGGCAAAGGTACTCACCGACATCGACGCGCTGCTCGCGTCCTCGGCACGGGCCGACGGCGGGACCGCCGAGGAGCTCCGGCTGGGCATCTTCCCGAGCCTCGCGACCTTTGCGCTGCCCCGCCTGCTGGGCACCCAGCAATGGCGGAAGCTCGGCATTCGCCTGAAGGTTTACGTCGCGGAACCGGCACAGACCATTCAGGGGTTGCGGACAGGCGGTGAACTCGATCTGGCGCTCGTCTACCAGGTGGGCCAGGCCGGCCTCGCCTGGCCGTCCTCCGTCAGCCGGCAGTGGATCGGGGACGACAATTTCCGCGTGATCCTTCCGGCCTCGTGGGGCATCCGGCCCGGCTCGACGGTCAGCGCCGACCAACTCGCCGACATGCCATGGATCCTCCACCACCCCGGAACCGCCGACGCCACCGTGATCGAACGGCTCTTTGCCAGCTGTAACCTGCACCCCCGCGTCATCGCCTACTGCGATGACTTCAACGCCAGCCTCGAAATGACGGCGGCCGGCCTCGGCGCAGCGCTCGTCCCCGAACTCGCGATGCTGAACCGGCCCGATGGCGTCGTGGCCCTCGACGTTCCGGAGATCCGCCTCGCGCGGAGCATCTTCGCCCTGCAGACCGGGGACAGGCGCAACATCCGGGTGCGGCTCTTCATGGATCAGCTCGCGGAGATCCTCAAAGGGCAAAGGATCGTACCCAAGCACACAGCGTAGCTTTTTTCTCCCCGCAGTGAACAACGGATATCCGTTGAGCTTGCTTTTCCGCCTGGCTACCCTCGAAGCAGGCATGCCAGTCGTTGCATGCACTCCGTGGCACTGCCGAGACTCTACTGCAGAGGAGCAACCCATGCGCGCCAAGAATTCCGTCGTCGTCATCACCGGTTCAGCAAGCGGAATCGGGCGGGCGGCCGCACTGCACTTCGCCCGCAGGAAAGCCTGCCTTGTCCTCGTATCGCGGCGAGGGGATGCGCTCGAATCCCTGGTGGCCGACTGCACGGCGCTCGGCGCCCGAGCCATCGCGGTACCCACGGACGTAACCGACGCCGACGCCGTCCAGGCACTTGCCAGCCGCGCCGTCGAGCACTTCGGCCGGCTGGACGTCTGGGTCAACAACGCGGCGGTGTCCTACTTCTCACCCTTCCTGAAGGTTCCGCTCGACGACTTCCGCCGAGTTCTGGACGTCAACGTAATGGGCTACGTCCATGGCGCCCGTGCGGCTCTCGAACGGATGGAGCAGCAGGGTTCCGGCGTGCTCATCAATGTCGCCTCGATCGTCGGCGAGGTTCCACAGCCCTACACCACTGCCTATTCCATGTCGAAGGCAGCCGTCCGTGCCCTGGGCGTCAGCCTGCGCTCCGAGCTGCGCCTCGACAAGCGGAAAAAGAAGATCCACGTCTGCACCGTCCTTCCCGCCACGATTGACACCCCTTCTTCGACGACGCAGCCAACTACACCGGGCGGCGTGTCCTCGCCATGCCTCCGGTCTACAGCCCGGAGCGCGTCGCCAAGACTATCTGTGCCCTGATTGAGGAGCCACGCGGCGAGGTGGTCGTGGGGCGGATCGGGCGTTCGATGGTGCGCCAGCACCGGTTCATGCCCGGGCGGATCGAAACCATGATGGCAGTTCAGGTGGAGAAAACGCACCTCTCCAGGAAGGAAGCCGCCGTCGATTCGTCCGGAAACCTGTACGCGCCCTCCCCCGATCCGGACAACGCCACCGTCACCGGAGGCTGGAGCGGTAAGCGGCGCACCGCGCAGCGTGCCCTCGCCGGGGCCGTTCTCCTCGGCGCAGGCGGAGTGGCGCTGCTTCCAGGCGGGCGGAAAGCCATCAGCGACCTGTGGTGCAGCGCCCGGTCCTAGGCAACTGCGGCTGGAAAAGATCGGTGTGGCCGCCGCGGTCGACCACGTCGTGCAGATGCCCGCCAGCGGCCGAATCGCCGCCCAGGGGAATGATGAGCAGATGGTCACCACTGTGGTGGCGATATGAGGCCCGGCGAGAAGATCGGCTTCACCATATACCTGTGCCCCGTGCGGTCCCAGCCACCCGGGCGGGACCGCGCCACTGAAACCCACCCGGTGTGATTGGGCTGTCCGGCCCCCTCGCCACCAGCGGGCTAAAGCTGGCCCCGCGGCTGTGGATCACGTTCGATGATGCCCATTTCCTCCAGCTGTTCGGACATCCCTGCGCCGTCGGGCGCGTACACCCAGGGGATGCCGGGAGTGGTGTCCTTCGGCGCTTTCTTGGACCGGCCGCCGGCCAGGACCGCTTCACCTGCGGACAACTGGCGAATGGCGATTGCGCGAACGTTCTCGGGGTGGCGCTGGGCGAACTCGGCGTAGATCACTTCGTCATGCTGGCCGTCGTCGCCCACCAGGAGCCACTTCGTGTCCGGGAACTCACCCGCAAGCCGTTCCAGTGATGTGCGCTTGTGGTCCTGCCCGCTGCGGAACCACCGATCCCGCGTGGGACCCCAATCCGTGAGCAGTTTCGGGCCGGCCGGGTACAGGTTCCGTGAGAGAAAGCGCGTCAGGGTAGGAGCCACATTCCAGGCGCCGGTCGAGAGATAGAGCACGGGTGCTGAGGGAACGGTGCGGGTGATGCGCTCGTAGAGCACTGCCATGCCCGGCGTAGGGGTGCGGGCGTGCTCATCAAGCACGAACGTGTTCCATGCTGCAAGGAAAGGGCGGGGCAGTGCCGTGACCATGACGGTATCGTCGATGTCGGAGACGACGCCGAAAGGCGCATTCTCGTCAACGACACGCATCGGGGCGTCTGCCACCCGTGAATCGCCGGAGTGCAGGCGCACCGTGTGCCAGCCCGGTTCGAGGTCCACCTCGATCCGTGCATCGATGACCCCTCCCCGATCTGCTTTCACCTCGTGGGTCGAGCCGTTGACCTCCACCTGCACCACCGCGCCGCCCACGGCAGCGCTGGTGAAGTTGCGCCAGCCGCGCATGCCCTCCTTGAGCGGCTTCAGCGGACCGGCCGCGGGAACCGGTTCGCTGTCCCGGGGATCTGCAAGGACCACCCGGGCCAGGACCCGAAGCCAGCTCGTCGTACCATATCCGGTATAGGGAATGACCGTCTCGACATGTCCGCGCTTCAGTGCCAGCCGCGTCTGCAGGGACAACCACGCCTCGTCGATCCTCATGGCGAGGTGGGTGCGCTCCTTCACCTCGACGGGAGCAATATCGATTGCCTCCGCGTTACCCGGGATGTCCTGGGCTGGGCCCGATGTGTCAGAAGTGTTCGATGAGGAATTGCCCGAGGGCTGCTGATCAGGGGTCGAAGACATACCTTCAGTTTGCCATGGGAGTCCTCCTGGTTTCATTCGTTTCAGGAGAAGCGATGCGTTGCCGCAGGTAACAGGGTTGCAACAACTCGGAATCAAGCCGCAAAAGAGGGTTGCCCTATCAACGGGCGCCCTGCAACCCTTGATTATCTACAGGGGGAAACATGACGACACAGCATGGCAGCTACGTCCATAATTCACACTCCGACGGCGCACTCCAGCGCTGGGCTGACGTTTCGGGGAACGGAACCATCGCGCCGCAGGCGGGAAAAGACCTGGCCGCCGCTATCTCCTTCGGAAATGCCCAGGGAGCGCTCGAAGCGCTCGCCGATGAGGCAGCTTCCCTGAGCGACGACGACGTCAAAGCGCTGCACTACGCCAACGAGATGTGCGATCTCCGGATGTACGAGGCGTTAGTGACGCTCGACGACCACGGACCAATCCTCCCGGAAGATGTTCGGCAGGCGATATTGGCAATGGAACGGGACGGCTTTTGGGAAGGCCGTCCGCAATGGGTTCTCTAAGGTAACCAAACCTTCGTCCAAACGAGTCCGACTCGAGATCTGGAAGTCCCACGGATCCGTTGGGTCGGCTGGAGAATGGTCTCTGGGGCACGAACAATCTTCGGTGGGGGTAGAAGCATGCAGTGGTTAAGGAAGAACAAAACGTCAATTCCGGCATATGTGGCCCTTCTGGCCGTCGCGAGCTTCTGGGTTGCTGGAGGAGTCGGGGCCCTGGACGTCCTGGGGAACGCAAGCTCCCCGATGGCCATGCTCACGGGACTGTACCTGATGCTTGCCCTCGTGGCTGTTTCGATCATCATCACGGTTCTGGCCCTCACGGATCTGACCCGCAGGGCGTCCGACTCGAAACGTCGGCGCCGGATGATGCAATAAGGGGATAGCGGTCCCACGAGCTTCAGGACAGACCCGGAAGGCAGCAATCCTGCGGGTGGCTCCGCAACGAATGACCCATATCCACGCACGCTGGTGGAAGCCGCAGTTGCCGAACCGTTTCCTGGTTTCCGAGGAGCATCATGAAGACCGCAGTTCTTCCATCGCCTCGCATCTTCGACGTGGCGTGGACGCGCGAGCAGCTTATCGCCGTCGCGGAAGCCAACCGGGAGTCGCAGGCACATACTGCCTACCGTGGTGCGGCCCGGGCGATGGCCGGTTCGGGCCGGCACATCGACACGGTCCGCATCCGCGCACTGGTGACCGAGGTCATGGGCGGGATCGAGGGCACGTACTACATCTGCTCATCTCTGCAGTCCGCCCATCTGGCCATCAGCTTTCCCGACCGTTTCACGAAGCGGCAGATCGAGCTGTTGACACATCCCTTGGAGATTGCGCTACAGATCAGTGCGGAGCGTATCCCTGGAACGGCTGCCTGACTGGTTGCTTGACCGGCGACCGCTCGCGGCGAGTTAGCGACGTCAGCTTTGATCCGCAGCGAGGAATTCTGCGAAGGACAGTGGGCGCCTTCCCGTGATGGTTTCAATGTCACTGCTGACCACCGCCAGTTCATTGGCGGCGATTGCGGTGTAGGTGGAGACCCACGCCTCGACCTGCCAATCCGCCGCACCGAAACCTTTGCGCGACTCGTATGCTTCGGCAAGGGTCTCATTGAAAAAGGTGATACGAGTTCCGCGCGCCGCCGTGAGCGTTCGGGCGAGCTGGGTCAGGGTGAGCGCTTCCGGTCCGGTGAGGTCATAGGTCCTGTTCCGGTGGGCAACCGGATCCCTGAGCACGGTTACGGCAGTGCGGATGATGTCGGCGCGGCTGACGACGGCGACTCTGCCGTTTCCTGCCGGACCCCGAATGATTCCGTCCTTGCCGGCGAGCGCACTTATCAGGTCGCTGTACAGGCTGTCGCGCAGGAACGTGTAGCCGATTCCGGTGGCCCTGATGTATTCCTCGGTGGCCGAGTGGTCTCGCCAGCGTGAAGGTGGCATCCGGGGCTGCGCCAAGAAAGGACGTGTAGACGAGGTGTCGCACTCCTGCCTCTTCCGCGGCGTCGATGAAGGCGCGGTGCTGGCCGAGGCGGTCAACGTCCTCCGAGGCCGAGACCATGAACAACGTCTCAACCCCTTCCAGGGCTGCCCGCGAGGCAGCACGGTCGGAGTAGGAGGACCGAAAGACCATCGCCTCGTCAAGCTGCGGTGCTCTTGCTGGAGTGCGGACCAGGAGCCGCTGAGCTACACCGGCACCGGAGAGGAGGCGTGCTACGCCCCCGCCGACGGCGCCTGTGCCTCCGGTCACCGCGAGAGGGGGCAGGACACTCATCGGGGCGGCCGGAGGGCCGACTGAACGACAACAAGATTCTGTCCGTACTGCTCGTCCAGGGATTGCTGGATTGCTCCGTCATCGAATGGCACCGTGATGACGAGGAAGCCATCGGCTATCCAGGACTCGAGGAGGTCCGGCTCGCCCGAGGCGGAAAGCTCTGCCTGAATGGTGCCGAGCCGGTGTTCATCGCCGTCACCAATCTTTCCTTCGGCCAGCCGCGGGTCGACGTACGGCGTGGTGTCGTACAGCGAGAGTGGAACAGGGTCCTTCGTCCGCGTGAATTCCGAACCGTCCCAAGTTCCCTGCACTGCGTAGGCACCCCAAATGACCCCCGATGCGCTTTCGAACTGGTCCGCCGTCGACCAGTCCCAGCCCCGAAGAACCGGCCCCGTGCACTGCGGCGGATACGATTCTGCAACACTTCCCAGGCAGAACTGGGGCGGCTCATCGCCCTGCTGCAGCACCGTTCCCTGGCCCACGAGTTCACCACTTGCCGGTGTTTCGGGTGCTGCAGGCGTGTTGACGGAGCCACTCTTCGGAGGCGCGACATCGGCACAGCCAGCAAGGACGACCATTCCCACGGCGCTCGTCCCGACGACCGCACAGATGCGCAAGTTCATGGACATATTGTGGCGGGGATACCCGCTCTTCGGAAGCACCCGGTTCACCCTGGCTCAACGGTCGACGGCGTCAAGAATGGCAGCGCCGAGCTCGAGCGGCTTGGTGAACTGCGGCCAGTGCCCCGTTGGCAGGTCCATGTACTCGACGTCGTTGATCCGGGCGAGCTCAGCCACGAACGGATGGCCTGCCTCGATCCACTCGGTGAGCATGGCAGAGGGAAACTGGCACGCGATGATGGTGGCCGGGACGTCGTAGCGGCGCTCATCGGAAAGGTTCTGCCTGTCGGACGCGACACCCCGCGGCTGGGGGATGGCGCGTTTGCGGAACGCGGCTCGCAGCTCGTCGTTCAGGTCCACGAGGTCCGTCTGCTCAAAACTGTCCCATGGCGGCAGAGGCACGTCGTCGCCGTCGGTCGCCAATCCGTCATTGATGACGCCGTCCTCCCCCAGCGGCCCGCTGTCGACGTATACGGCTCGGGCCACGCGGTTCGGGCGGGCGTCCACGGCGCCGTGGATGATAGCGCCTCCCCCGGAGTGGCCCACGAGGACCACCGGAGTGTCGATGCTGTCGATCACGGCCACCACTGCGTCGATGTGGTCGTTCAGGCCGATGCCGGCACGCGGCGCGTTGATCGCCTCAAGCCCCGGCAGCGTGAGTGGAAGGACCCGGTGTCCTGCGGCCACGAGAGGTGGCGTGACCTTCTTCCATGACGATGCGTCCAACCAGAAGCCGGGAACCAGGATGATGTCCATCCCGGTAGATTACGCCCTCGGAATTGCCCATCGGGGAAATACGGGTCCCGAACCGAAATCCTGCCAGGCGTCGTCCTTGCT
This sequence comes from Arthrobacter sp. CAN_A214, assembly GCF_015751955.1. Classification (NCBI taxonomy): domain Bacteria; kingdom Bacillati; phylum Actinomycetota; class Actinomycetes; order Micrococcales; family Micrococcaceae; genus Arthrobacter; species Arthrobacter sp. CAN_A214. Next base: position 104,084 of record NZ_JADOUU010000012.1, read on the forward strand.
GCTGCCGCAGGCGGCACCTATACGGCGCGCCGGCGCAACAGCTGATCCAGGAACCGGCTATTCCCGCGAAGGGTGCGTCACTGCCAGTTCCCAAGGTAGGGGCGCACTCTCTCCTGTCGAAGAGGAATCTCCCGCAACGCGGAGCATCAATCCGCTGATTGCTCATCGTCGGGGGCTTTCGGACGCGAGTGGAGGAACCTGTTCATGAAGAATTCGAAGACGACCCACGCGATCAGCCGGCCCAACCCGGACAACACCTCAGTCATTGTCGCTCAATGTATTGCCTCCCTGCGTATTGCCTCCCTGCGGCACGGGCGAGAGATGCCCGTCGTTCGTCCGTGCCACTATGCCGGAGACACAGCGAAAGAGCCATGGTGTCGGCACTCGCTTTGGAGCACTCAGGTATCCGGACGAGTGGCAGGTGGTACCAGCGCCTAGCTACCTGCACTGGGAGGAAGGTCACAGGTAATCGGTACGCTGTTTTCGCTCGGCCCGCTGATCGAGCATGGGCATACGCGAGCGGCAGTCATGTCGGGAAAACAGGTGGGGAATGGCTGAGATACTGGGCAGCGATCCGTTGATGACGGTCGCGGAAGTTGCAGAGGCGATGCGCGTATCGAAGATGACGGTGTACCGATTGGTTCACGCTGGTGAAATGGGCTCGGTCCGCGTCGGGCGCTCCTACAGAATCCCCGAGTCCGCGCTCGAACGCTATATTGCCTCGACCAACCCTCAAGGGCTGCCAGCGGCACCTGGCGACAAGGATGCGGCGACCAACCCGAGCTGAAGGCCTTGCCACGACGCGCGCCGAAGGACACCGGGGGGTGATAGCAGCATCCCGCTTCGGACACCGTGGGTGGGCAGGGCCGGGCGATTCGTTACACACCCTGCACAGGAGGTGGGGGTGCGCCTGTGCGAATGGAGGGGCGCTCCGAGTTCACGCCACGACAGCAGATGCTCGACGATGGAAAACCTCTCCCCTGTCGTCACTGCATCGAGATGGTTCGGGCGGTGAAGGCATCCCCGAACCGAACCAAGGTGCCGGCTTCATCGCCGACCGGTGGCGGACAGCCCTATCGGGTGGCGTCCTCGCGGGTCCAGGCCTCAGCGTAGAAGCGGGGCGAAAGCGATTCCAGCAGCTCGGTATAAGCACTCGGCTCCATCGCCTGCGCTGAACTAGCAGGGACATTCGGGCCGAAGGCGGACACGCCCAGCCCGGCCTCATGATCCTTCAGCGTCAAACCGGCGGCCTCCAGGATCGTGGGGTACATGTTCAGCTGGTCCACTCCGGGTCGCAGCGTGCTGGTCTTGTCCTGGCCCGGAATCCAGATCCGATT
>NZ_JADOUU010000013.1:0-102267 GCF_015751955.1 Arthrobacter sp. CAN_A214
CCCGCCACGACGCGGAACTCAATGCTCAAGCACTAGGCCGAGGGGGAGTCGTATCACTGAGTCCCATTCAGCAGATTCTGCAATAGGATCACTTCAAGTTGACATAATGTAGATTATCGGCGACTCAAGAGGATCGGGAAGTGGCCCCGGTAGAACAACCGTTCCTGCTCACTCACCTCGTGCCTATTGCACGAAATCTGTTCCTGCATCGAACCATCGACCGACTTGTCGGATCAGCCGACTCCATGCATTATCGACATCGGCAGAAACCACCCCGAGCCGTGCACCGCAGGACGCGGATCGGGTGGCGAGCAAGTATCTTTGATCATCGGCGGCCTCGATCGGAGCCCGCCCCGCCGACGTACCTGACATAACTATTACCAGCACAGATGATCCTTCTGCCTACCATGTGGATATGCCTCAATCTTTCTCTTCACGAGCTCATCAGGTCGACCTCCGGCACATCGTCGACAGCGTTCTGTCCTCCGAGCTGCCACCGATCGTCCGCGCGGGACATCCGGTCCTTCGAACGCCGACCCTACCGTTTGACGGACAGTTCGACGACGCCGTCCTTCAGCTGCTCCTCGACACCATGCGCCGCGTCATGCATGCCGCACCGGGCGTCGGCCTGGCAGCGCCCCAGATCGGCATTCCGCTCCGCATTGCGGTGCTGGAGGACAAGGGCGTTGAGGACGACGACGTCGCAGCTCTCCGCCTGCGCACTCCCCTGCCGTTCCTGGCCATCATCAATCCGAGCTATGCCGCCGCTGGCGCCGACACCGCGGCTTTCTACGAGGGTTGCCTTTCCGTGCCCGGCTACCAGGCTGTGGTCGAGCGGCACCGCGACATCGACCTCACCTACACGTCACCGGACGGCCGCCCGGTGACGGAGCGGTTCTCGGGCTGGCCGGCACGCATCGCCCAGCACGAGACCGACCATCTCGACGGCACGCTCTACCTCGACAAGGCACTGCTGAGGTCCCTCACGGCCAACAGCGAACATGCACGGCGATGGTCCCAACCGGGCATCGACGGCGCCCGGGCGGCACTGCACTTCTAGGGCGTACCTCCCCTCGGAGGAGGCTACTGGCGCTCCGGCGCTGCGCTTGCGGAGGCGGCGTCGGCGTGTGGGGATGGCTTGTTGACCCTGCTGGGGAGCCAGGCGGCCCACCATCGCAGGATGTGCTCGAAACGCTGCCGTCGGTGCCAGGGCGAACCTGAGCGTGAGAGTTCATGGGTTTCCCCGGGAAACACCAACAGCTCGGTCGGTACTCCCTGCTTCTTCAGCGCCGTGTAGTAACGCTGTGCCTGCTCGATGGGACACCGGAGGTCCTCCTCCGAGTGGATCACCAGGGTGGGCGTCTGTACCGCGGCTATCTGCGCGAAGGGATTCTGCGCCGCGACGCGCTCGGGATCGCTGCCCGTGTATTCCTCGGAGAAGAACCAGCCGATGTCGGAGGAGCCCACGAACGACGGCGGATCCAGGTACCCGCGTTCGACGATGGCTGCGGTAAACCGGTGGTCGTGGGCGATCGCCCACGCCGTCAGGTAGCCGCCGTAGGAGCCGCCCTGAATGCCGAGGCGCTCCTTGTCCATCGAGGAGTACTTCTCGAGCGCGCCGTCCAGGAAGGCCTGCACATCCTGGAGGTCCACCGTCCCCATGGCCTCCTTGACCGCGCGGCCGTGGGCCTGTCCGTAGCCGGCGGATCCGCGCGGATTGCAGAGGAGCACGGCGTAGCCGGCCCTCGCATAGACCTGCGCTTCATCGAAGTAGCCCCAGCCGTACTGCGCGAACGGTCCCCCATGGATGGTCAGGAGGACCGGATGGGGTCCTTCTCCTTCCGGAAGTACGACCCAGCCGTGGACAGCGGTACCGTCCGGCGCGGGGAAACTTTCCTCCAGCGGAGCGAACACCGGAGCCGAATCGCGGAGCGGCGCCGAGAAATCAGTCAGCGTGACAAGCGCCTGGTGGTGCACGAGCCCGACATCGCCCATGGTCACCGCATCGGTATAGGAAGCGACGGCGGTGCCCGCAGCGGAGGCGACACCCGTGACGACGAGCGGACCGTCCGCCAGAAGGTTGTGACGGCCGTCCGGGAACATCTCCAGGAGTTCAACGGTGCCCCGAGTCTGGTTGAGGACCAGGACGGAGGAGTCGGAATGCGCGACGACGCCGGACTCCGTCGCCGACAGGTCGGTGCCCTCCGGATCGGTGAGACGCCGGACGTCGGTCAGGTCTGCTGCCGGCGCGACGTAGAGTGCCGTGTTGCGTGCCACGAAGTCGAGTCCCGAGGACGATACGTCGGTTCCGAGGTAGTAGAGCCAGGCACCGTCCAGGCTTTCCCCTGCCGCTCCGCAGCTGAGCCGGGATTCGCCGAGGTTGGAGAGTTTCTGCCGGTCCGTGCCGTCCAGTGCAATGGAGTACACGTCGGTCACGAGGGTGGTGTCGGCGTCATCAGCCAGTGCCGCTGTGAAGAGCACCCGTCCGCCGTCCGCCGTGAACCGGGGCATCGAGTGGTCGGCATCAGCAGATGTCAGTTGGCGTGAGGCGGGCACCGCTGTGTTCGGTCCACCGGAGCCGGCAGGGTCGGGGCCGACGGCATTGCCAGGCCCTGCAGCGCGCCCTGTATCCGCCTTTGCCTGGTCCCGCGCAACCTTGGCGCGGCCCACCGGCTCGACGAATGGCTCACAGTCGAGATCCGGCACCTCGACGAGGAAGAGCTGCAGTCGTTTGTCTGCGGTGTACCCGAGCCCGTTCATCCGGTATTTGTTGGTCGTCACGAGCCGGGGATCCTCGAGGCCGCCGGACACGCCGTCAATGGTTCCATAACGTCCCTCCTCAGGGACGCGGGCTTCGAACACCACCCGTCGCGAATCCGGGGAGAAAGCGAAACTACCGACACCGAGTGGTTGGTCGGTAAGGGCGATGGGCTCTCCGCCGGCGCTGGCCATGACCTGGAGCTGCGGCTTGCCATCGGGCACCGCGCGGAGAAATGCGATCATGGTGCCGTCGGGCGAGTACTGGGGCGCTGTATCCCGAAAACCGCGCGTGATCCTGCGGCGCCGCGAATCGGCGAGCCGGATCTCCCACAACTGGCCGACATAACTGTCGGCGTCGAAATCCGGTCGGGTCACAGCGACAACGGCTGTCGATCCTTCGGGGTGAAGGGTCGGGGTACTTACGGAAGACAGGAGATTCAACTGATCGGGATTCACCCTTCGAGACTAGACTGCGGCTCCGCCTGCGGCAACGCTTCAGGAGGCTCCGGCGGATGGCAACGCCAGCAGCACGAATAGGATGGAAGCATGCCCCTTTCCACCCGGGAGATTCTCCTGTGCCCTGTGTGCGGAGCCGCCGTGGATGTACACCCCGCCTTGCTGGCGTGTTCCAGCGGTCACCGTTTCGATGCCGCTCGGCAAGGCTATTTCAATCTCCTTACCGGACGTGGCACCCGGTTCGAAGCGGACAGCGCGGGGATGGTCGAGGCGCGGGAGGGCTTCCTGTCCGCCGGGCACTACGAACCCCTGCGGAATGCACTCGCAGGGGCAGCGGCCAGGCTCGCGCCCCGGAGCAGCACCGTCGTCGACGCCGGGGCCGGTACGGGTTATTACCTCCGCGCTGTCGCCGACCGGTTCCCGGGCGCCTTTCCCGTAGCCCTCGACATCTCGAAATTCGCGCTGAGGCGGGCGGCCCGGCGGCTTCCCGACGGCGTGAGCCTGGTCTGGGATGTCTGGAAGCAGTTGCCCCTGCAGAGCCGGTCGGTGGACCTGCTGCTCAATGTCTTCGCTCCGAGGAATCCTGCCGAATTCTCTCGGGTGCTGAGCCCGAAGGGGGTTCTGCTGGTGGTCACCCCCCAACCCGGCCATCTCGCCGAGCTGAGGGAACGGGCGTTGCTGCTGCAGGTTCCCGACGGCAAGGCCGGTGACGTGGTGGATTCATTGGCTGGTTCCCTGAAAGAGATTGAACGGAACAGTCTCGAGTACGGTATGGACCTCTCCCCCGCTGCCGTGAAGTCCGCAATTCTGATGGGCCCCGCCGCGCGGCATTACGAACACGGGCAGCTTGACGCGGCAGTGGAACGTCTTGAGGGTCACCAGCGTGTGAGCGCAGCCTTCACGGTGCAGGCCTTCGTACATGCTTGAACAGGTTCATGTCCCGGGCAGGGCACACACCGAACACAGCGGCGCCGATCGGGTATAGTTGTGTGTTTGCCGGGATCGAACTACCCGGTGGGAACATTGCCGCTGACTGCGGTGTTGTAAAGAGTGCAGCTTCAGCCGGAGTGCATCGCCGCGAGGCGGGTCTTTCCGCAGGGGTCAGCACGGCGGTGCCGGCCCGGCCGTACGCCCCTCACTGAGTAGGAGAAAATATGAGCGATCGCAGCCTTCGCGGTATGCGCCTTGGTGCGCAGAGCATGGAAACAGAATCCGGTGTCGAGCCGGCTCCCCGGCAGCGCGTCGAGTACCGCTGCGAAGATGGCGAGCGTGTTTTCGTCACGTTCTCCTCCGAAGCAGAGATTCCGCCGGTATGGGTATCGAAGACGGGCAAGGAAGCTCTCCTCGTCGACGGTGAGAAGCCGGACACCTCGAATGACAAGCCGGTGCGAACGCACTGGGACATGCTCCTTGAGCGTAGGTCGGTCGAGGAGCTCGAGCAGATCCTCCAGGACCGCCTGACGATTCTGCGGGAACGCCGGGGCGAAAAGCAGTCAGTCTAGGATCATCGCCCGGTTAACCGGGCGAAAGAGCCGGCATCCGCCCGAGAGGGTGGGTACCGGCTCTTTTTTCGCCGCCGTCCGGAAGCGCCGCCGTTCAGGAGCTTCCGCTCAGCTGCGGAAGCGCCCCGCCAGCTTCGCCCAGCGCGCAGAGAGCCCCCACTTCGTGACGTTCCCGATGGCTTCGAAGACGATGTTCCCGCTCATCTTGGAGGCGCCGAGTTCGCGCTCCACGAAGGTGATCGGAACTTCTGTGATAGTTTTTCCGAGACGTGCCACCCGGAAGGTCATATCCACCTGGAACCCGTAGCCCACCGACTCGACCGAGGCGAGGTCGAGGGATTCGAGTGTCTCCCTGCGGAACGCCCGGAAGCCGGCCGTGATGTCGCGCACCGGCAATCCCAGCATCGCGCGCGAGTAGGTGCTGCCGCAGCGCGAGAGCAGTTTCCGGTGGACCGGCCAGTTGACGACGCTTCCGCCGGGGACCCAGCGTGATCCGATAACCAGATCGGCGCCGTCAACCGCTGCGAGTAGCGAGGGAAGCTCCTCCGGGCGATGCGAGCCATCCGCGTCCATCTCCACGAGGACGTCATAGTCCCGGTCGAGCCCCCAGCGGAACCCCGCGATGTAGGCGGCCCCCAGCCCTGCCTTGCCCGTTCGGTGAAGGACGAAAACCTGTGGGTCGGATGCAGCGGCGTTGTCCGCGAAATCCCCGGTCCCGTCGGGACTGTTGTCGTCGACGATGAGGACATCCGACTCGGGAACCGCCTTCCGCAGCCGCGCAAGGGTGAGCGGCAGGGATTCGATCTCATTGAAGGTAGGAATGATGGTGACAACACGCACGCGTTCGGAGCCTTTCCAGCGAAATGCGCGGGAGCGCACGGATGAGCTCCGTTTTCAGAGCCAAACCGCAAGTATATGGGACGGCTCCGTTCAGGGGCTTGTCGCGCCGGTGCCGGGTCGCCCGCCTGGCCGCACCAGCGGGGTGAACAGGTTCGCGCGCCTTCGTACCGGAACCGGATATTCCCGGCTCTGTTTTCTACTGACGCGCAAACCTGTTCCCGTAGGTGCCGGCTGCCACCCGCCAGCACGGTTCAGGCGCTGGTGTTGCAGCGCCTGAACCGGTCGAGTGGTAGCCGGCCGGGCCTCCTGTTCCAGGAGATCCTCCAACCCGTAGGTCAAAAGCTTACGTGCTTCAAAGGGCGTGTCAATGGGGCCCTGACGTGGGGAAACGTCTTTTCTCGCAGGTCAGCGCGTGGTGGGCTTCGAAGAACTATTTCCGGACCGATGCCCGATGAGACCGGTCATAACAGCAAGCTAGGACAGGTCGGAGGAGCTGAACAGCGCCACTCCGTCGTGGACCGTTTCGATGCACCTCGGCGGATTCTCGGTGTCGAGGGCCGGCAGGAGTGGCGTTCCTGCACGGGGGTCCGTACTCCAGGACTGGACGCGGTTGTCAGCCGTCTGAACCATCAATTCGTCGACCTCCCAGATGGCATAGGACGCCGGGACACCGGGGGCAAGCTGTCCGCGCATCGGGTTCTGGAACCCGGCCAGGCGCCACCCGGCACGGGTATGGGCAATGAAGGCTGCACGGGCCGAGATCCTTTCGGCCGGGGTGTTGTGGGAGATGCATGCCCGCACGGAAGCCCAGGGATCGAGCGGCGTCACGGGGCTGTCCGAACCCAGAGCGAGTGGAACTCCCGCCGACAGGAGTGATGCAAACCGGTTCATCCCCGAGCTGCGCTCCTCGCCGAGCCGCTGGGCATACAGCTCACCGGTGCCACCCCACGCGGCGTCGAAGGCCGGCTGGGCACTGACCGAAACCCCGAAGCGCACCAGCGCTGCAATGGCTTCATCGTCGAGAAGTTCCACGTGCTCCAACCGGTGACCGGACCGCCGCACCGCCTCGACTCCCAGCGCCGTGGCCGCAACTTCGAGACCGCGAAGCACGCTGTCGAGCCCGGCGTCACCAATGACGTGGAAACCCGCCTGGATGGCACCGGAAGTAGCCGCCGTCAGGTGCGCCGCCACCGCGTCGTCTGCCAGGAAGGTATGCCCGCAGTTCCCCGGATCATCCGCGTAGGGTGCCCTGAGGGCAGCCGTTCGTGACCCGATGGAGCCGTCCACGTTCAGGTCACCGGCGAGTCCTGCGAGCCGTCCACCGAACATCGCCATCACCTGTCGGGCATCCTCAACCGATTCCACCTGCTGGGCCCAGTAGGGAATCACGACAGGTAGCGGGACTTCCTGCGAGGTCCCGTCGATGAGCAGCAGGCCCTCGAGGTCTTCCTGCGGAGCGATGTGCGGCGCGGCCATCTCGGTGATGGCGACGTAGCCTTTGGAGGCGGCGAAGCCCAGGGCAGCTCGTTGGTAGATGCTGCGCTGTTCCGGCGTGAGGCTGCGGGAGGCCGAGCGTGCTGCCACATGCGCACTCCGCACCACGAAACCATCGTCCCAACCATCGAGCGCCGAAAGGTTGAGTGCCACGGCCAGGGCGCCGGACACGACCGCGGAATGCACGTCAGCCCGCACCAGGTACACCAGCCGGCCGCCGGTGGCGTTGTCCAGTTCGGCCGCAGTGGGTACACGCTTCTCGGGCCACCGCGATTCATCCCAGCCGAAGCCGAGCAGGGTCCCCTCCCGGTCCGCGGCCGCTGCGGAGAGTCTTCGCAGCAGATCCGCGAGGGAGGGACACCCGGACAGGTCGAGGGAACCGAGGGCGATTCCCGTTTCGGTGGTGTGGACGTGTGCATCGACGAAGCCCGGCGTGATCAGCGCGCCGTTGAGGTCGACGGTGCGGACGCCCTCCCCCGTCAGGTTCTGGGCAGCGTGTTCGGAACCGACCCAGGCTACCGTGTCGCCGTCCACGAGCATCGCCGTCGCAAATGGATCTGCGGGGCTGTAGACGGAGCCGTTGCGGTACAGGATCGGGAGGGGTTTTGTCATGGGTGTCGGGGATGCTCTCTTGGCTCGGCTTCGTGCGGCAGTGTCTTGTGCGCCGGTGTCTTACTCACTGATATTCGAGTATGCCACCACGCCGCGGCGAACCAGGCGAATGGCCCTCACACAGGTTGCGTGCATTCCTTCCGGAAGGTCGCGGATCTTCGCGAGCTGATCCAGCAGGTCGATCACCTGTTTGGACCAGCGGACGAAGTCACCGGCGGCCAGCTCGGTGCCGCTCAACGCCGCCTGGAGGGAGCGACCCTGAGCCCACTTGTACATCGGCCAGACGAGGGAGAGTTCGGGCTCACCGGTGACCGGCAGTCGGTGCTGTTCCTCCAGGTCCGTCAGTTGCGACCACTGGCGGATGATGGTCTCGACCGACCCCTCGAGTGCCACACTCGGCAGGACCGGGCGGACACCCCGCTCTTCGCGTTTCGCCTGGTACACCAGCACCGAGGCCACGGCGGCCATCTCCGCTGCGTCGAGGTCGCTGAACGCGCCGTGCTCGACGGAGAGTGCGATCAGCAGGTCCTTCTCACCGTAGATCCGCCGGAGTTTCTGTCCCGCCGCGCTGATCCGAAGGCCTTCGGGATCCTCCTGGAGGTACCCGTAGTGCGCCAGCACCTCCGACACGCGGTCGAACGTCTTGGCAATGGTATTCGTCCTGCCGCGGATCTGTCCGGCGATGCGGTCGGTTTCCTTGCGGAGTTTCCACCACCGCTCCGCCCAGCGCGCATGCTGCTCACGGTCACTGCAGCCATGGCAGGGATGGGCCCGCAGGCGGCGCCGCAGTTCGGAGATGGCGCGTTCCTCCGCAGCGGCCGAGGCCGACGGTAAGCCGTCGGTACGTCCCGCGCCTCGGCGTGGCGGACGCTTCTCGGCGAGGGCGTTCCTGAGTGACGAGGTGAGATCCCTGCGGTCCTTCGGGCTGCGTGCGCTGAAGTGCTTGGGGATCTTGATGCGCGAGAGGATCTCGACCGGCCCGTCGAGGTTCTGGGCGCCGATACGGCGGATCTGGGTTTCCAGGGTCAGCACCGTGGGCCGGGGTTCTCGCGAGGAATCGCTGTCGAGGACCACAGCGTATCCCTGGCTCTGCCCGCCCGGCACGTTGATGACGTCTCCGGGACGAAGCGCCTCCAGGGAAGCCTCGGCAGCGGACCGGAGCGACTTCGACCTGTCGCGGGAGGCGTGGGACTCAAGGTCGGTCAGCTCGCGGCGCAGGCCGGAGTACTCCCGGAAGTCCCCGAGGTGGCAGGTCATCGACTTCTCATACCCTTGGAGCGATTCCTCCCTGCTGCGCACCTGCTTGGCCAGGCCCACCACGGAGCGGTCCGCCTGGAACTGCGCGAAGGAGGTCTCGAGGATCTCGCGCGAGCGTCCCTGGCCGAACTGCGCCATCAGATTGATGCTCATGTTGTAGGTAGGGCGAAAGCTCGAATTCAGGGGGTAGGTACGACGGGAGGCAAGGCCGGCCACCGCACCCGGATCCGTGCCCGGCTGCCACAACACCACAGCATGGCCCTCGACGTCGATACCGCGTCGGCCGGCACGCCCGGTCAGCTGGGTGTACTCGCCCGCGGTCACGTTCACGTGGGCTTCACCGTTGAACTTGTCGAGCTTTTCGAGAACCACCGACCTCGCCGGCATGTTGACTCCGAGCGCGAGAGTCTCGGTCGCGAACACTGCCTTGACCAGTCCGGCGGCGAAGAGTTTCTCGACCACTTCCTTGAACGTCGGGAGCATCCCCGCGTGGTGGGCGGAGAAACCGCGCAACAGTCCCTCGCGCCAGGTCCAGAACCCCAGGATCTCGAGATCGTCACGCGGAATATCGAGGGTGGCGGCATCGATCGCCTCACTGATCACTGCGCGCTCCTGCTCCGTGGTCAGCCACAGCCCGGCGTGCAGGCACTGGCCTACCGCCGCCTCGCAGCCGTTGCGGGAGAAGATGAAGGTGATGGCGGGCAGCAGGTCGGCACGATCGAGCGCGGTGATGACCTGGGGGCGGCTTGCCCTGCGGACCAGGGACTCCTGCGGTCCGCGACGGCCCTGGTTACGGCCGCGCCGGCCGCTGCCCGATCCCCAGTTGGCGCGCTGGTTCAGCCGGACTTCACTGCTGGCGAGTTCCAGCAGTTCGGGGTTGACGTCGTAACGCTTGTCCGCGCCCGGCTCCGGCCCGGCGGGAGCCGCCTCGTCGAACGCGATGTCCCCGGCGAAGAGGTCAAGCATGTCCTGGCCCACCATGACGTGCTGCCACAGGGGCACGGGCCGGTGTTCGGACACCACGACGTCGGTGTCGCCGCGCACGGTGTCCAGCCACGCTCCGAATTCCTCTGCATTGGACACCGTGGCACTCAGGGACACGACCTTCACCTCGGTGGGAAGGTGGATGATGACTTCCTCCCACACCGCCCCGCGGAAGCGGTCCGCCAGGTAGTGGACCTCGTCCATCACCACATAGCCGAGGTCATCGAGGGTGTCCGAATTGGCGTACAGCATATTGCGGAGCACCTCGGTGGTCATCACGACGACGTCGGCGTCGGCATTGATGCTGGTATCACCGGTCAGGAGGCCCACGCGGTCCGCGCCGTGGGTTGCAGCGAGTTCGGAGTATTTCTGATTGCTGAGCGCCTTGATCGGCGTCGTATAGAAGGCTTTGAGACCGCGCTGCAAGGCAAGGTAGACGGCGAACTCGCCGACGACGGTCTTGCCTGCACCCGTCGGCGCAGCCACGAGCACCCCTTTACCCGCCTCCAGGAACTCACACGCTTCCCGCTGGAAAGGATCGAGCTCGAACCGAAGGGTTCTCTCGAAGCGGTAGAGGTCCGTCCGCGAATGGGAGGCGCGCGCCTTGGCAGCCTGGTAGCGCTCTGCTGGGGTACTCATTCTTCCACCCTAGACGTTCGGGGTTCCCGCCTACACCAGATTCGTGGGGCGCTCAGAGTCCATCGAGCGAGGAAGCCTTGTCGGCGTTTGCTGCGATTTCGGCTTCCCGGATGGCGGTGCGCCGGGCGCGGCGCTTGTCATTGAGGAGGCATAGGCCGATCGCGATGAAGAACAGGAGGAGCATGGGAACTGCGAGGTAGAACATGCTCATTGCGTCGGCGCCTGGTGCGGCCATGGCGGCGAAGAGGCAGACGAGGAACACGGTGATCCGCCAGGCCTTGAGGATCTGCCGGCCGGAGACCAGTCCCACCATGTTCAGTCCGAACAGGACTACCGGCAGGAGGAAGGCGATGCCGAAGGCCAGCATCAGGCGCAGCACGAAGGTGATGAAGACCGACACGGTGATGATGTTGGAGAAGCCGCTGGGGGTGAAGTCCGTCAGGACGCGCACGGCGTTGGGCAGGATCAGCCAGGCCAGGAAGATCCCGGCAAGGAAGAGCGGGACGGCGACTCCGATGAAGGACAGCGAGATCCGGCGTTCCTTGGTCTTCAGACCGGGGGTGATGAACGCCCATAGCTGGTACAGCCAGATGGGGCTTGAGAGGATCAGGCCGAGGAAGACGGAGATCTGGACCATCAGGTCGAAGGGAGAGCCTGCGGTGTCGAAGTTCAGCGCGGCGCTGCGCCCCTCGCGTTCGTTGATGTCGACTACCGGAGCCGACAGTGCCTCAAGGACCGGTTCGTAGATCAGGAATCCGAGAACGGTGCAGATCACGACGGCGATCGCGGACTTGAAGAGCCGGTTCCGTGCTTCCTTCAGGTGTTCCTTGAGGGCCATCCGCCCTTCAGGATTGGCTTTTCGACCTTTCGCACTGGCCACCTGCGTTACTGGGTGTGCGTCGGGGAGTTGCCCTGGTTCGGCGGGGCCGGGGATCCGGTGGCATTCGACGCGTTATACGGCTGGTTCGGTGCCGTTCCGGGAGAGGGCGTGTGGTCTACGATCCTGCCCTCGACGGTCGGCTCGGCGCCGTCGTCGGACTTGTTCTCATCCTTCATCTGCTTCACCTCGGACTTGAAGATCCGCAGCGACTGGCCGACGCTTCGGGCCAGGCCCGGAAGCTTCGGTGCACCGAACAACAGGATTGCGATGACGATGACGACGACGATTGTCCAGCCTTCAGGCCTCATGATCAGGTTCCTCTCGTTGATCTCCTCTTAGTTTAGGTCAAAGATGCGGCATGTCACGCAGGAGCTGCGGCTGGTTACGCTCGGCCCGGAGCCGGACACGGGTGGCCCTTCGCCGGCCCAACCGCCCCGTCCTAGCGAGCGCATTGGCCGTCCGGACCGCCTCGGGCGTGGAGAAGACTGCAGGAGAAAAGGCGGATTCACCGGCGTCGCCATGACCATCGTTATCGTCGTTGTCGGTCATGGTTCGCCCACTGTTCACTTGAAGGCGATCCGCGGCGCCTTCGAACTCATGAAGTGTCGACATGGCACCGCGGAAGACGCGGAATCCCAGAAAAAGGATAAACAGTGCGGTGAGTGCCAGCAGGGCAACCCAGATTACGATCCACGACCACCAAGGCATCTGCCCAGTCTAGGTCACGCCCGAACCGCCAGGGCCTCCTCCACCCAGCGCAGCGCGCTTTCGCGCACCTCGCGGGGATGGATGACGACGGCGTTGCCGCCGAGGCTAGCCACCAGACCGGGCAGCCAGGACACCGAACTGAGCCGGACTTCGGCTGCAAGCGCGCCGCCGGGTAGTTCACCCGTCCGCACAGCACTGTATTGCTCCGCCACCCATCGTGCGGGTGGCTGGAGCACCAGGGTGACGAGGCGGTCGCTCGGCGACGGCTTGTAGACCTCCGGCGACGACCGGGTCATCCCGTTCGTCATCCCGCCGGTCGGTCCCCCGGTCATCCCCTCCGGGGCTTGCTCGAAGCGTCGGTTCTCGACCGGCACCGTGGTCGGCCGGACAACCTGGACACGGTCGAGCCGGAAGTTCCGCAGGCCTTCCGAATGCACGCACCACGCCTCCAGGTACCACACGTCCTGATGCGAAAACACGCGGACCGGTTCAAGGAGCCGCTGGGAGATCTCATCACGCGCAGGAACCAGGTAGGTGATTTCCACCCGGACGCCGGAAGCCAAGGCGTCCTGCAGTGCCTCGAGGGCGGGATCGATGTCCTCTTCAGTGAGCTTCGTGGCGACGGCGCTGCCGATCCGGGCAGCGTCCCCGGCCGCCGCCGCCAGCTTGGTCTGGGCGCTGAGCAGTGCCTCGGTAGTCCTCGTGCCGGAGAGATCGCGCAGGGCCTGCAGTCCGACGATCAGCGCACACGCTTCATCCATGCTCAGCTTCACCGGCTCCGCGAGGTTCTGGGCATTCGTCAGGTAGATCCGGTTGTCCTCGATATTGACGTCGATCAGTCCGTCCGGATAGTGTCGCGGACCACTGACGAAGAGCAGGTCGAGGTCCCGCGTCAGTTGGTCCGCCGTCACATTGAAGCGGCGGGCGGTCGGCGCCAGCTCCGCGCCTGGGTGGGCAAGGAGGTACGGCACCAGATCGAGGAGTCGCAGGAGGTGATCCTGCGCCGAGGACTGCCGCCGTGGGGCGGACACCGGAGTGTCGGAGAGCACGACGTCGTCGGGCGCCTCGAGCAATGCCTCGAGCGCCCCCCGCAGGAGTGCGTTGACTTCGGCGGCGAGTTCGGAGGGCTGCTCCACCCGCGCGTTCGGCCCGAAGACCGCAACCTCCCGGGCGAGGACCTGCGCACTCGAGTACTTCACCCCGAGCTGGTCCCACTCCTCCCCCGCGGAGAGGATGACCGTGCCCTTCCGCACCCGGAGCGCGTGGGAGGACCCGGGGCGAACGGCGATCCGTGCTGTATTGTCCGGCTCACTTCGCCGGAGCGAGCCGAGTGCCCTGTTCATGTCGAAGGACTCGGGAACAGCGAAACCGGTCTCGAGGAGCCGGGGTGCGGAGGTGATGCGGGACAGCCGGAAGAATCGTTCAGCCTGACGGGAGGTGTCATAGCCCACGACGTACCAGTGCCCGAACCGGGCCCCCATCCCCCACGGCTGAAGCGTTCGCTCTTCCTCCCGGCCGGTGCTCGCAGCCCGGTAGGTGAACCGCAGCAGCCTCCGTTTGGACATCGCACGCCACACCTCGTCCCAGTAGGGATCGTTGGTGGGGATGCGCGGCTGCACGGGAAGGCGTGACGGCACTTCGACACCGCCACTCCTGGTGCTGAGCTTGCGCATCGCACGGGATGCGGCGGAGTCGAGCGCTCCCTGATCCCAGAGGCTCGCTGCCAGGCTGAGGACGGCGTATTCCTCAGGAGTGAAATTCACGCCCGCCAGGCGGTAGTCCTCAGCATTGATCCGATAGCGCTGTACGGTGTTGTCGTTCTCGAACAACGGATCCTCGCTGAACGCCTCGAGCGGGATACCCTGTTCGCGCAGCATTGCCTTGTCCCGGTCGAACAGCTTCTCCCGTGCAGCGCCGGTTGCCGCTTCACCGTACAGCTCAATTTCCTCGAACAGTTCCTCCTTGGTGAATCCCCTCCTGCTCGAAAGCAGCAGGATCACCAGCGTGAGGAGCCGTTCGGTACGTTTTGCTGACACGGGGGCCGGACTATCGAACTGCCAGGAGGTCCACCACGAAGATCAGTGATTCATTCGGCGCGATGGCCGATCCTGCGCCGCTCGCTCCGTAGGCGAGCTCGGACGGGATTTCCAGCCGGCGTCGCCCTCCGACCTTCATCCCGAGCAGGCCCTGGTCCCAGCCCTGGATTACCTGTCCCACTCCCACGCGGAAGTCGAGGGGCGCACCGCGGTTCCAGGACGCGTCGAATTCCTCGCCCGTCGAGAAGGCGACGCCCACGTAGTGGGCAGACACGGTGTTCCCTGTCTTCACCTCCTGGCCGTTGCCCTCGATGAGGTCGTCGATCATCAACTCGGTGGGTGCCGCGTGGTCGGGGAAATCTACCTCGGGTTTCTGGCGATCGAACTCGCACTGTCCGAATGACATGGTTCTCCTTGTGTTCGTGGAAGGGGTGCAGGCTACTGGGCTGCGGTTTTGCCGGTGATTTCAACGTAAAACACCAGTGCGCCGGCCGGGGCGCCCTGCTGCGCTGGGTCTCCGTAGGCCCAGGCTGCGGGGATCTCGAGCATGACCTTGGAGCCCACCTTCTGTCCTGACAGTCCTTCGGTCCAGCCACGGATCACGCCCGTCAGCGGGAACTCGGTGGGCTCGCCGCGGGAGTAGCTCGAGTCGAAGTTCTCGCCGTCTTCCCAGCGCCATCCGCTGTAGTTCGCCGTGATGGTGTCGGCCTCGGTCACCACTTCGCCGGCGCCCTCTTCGAGTACCTGCACGACGAGGTCTTCGGACGGTTCGTTGTCCGGAATGGCGATCTGCGGGGCGCCGTCCTCGCCGAAGGTGAAGGTGGGAAGCTTGCCCTCATCCTCGAGCGTCTGGACTTCCTCGGGAGCGAGTACTTCCGGCTCCGGGGGGAGATCCTCGGCGGACAGTACCTTCAGCACGATGAGCTGCTGGTCCGCAGTTCCCTCGGGCTGTCCTTCGACAGTCTCCATGGGCCGGGTGTATGCAACCTGGGCGCCGACCTTCGTGCCAACCAGGACGTCGTGCAGTTCTGCATCCTGCTCCTTGAGCAGGTCGTCGACGGCGAGGGGCTGCGGTTCGCCTCCGGAGTAGGTGTCACCGACCACGGCGCCGTCCTCGGTGTTCAGGAACACCGCGTGGAAAGTGATCTGCTGGTTCGCCTCGATCTCCTCGCCGTCCCCTTCGATCACGGTCTTCACAGCTGTTCCCGTGACGTCGAGAGGAGTATCGAACTCGACGGTCGGAGCTTCCTCTTCGCTGCCTCCGCTGACCTCGACCGAATCGAGGACCGCGGAATCACCGGCGGTCCGGCCCGATGTCGTTCCGCCGCAGGCGGTCAGCACCAGCAGCAACAGGAGGAGGGTTGCAAGTACTTTTCGCACAGAACTTCTTTCAAAGATGGTTTTGGTCGGCCGGGCGGAGGCACAAGTAGTCCGGCATCATCAAGCCTAACGGGTGTCCGCTGCCACTTTCTCCCTGTAGGCGAATTTGCCGCTCCATTACAGCTGGCGCAGGAGCGCCTCCACCCGATCATCGACAGCTGCGAAAGGATCCTTGCAGAGGATTGTCTGCTGCGCGCGGTCGTTGAGCTTCAGATGGACCCAATCCACGGTGTAGTCCCGGTTCGCTTCCTTCGCCCGACGCACGAACTCGCCGCGAAGACGCGCCCTCGTGGTCTGGGGCGGGATGTCGACGGCTTCCTTCACCGCCGTGTCATCGACTACGCGGGCGGCCTCCCCCCGAGCCTGCAGGAGGAAGAAGAGTCCCCGGGCGCGGGAGATGTCGTGATAGGTCAGGTCGATCTGAGCGGCACGCGCCGAGTCCAGTCCAAGGCCCGAGCGGTTGAGGTAACGGTCCAGCAGCTTCTTCTTGATGGCCCAGTCGATCTCGGTGTCGATTCGCGAGGTGTCCTGCTGTTCGACGGCGTCGAGCGTGCGTTCCCACAGGTCGAGGACCAGCGGCACGTGGGCGTGGTGCGCCCCGTTGTCGTCGACGAATCTCCGCGCCCGGTCGAGGTACTCGCGCTGCATGTCCAGGGCGGAGACCTGCCGGCCGTTGGCGAGCTTCAGAAGCTGTGAGCCGGTGAGGTCATGGGAGATCTCACGGATGTTGCGGATCGGATTCTCGAGCCGGAAGTCGCGCATGATGACGCCGGCCTCGACCATGCGGAGGATCAGGTCCACCGACCCGACCTTGAGCAGGGTGGTGGTCTCGGACATGTTGGAATCGCCCGCGATGACGTGGAGCCGGCGGTAGTGCTCGGCGTCGGCATGCGGTTCGTCGCGGGTGTTGATGATGGGCCGTGAACGCGTGGTGGCGGAAGAGATGCCCTCCCACAGGTGGTCCGCGCGCTGGGAGAACGCGTAGATCGATCCGGTCTGGGTCTTGAGGACCTTTCCTGCACCGACCAGGAGTTGCCGCGTCACGAGGAACGGGATGAGGATGTCCGCGAGCCGGGCGAATTCGAGTTTTCGGGGGATCAGGTAGTTCTCGTGGCTGCCGTAGGAGTTGCCGGCCGAGTCGGTGTTGTTCTTGAAGAGATAGATGCTGCCGTTGTAACCTTCCTGCGCCAGCTTGCGCTGTGCCTCCGCCACCAGATCCTCGAGGATCAGTTCGCCGGCGCGATCGTGCGTGATCAGCTGCGCCAGGTCGTCGCACTCGGCCGTTGCGTACTCCGGGTGGGAGCCGACGTCGAGGTACAGCCGTGAACCGTTGGTGAGGAAGACGTTGGAGGAACGTCCCCAGCTGACCACCTTGCGGAAGAGGTAACGGGCCACCTCCTCCGGGGAAAGCGGCCGGGAGTTCGGTCCGGAGTAGGAGATGCCGAACTCGGTTTCGATGCCGAAGATGCGCCGGTCCATCAGGTGCCCCCACCGTTCGTCAGGATGCCTTCGAGCTCGGCGGCGGCGAGACGGCGGAACGCGCGGCGGCTTCCTCGTGTTGTCCCGGGTTCCCGGTCGAGCACCGCAACCTCGAGCACGCCCGAGGTGAGCCGGTGCGGAGGCTGGCCGGCGGCGCCGTCGTTCTGGAGCGAGGCGACACCTGCCCGGATCGCTTCGGGGAAGGTGAGGTCCTTCGACCAGCTGTCCCGCAGTGCATCGACCACGGCGTCGGCTGCGCCGCCGATGACCACCAGGCCGGTTTCGTCGGCGATCGAGCCGTCGAAGGTGAGCCGGTAGAGATGGTCCCCGGCGGGTGTCTCCCCCACTTCCGCGACCACGAGTTCAACCTCGAAGGGCTTGCTCTCGGCAGTGAAGACGGCCCCGAGGCTCTGGGCGTACACGCTTGCCAGTCCCCGCGCTGTGACGTCCTCGCGTGCATAGGAGTAGCCCCGTACATCGGCGTACCGCACTCCCGCCTGGCGCAAGCTCTCGAACTCGTTGTACTTTCCCACCGCGGCGAACGCGATGCGGTCGTAGATCTCGCCCAGCTTGTGCAGCGACGGTGACGGATTTTCGGCTACGAGCGCTATTCCGTCGCGGCAGGCCATGACGATTACCGAGCGTCCCCTGCCGATTCCCTTCCGGGCGAAATCGGCACGGTCCTTCATCAACTGCTCAGGCGAGACGTAGAACTGCTGCGTCATGGCTACGCTTCCCTTCCTGCGACCGACCTGCGGCCGATGATCCCCAGCGCCGCCTCTTCGAGCTCGCGCTCCGGCACCCTGCGCGCTCCCGCGCTGTTGACGGTGTAGATCACGGGCCAGAGCTGCCGGACGACGTCGGGGCCGCCGGTCGCCGAGTCGTCGTCGGCCGCGTCATACAGCGATTCGACGGCCACCTGAACGGCAGTCGTCTCATCCAGGTTGGGTTTCCACAGCTTCTTCAGGGCGCCCCGAGCAAAAACCGAGCCCGAACCGACGCTGTGGTGTTCCTGTTCCTCGTACCGCCCGCCGGTCACGTCGAAGGAGAAAAGCCTTCCTTCCCTGCGTTCGGTATCGAACCCGGCAAGGAGGGGCACGACGGCGAGGCCCTGCAGCGCCATGGGAAGGTTCTGCCGCACCATCGCTGCCAGCCGGTTCGCCTTGCCGTCGAGGCTCATCCGCGTGCCCTCGATCTTCTCGTAGTGCTCCAGCTCGACCTGGAACAGCCGGGTGAGATCAAGCCCGATTCCGGCACTTCCGGCAATACCCAGTACTGAGAAGAGGTCGCCGGGGAAAACCTTCTCGATATGCCGGCTCGCGATGATGTTGCCCATGGTCGCACGGCGGTCCCCGGCCATCAGGACACCGCCGGAGAAGGTCATGGAGACGATCGTGGTGGCGTGCGGGGCGAGCCCGGCGGCGGTGCCGGCCGCCGGCGCGATGGTTCCGACGCTGCGGTTGGAGGGCAGCAGCTCGGGATGGTCGCGTCCAAGGTGGTCGGCGAACGACGTCGAGGCGGCGCGGGAAACTATTGCTGCTGCGTCTTCCGGGATCATCCGTTACTGGCCGCCCTTTTGCACGAAACCCCGTACGAACTCCTCCGCATTGGACTCGAGTACTCCGTCGATCTCGTCCAGCAGGTCATCGACGCCCTGGGTGTCGGCGCTCTCCTGCGCGCCGGCGGGAGCAGGCAGCGGCTCCGGCTGGGCATCTTCCTGTTCCTCCGGCCGCGCGCCGGTGCTTCTGTGGTCCTGTGTCGCCATGATGGTGTCCTTCGCCGGAGTGATTGTGCTGACTCCTATGGTGCCACGCGTGGTTCCGGGCCGCTCAACAATCGGGCCAGGAAATCCTCGGCGTCGGCCGCCTGTTCGAAGAGCTGTTCGGTGAGCGCCGCGGTCCCCCGCAGTGGTTCCCGTGTCTGGACCCGCTGGAGCCTCTCCTGGGAAGGGAGTTCGAAGATGATCGAGTCCCAGCTCGCCCCCACCACCTGCGCCGGAAACGTGGAGATACACTTCCCGCGGAAGTACGCGCGGGTATCCCGGGGAGGCTCGACGGCGGCCCTCTCCACCTCGGCCTGCCCCACCAGCAGCTCCACATCCCCGCGTCGGGCCAGGCGGTGATAGATACCCTTGTCCGGCCGCAGGTCGGCATACTGCAGGTCGATCAGTCCAAGCCTCGCATCCCCCCACTCGAGCGAATCGCGGTCGCGGTATGCCTGCAGCACCTTGAGCTTCGCCACCCAGTCGACCTGCCCGGCGGCGGCCATGGGATCGGTCCTCAGAACACCGAGAAGCCCTTCCCACCGCCGCAGCACATCGGCGGTCTGGGGGTCGGCGTCGGCGGCTTTCGCGGCAGCTGAGAAGTAGACCTCCTGCAGGTCGAGGCCGGTGATCCACCGGCCGTCGGCAAGCTCCACGGTTGCGGTGAGGGTGGGGTCGTGGCTGATGACCTGGAGCGCACGCACCGGATCGGCAAGTTCGGGCAAGGGGGCCAGGCCGTGTTCGATGAGGGAAAGGACCAGCGCCGTCGTCCCCACCTTCAGGTAGTTGGACACTTCGTTGAGGTTCGCGTCTCCGATGATCACGTGGAGCCTGCGGTACTTCTCGGCGACCGCATGCGGTTCATCGCGGGTGTTGATGATGGGGCGTCGTACGGTGGTCTCCAGGCCGATCTCGTTCTCGAAGAAGTCGGCCCGCTGGGAGATCTGGTAGCCGGGTGCCTGGTTCAGCGCCCCGATACCCACACGCCCGGAACCGCACAGCACCTGCCGGGAAACGAAGAAGGGAATGAGGGACGCCGCGAGCTGGCCGAACGGCACCTTCCGCGGCACGAGATAGTTTTCATGCGAACCGTAGGAGACACTCTTGTTGTCGGTGTTGTTCTTGTAGAGGTGGACCGGCGAGAAACCGGGGGTGGAGGCGATCCGCCGCATGGCGGTGAGGGCGACGTGGTCGCCCGCCCGGTCCCACAGCACGGCGTCGTGCGGGTTGGTGACCTCGGGCGAGGAGTACTCCGGATGCGCATGGTCGACGTAGAGCCGGGCACCGTTGTTGAGGACGAGGTTCATCAGGACGGCGCTGTCGGCGGGTTCGTCGCGTTCAAGTGCTATCTGCTCGGCGGTCAGTACCGGCGCTTCGTCCGTGAGCTGGGTGGGGTGCGCCGCCGACCGGTCGAGCCGCCAGCCCCTCGCGTCGGCGAGGGGCGCCTCATCGGTGTAGTCCCACCGTGTTCCGGCCAGGTTGCCGAGGCCCTCCCGGAGCGTCGCGGCGTACGCGTTGACCACCTGTGAGGACAGGAGTGTGGGATTCGCCGAGGGCAGGCCGGGGGCGATGATGCCGTACTCGGTTTCGGTGCCCATGACCCGGTGCACGGTCACTCCGTCCGGGCCTGTCGGGAACGATCCAGGAGTGCCGACCCTCACAGATACTGACCGGTGTTCGCCGTCGTCTCGAGTGACTTGCCGGGCTCCTGGCCCGCCTTGCCCTGCACAATGGTCCGTATATAGGTGATGCGCTCCCCCTTCTTGCCCGAGATCCGGGCCCAATCGTCGGGATTCGTAGTGTTTGGCATGTCCTCGTGCTCGCGGAATTCGTCGACGACCGCGCGCATCAGGTGCTCGATCCGGAGCCCCTTGCTGCCCTCGAGCAACAGGTCCTTGATGGCGTATTTCTTCGCCCGGTCCACCACGTTCTGGATGACTGCCCCGGAGTTGAAATCCTTGAAGTAGAGCATTTCCGTGTCACCGTTCGCGTACGTGACTTCGAGGTACTCGTTGGATTTGTCCGTCGAGTACATCTTCTCGACGGTGCGCCGGATCATTTCCTCGATGGTGACCCGGGCGTCGCCGCCATGCTCCGCGAGATCATCGGCGTGGAGCGGCAGGCCGTCGGTGATGTACTTCGCGAAGATTTCCGCCGCCCCTTCGGCGTCGGGTCGTTGGATCTTGATCTTGACGTCGAGCCTGCCTGGCCGCAGGATGGCAGGGTCGATCATGTCCTCGCGGTTCGACGCGCCGATCACGATGACGTTCTCGAGCTTCTCGACGCCGTCGATCTCGCTGAGGAGCTGCGGAACAATGGTGGTCTCGACGTCGGAGGAGACTCCGGTCCCGCGGGTGCGGAACAGCGATTCCATCTCGTCGAAGAACACCACCACCGGGCTGCCGTCAGACGCCTTCTCCCTGGCCCGCGCGAAGATGAGCCGGATGTGCCGCTCGGTCTCCCCCACGTACTTGTCGAGCAGCTCCGGGCCCTTGATGTTGAGGAAGTAGCTGCGGACCTGCTCGGACCCCGACCGTTCCGCCGCACGCGCGGCGAGGGAATTGGCGACGGCCTTGGCGATCAGTGTCTTTCCGCAGCCGGGAGGACCGTAGAGCAGGATGCCCTTCGGGGGCTTGAGCCCGTGTTCGCGGTACAGGTCGGGGTGGAGGAAGGGGAGCTCGACGGCGTCGCGGATCTGCTCGATCTGCGGGCCCAGTCCCCCGATGTCCTCGTACGCGATGTCCGGTACCTCCTCGAGGACGAGGTTCTCCACCTCGCTGCGGGGCACCTTCTCGAGGGCGAATCCGGACTTCGTGTCCACGGCCAGGGCATCGCCGACCCGGATCCGCTCCCCCTGCAGGTGCCCATTTAGCCGAACGAGGCGCTCGTCATCCATCCGCCCCACCACGAGCGCGCGGTCGGTCCCGAGGAGCTCCTTGACGGTGACCAGTTCCCCGGCCCGCTCGTAGCCGAGCGCGGCCACGATGGTCAGCGACTCGTTCAGCAGCACTTCCTGGCCCGGCGCGAGCTGGCGCACGTTGATCAGGGGGCTCACCGTGACCCGGAGCTTCCGTCCAGACTGGAGGATATCCGCGGTGTCCTGCACCGTTGCCTGCGTCGTGGTTCCCGGCTCGGCTGCCTGTTGCAGGTTGATCTGTATGACGGTGGCGAAACTGAAAGGTGCGGCACCTTCTTTCTCCAGGGCCGCCTTCAGCCGCACGATCTCGGTGCGGGCAGCTTCCAGGGCCGCCACCAGGCGGGAGTTGTTCGAAGTGGCCGAGGCGAGCTGGCGGTCGATGTGGCGCAGCTTGTCGCGGAGGACGTTGAGCTGGCGCTGGGCCATGGCGTTGTCACCGTTATACACTGCCGGCTCCTGCGACTGCCCCCCGGAAGGGGAAACGTGCTCTTCGGATTCCGCCATCGCGTATCGCCACCTTCGGTTCGGCACTGGGCTGTGTTTCGACCATAGCGCAGACCCGCCGTCCTACGCTTGCCCGGACCGAGGGGAACGGGCTGTCGGCTACCCCTGGTCTCCGTCGTTCGGAGCGCTGTTGTCCGGGATTCCCTCGAGCAGCGCATCCCTCCGCGCCTGGGCCTCCTCGGCGGGGAGCGATCCCCGCTGGATGGTGGATGAGGCGTCCCTCGCAACCCTACGGAGGCGCTTGTCCGACACATCCCGCTCACCGACGGCCTGCGGAGTCCAGGCATTCAGGTCCTCTTCGCTGAAGCCCGTCTTCGACGGCCGCCGCTTCGGAGTGAAGCCGACCGCACCGGGCGCAAGGCGCCGGGTGGTCAGGAGGAAGCCCGTGTGGGCCACCATGCGGTGGTCGGGACGGACGGCGAGGCCCTCGAGATGCCAGCCGCGGACCATGGACTCCCAAGCTTCCGGTTCGGTGAAACGGCCGTCGGCACGTATTGCCTCGGCAGTGCGCGACAGCTGCGTCACCGTTGCCACATAGCTCACCCACACTCCTCCGGCGGTGAGCACCGTTGCCACTGCATCAAGGCACTCCCAGGGCGCCAGCATGTCCAGCACCACCCGGTCGACGGTTCCCGGACCCTCCTCCTGGAGGACCTGCTCCTGGAAGTCCCCGAGGGAGATCCTCCAGGCAGGGTGCGGACCGCCGAAGATCGTTTCGACGTTGCCCTTGGCGATCTCCGCGAACTCCGGGCGCCGCTCGAACGAGTGGAGGGAACCGGTGTCCCCCACAGCACGCAGCAGGGAAATCGACAGCGCCCCGGAGCCGACGCCGGCCTCCACCACCCGGGCACCCGGGAAGATGTCGCCCATCGTCACGATCTGCCCGGCGTCCTTGGGGTAGACCACTGCAGCACCGCGGGGCATGGAGAGGACGAAGTCGGAAAGCAACGGCCGCAGGGCCTGGTAGAGCTGGCCCGTGGTGTTGGGAAGGATGGTGCCCTCGGGTTCGCCGATCAGGGTGTCGTGGAGAAGGAATCCCTTGTGCGTGTGGAACGCCCCTCCCGGGGTGAGGGTCACTGTATTCATGCGCCCTTTTTCGTCAGTCAACTGGGCACGTTCTCCAGCGCGGAACGGGCCGCGCCTGCTTGCTGCACCGTGCGCCTGGCCCGGGGGGCGGTGGTTCGCGGGTGTACTCATGGTGGAATTCCTTCGGGGGTTTCGGTGTGGCTGCGGAAGCGGTGGCGCGGGCCTGCGGCGCCGTCGTCGCGCCTCGGGGCTGGAAGTCGGGGCTAGGGCCTGGTGCCGGGAGCCGATTTGCCGGTGATGGCCTGGATCACGGTTTTCTGGTGGAGGAGGCCGGTCACCGAGCCGCGGCTGTCGATCACCGCATACTCGTTTCCCTCGAGCCGCGCGAGGAACTGGACGAGTTCCTGTCCTTCCGCCCACTCGGGTACGTAGGCACCCGCAGGAAGGGCACGCGCCGTTGCACTGACCGGCGTCGTGTCCGCTGCGGAATCGGGAACGGACTCGAGGGCACCGGCGTCCACGACGGCCTCGGGCTGGCCGCTGGCTCCCGTCAGGACGATGGCCGACGCCGGCGTGTCACGAAGAATCCGCCGCACCCGCGCCACGGGGGTTCCGGCTGGCAGTCCTATTGCTGCCTGTTTCAGACGGTTGGCACTGATATCAGGCAGCCGAAGCCGCATTTTGGCGTTGTCGATCGAGGCACTGGCTCCCATCCACAGGAAAGCGCCCATGACCACGGCAAGGAAGATGAGCGTGAGGTCGGGTTGCCGGCCCTGCAGCAGGGGAATTCCGACGACGACGCCGAGCAGCACCACCACGAGCAGGCGGCCGGCCCAGCCGGCCGCCACGGTGCCCTTGTCCTGGCTCCCCGTTGCTTTCCACACGGCGGACTCGACCATCCGTCCGCCATCGAGGGGAAGCCCGGGCAGCACATTGAAGATGGCGACGAGCAGGTTGGCCCAGACGAGGATCTCGGTGAGGAGGAACCACACGGTGCGCGGTTCCAGGACGCCGAGGATCACCCATCCCAGGAGGGCAAGGATGAAGTTCGCGGCGGGGCCTGCCAGCGCCACGACCACCGACCGGCCCGGTGAGCCGGAGAAGTGTTCGAACTGGGTGTGGCCGCCCCACAGGTTGAGGACGATCCGCGCGGTGGGCCAGCCGAAGGCACGCGCTGACAGTGCGTGAGCGAGTTCGTGGATCAGGACCGAGCCGGCGAGGAGCAGCGCGTAGCCGAGTGCTACTGCGTAAGCCCCGGAACCGATCCCGGGGAACGTATCCTCGACCCTGGGTCCGAACAGGATCACGATGACAGCCGTGATGGCGAACCATGACCAGGCGAGGATCACCGGGATGCCGACGATCCTTCCGAGGGAGACTCCGGGACTCCTGTCGGCCTTGGCCGTCCCCTTCCGGGTTGGATCGCCGTTCACCGGGACGCCTTTGCGGCGAAGGGCGCGGCTCGGAGCAGGGACTCGAGATCCTGGACGGTCCTGCCCTGAAGTGTCGACCACTCGATGGAATGGGGGTTGGGCGGCAGCGGAACGAAATGCGGCACGGCGACTGTCACCACTCCTGCTGCGAGGGCCGATGTGACTCCCGGCAGGGAGTCCTCGATCGCCACGACGCGCGACTTCTCGAGGCCGGGAATGCGGTGGTCCAGGAAGCTGTAGGCCTGCTGGTACGCTTCGGGATCCGGCTTCCCGCGGCCCACCATGTCGCCGGTGACCAGTTCGACGAACGTGCCGTCAGGAAGGTGGGAGGCCACCTCGGTGGCCAGCAGGCGTTCGGACATCGTCACCAGAACACAGGGCACGCCCATGGAGCGGAGCTCTTCGAGCAACTCACGCGCGCCGGGCCGCCAGGGAACCTCGGACTTGACCTGTTCGGCGACCTCCCCGATGAGGTGGTCGATGATCTCCCGCACCGTCAGGTCGACGCCGGCGGCCTGCAGCATGCCCGCCGAGAATTCGAGGGCCTGGCCGACCAGCTGCTCGGCCTGTTCGGTGCTCCAGGTCCCGGAATGGCGTTGAACGAGATCCAATTCCGCTGCGATCCAGTACGGCTCGGTGTCCACGATGGTTCCATCCATGTCCCACAGGACGGCCTGGAGAAGACCGCCGCCCTGCGGCGTCGGTGCTGGGGAAATTCCCGCGGCTGTGCTGGACGGAACAGGTGTAGGCATGCTTCCAAGTCTACGGTGGCTGTCCTGTGCGTTCCGCATCGGTCCTTCGTCCCGGCCCCGTCACATCAGCTTTCGGCGAAGCGGCAGGGTAGCGACTGACAGCGGCGCGGACCGAGGTTTAGGGTGAACACGTGGACACCTTCGACGACAACACCCCAAGCGGCGTACGGGACCTCTTTCAGGATGCCGCCGAGCCGGACAGGCGTATCACCATCATGCTCGCCGCCTTCGAGGGCTGGAACGACGCCGGCGAGGCCGCCAGCGACGCGCTCAAGTACATGGGACGCTTCTGGGGAAGCGAAAAGATCTCGACCATCGACGCAGACGAATTCTACGATTTCCAGTTCACCCGGCCCGTCATCAAACGCAACGGATCGGGGCAGCGGCGCATCAAATGGCCCAATACGAAGATCAGCAAGGCGTCCGTGCCGAACTCCAATCTGGACATCATCCTTGTCCACGGTGTCGAGCCCTCCTATAAGTGGCGCGCCTATACAGCGGAACTCGTGGCCTCGGCGAAAGAACTTAACGTCGACTGCATCGTCCTGGTGGGTGCGCTGCTGGCCGATGTCCCGCACACGCGGCCGATTCCCGTCACGGTGACCTCCGATGACGACCTCGTGAGGGAAAGTCTCGAGGTGGAACCGTCCACTTATGAGGGCCCTATCGGGATTGTCGGAGTGCTCGCGGAGATGGGGCTGCTCGCCGACATCCCGACCATGTCCCTTTGGGCCGCAGTGCCCCACTACGTCGGTCAGTCGCCTTCGCCCAAGGCCCAGTTGGCGCTGCTCAGCAAGCTCGAGGAAGTCCTCCAGGTGGGCGTGGAGACGCAGGCGCTGAACGAGGAATCGGAAGCCTGGGAACGCGGTGTGGATGAGCTGGCTACCGAGGATCCCGAGGTGGCGGCATATGTCCGGCAGCTCGAGGAGGCCAAGGACACCGTCGACCTCCCGGAAGCCAGCGGGGAGTCGATCGCACGGGAGTTCGAGCGTTACCTCAAGAAGCGGCGCCGCGAGTAACAGCTGTAGGTAACAGTTAGAGCCGCACACCGAGCAGGGCGTCCAGGGCAGCGACCAGCTGGCCCTGTGCCTCCGGGTCGGCTGCTTCCTCGTCCTCGACATGTTCGCCCGCACGTGCAGCCCACGCATCCACGGCGGCGAGTGCACCAGGGGCGTCGAGGTCGGACGCCATCGCACTGCGGATGTCCATGACCACTTCCTTCACGTCCGTCGGCGTCACGGCTGCCAGTGCCGAGCGCCAGCGGCCCAGCCGCTCGACGGCCTGCTGCAGGACGGCGTCGGTCCAGGACCAGTCCGTCCGGTAGTGGAAGTTCAGGATCGCCAGCCGTATGGCGGCAGGATCCACGCCGTCGCGACGCAGAGCGGAGACGAGCACCAGGTTGCCCCGTGACTTGCTCATCTTGCCGCCGTCGTACCCCACCATTCCAGCATGCGCGTAGTGGCGTGCGAGCGGCTTGTCACTGCTCGCCCATGCGTGGCCGGCACTCATCTCGTGATGGGGGAAGACCAGGTCGGACCCACCACCCTGCACGGTGAACGGCGAGGGAAGAAACCGTTGGGCGATCACCGCGCACTCGATGTGCCAGCCCGGCCGTCCGCTGCCGAGCAGCCCTCCATACCAGGCGGGTTCGCCCTGCCGGGCCTGGCGCCAGAGCAGCGGATCGAGCCGGTTGCGCTTGCCGGGGCGGTCGGGGTCGCCGCCCCGCTCCGCCGAGAGCGGAAGCATCTGCTCCTCGGAAAGGTGGGACACCTGGCCCAGGAACCAGCGGTCGGCATCCTCCGGGGAAAGCGCGGCGGCCGCGTCGAGGGAGAAGTAGATGTCGCCGTCGGGCTCTGTCGCGTTGCCATCGACAGCGTAGGCGAGGCCGCGGTGCACGAGGGATTCGACCACGGGGACGATCCAGTCGATGGACTCGACGGCACCGATATAGGAATCAGGGGGCAGGACGTTCAGCGCAGCCATGTCCGTCCGGAAGAGCTCGATCTGCTGCTCGGCCAGTTCCCGCCAGTCCACCCCGGTGGCCGTAGCACGCTCGAGCAGGGGATCATCCACGTCGGTGACGTTCTGGACGTAGCTCACCGTGGAGCCGCTGTCCCGCCAGGTGCGGTTGAGGAGGTCGAAGGCGACATAGGTGGACGCGTGGCCCAGATGCGTCGCATCGTACGGGGTGATTCCGCAGACGTAGAGGCTCGCCGCCGGTTCAGCGGGAAGTTCCACTATTTCTCCCTGGGCGGTGTCGAACAGTTCGATCCTCGACTGGCTACCGGCAACATCAGGGACAGGGCTCAGGTTCCACGCAATCACTTCCCTAGCTTACGTCGGCCCGTCAGGCGTTGATGACGTTGAAGCCCAGCAGGGCGTAGAGAGCGAGCCCGAGGAGAACGCGGTACCAGACGAACACGCTGTAGCTGCGGGTAGAAACGAAGCGCAGGAACCAGCCGATGATGGCGAATCCCACCACGAAGGCGATTCCCGTAGCGAGCGCAGTCTCCCCCAGGCCAAAGGGCCCTGGCGTGCCCACGCTCTTGGCGAGCTGGTAGAAGCCGCTGGCGAACACTGCGGGGATGGCCAGCAGGAACGAATAACGCGCTGCCGCCTCCCTCGTATAGCCCATCAGGAGTCCGGCGGTGATCGTCCCGCCGGAGCGTGACACACCGGGAATGAGGGCAAGCGCCTGCGCGAAGCCGTAGAGGATGCCGTGCCGGTAGGTCAGCTGACCGAGGTCCCTTGTCTGCTTTCCTACCGCATCCGCGACTGCCAGGATCAGACCGAAGACGATCAGGGTGGTCGCCACGATCCAGAGGCTGCGAAACGCCCCTTCGATCTGGTTCTGGAACAGCAACCCGAGCACGCCGATAGGGATGCTGCCGAGGATCACAAGCCACCCCATGCGCACGTCCGGATCGTTCCGGGGCACCGAGCCCCTCAGGGAACCGAACCATGCCCTGAGGATCCGGACGATGTCCCGCCAGAAGAACACGACGACCGCGGCCTCGGTCCCCAGTTGGGTGATCGCGGTGAAGGCGGCTCCGGGATCCTGGGCATTGGGAAGGAGCTCACCCACGATGCGGAGGTGGGCACTCGAGGAGATGGGCAGGAATTCAGTAAGCCCCTGGACAAATCCGAGGACGACAGCTTCGATCCAATTCACTCTTACGACCTTAGAGCAACCTTTTCCGCCCAGGCTTTAGGCTTGCACTATGCAACGGCGAAACGTGGGATCGAGCGGCCTGTCCGTGTCGGCGCTCGGACTCGGCACCATGAACTGGGGCCGTGAGGTGGAGGAAGAGGCCGCGCGGGAGCAGCTGAGGCTCTTCACCGAAGCCGGGGGCACCCTGATCGAATCGGCGGCCGGGTACGGCGAGGGTCAGGCGGAAGCGATGCTGGGCAGTTTCATCGGCGACACGGTGGCCCGTTCGGAAATAGTGCTGACCATCCAGGGCGGCTCACCGCGAAGTGGAACCGGAAGCGTCGATACCTCCCGCCGGGGCCTGCTGGATTCACTCGACGCCTCGTTGACGCTGCTCGGCACCGATTCCGTCGACCTGTGGCTCGCCCCCGCCTGCGACGCCTCCGTGCCGCTGCACGAAACACTGAGCGCCCTTGAACATGCCTATACCTCCGGGCGTGCCCGTTATGTCGGGGCCTCCAACCATTCGGGCTGGGAGTTCGCGCGCCTTGCTGCGACGGCGGGCTTCCCTCTAGTTGCCAACGAGGTCGAGTATTCGCTCGTGAACCGCCGGGTGGAATCCGAGGCCGTTCCAGCCGCCGCCGCCTTCGATGCGGGGATCCTCGCCTGGGCGCCGCTGGGGCGGGGAGTCCTCACCGGAAAATACCGGGGCCGTCTGCCATCGGATTCACGCGGCGCATCCGAGGTCTGGGCGCCCTATGTCGATTCCTACCTGACCGGTCGGCCGCAGCGGATCATCGAAGCCCTCTGCACCGCGTCGAAGGGTTTGGACCTGCAGCCCCATGAACTGGCACTGCGGTGGCTGCTTCATCGACCGGGCGTCTCTTCGGTGATCCTGGGCGCAAGGACTCCCCACCAGCTGAAGGAGCTCCTGCAGACGAACCTCAAGGCCATTCCGCAGCCTATTGCGGATGTCCTCGACGAAGTATCGGTTCCTACGGCGTAGCCCGCTCACCTGGGGTGATGCGCTCGTCGTCGGACTCGTCGGACTCGTCGGACTCGTCGCTCTCGTCGCTCTCGTCGTCCGATTCGTCGTCGGACTCCTCATAGATCTCCAGCGGGGTCACTTCGCCGTACGCGTCGTAGAGGACTTCCTCATAGACTTCGAACGCATCGGCGATCGCCAGGTACGCGGCCTCAACGGCCGGATCGTCCTCCCGCCGCCGTGATGCCGACGCCGCGAGGTGCTCTTCGAGTGCTGTGACGAGGGCCTGGAGCGCGACACGCGGATCTATGCTCATGCACTAGACGTTATAGGTAAAGTGATCAGAATTGGAGGGATATGAAAGAACAATTTCTGAATTCCACTACGGTCCGCCAGCGCGATTTCAGCCGCCAGTACGAGTACCTGGTCGTGACGATCAATCCCGGCGAACCGTTGCCGGCCACGCGCAAACTGATCACCGAACACGCCGAGTACGGTAAGTGGGAACTCGAGCGCAGCTGCATCTACACCAGCGGGAGCAGGCGCTTCTGGTTGAGGCGTAAAGTCCTCCGGGTCGAACGCACCCCGGATTCCCAGTAGCGCGTCAGTAGGTGGTCAACAGGCGCGTAAGCACCTTCGCGCCGAAACGCAACGAGTCTACGGGCACGCGTTCGTCGACGCCGTGGAACATGCCAGTGAAGTCCAACTCGTCGGGCAGTTGCAGCGGTGCAAAACCGTAGCCGGTGATGCCGAGACGGCTCAGCGACTTGTTGTCGGTACCGCCTGACAGCGTATATGGGAGCACCTTCGCCCCCGGATCCTGGCTGTGCAGGGCATCGATCATCGAGTCCACCAGATTGCCGGAGAAGGGCACCTCGAGGGAGACATCCTTGTGCGCGTAGGAGACGTCCACTCCTTCCCCTGCCAGTGCGCGCACGATCTCGAGGACCTGGTCCTGCTGCCCGGGAAGGGTCCGGACGTCCACCACGGCCTCGGCCGTGCCCGGAATCACATTGTGCTTGTAGCCGCTCTTGAGCATCGTGGGGTTCGACGTGTTCTGGAGGGTTGCGCCGACGAAGCGCGCTACCGTGCCGAGTTCGGCAAGCAGGACCTCTGGGTGGTCAGGGTCGAACTCGACGCCGGTGAGTTCGGTGACGCCGTCGAGGAACTGGCGCGTGGTGGGAGTCAGCTCGATGGGCCAGGAGTAGTCGCCGATTTTCGAGACCGCCCGGGCAAGGCGAGTCACGGCATTGTCGGTATTGATCTGGGAGCCGTGTCCTGCCCGGCCGTGCGCCACCAGCCGAAGCCAGGAAATCCCTTTCTCCGCCGTCTGCAGGAGATAGGTGCGCTGGCCTCCAATGGTGGAGGAGAAGCCGCCCACCTCCGAGATTGCTTCGGTGGCTCCTTCGAAGAGCTCCGGCTTGTTGTCCACGAGCCAGGACGCGCCATAGTTGCCTCCGGCCTCCTCATCGGCGAAGAAGCCGAAAATGAGGTCCCGTTTGGGCTTGATGCCGTTCCGCTTCATGTGTCGGAGGACCGAAAGAATCATGGCGTCCATGTCCTTCATGTCCACGGCACCGCGACCCCAGATAAGACCGTCCTTTTCCTCACCGCCGAAGGGGTCGACGGACCAGTCCTCCTTCTGGGCGGGAACGACGTCCAGATGTCCGTGCACCACCAGTGCAGGCAGCGATGAGTCGCTGCCCTCCATGCGGGCCAGGACGGATGCCCGCCCGGGAGCAGCCTCGAAGGTCTGTGTCGCGAGGCCCACCTCCTCGATGAGCGCCGCGGTGTACTCGGCTGCGACCCGTTCCCCCGGCCCCGCGTTGTCGCCGAAGTTCGAGGTATCGATGCGGATCAGTTCCTGGCAGATTCGTACAACTTCGTCTTCGGGCATGATGCTCATACTGCGTCCTCCTGGCTTGTAGGGTGCCCGTCCAGCCTACCGAGTCGCCGTCACGCGGATGGGCTTTTGCGGGCGCGTCCCCTGCTCCGGTTGCCGGTGGAACTCCTCGATTCAAACCACAGGGCTAACTCGTGTTAGAGTTTTTCTCGTTGCTTTCGACGGTTTCTGACCGCGAAACCACCACCTGCGCGGGTGGCGGAATGGCAGACGCGCTAGCTTGAG
Organism: Arthrobacter sp. CAN_A214; assembly: GCF_015751955.1. NCBI lineage: Bacteria > Bacillati > Actinomycetota > Actinomycetes > Micrococcales > Micrococcaceae > Arthrobacter > Arthrobacter sp. CAN_A214. Next base: position 31,686 of record NZ_JADOUU010000013.1, read on the forward strand.
GTGCTAGTCCTTTAACGAGGGTGGGGGTTCAAGTCCCCCTCCGCGCACAATGAAAACCCCGGTTCGCCGGGGTTTTTTTGTGCCTCCGACCACGCATAGGCTGGCACGATGATTCCGCTCACCTCGGCTCCCCCGCCGGATCCGGTTGTGGTCGACGTCGTTTCGGACGGCACCCCGTGGTGGGAAGTGGTGGGAGCCCTCGGACCGTTCGCCATCCTCCTCACGGCGATCATCACCGGTTATTTCGCCTGGCAGAACATCAAGGACCGCCGGAAAGCCGACCAGCGATCCCAATGGTGGACACGGGCGGAATGGGCGCTGGACGCGTCGATGTCTGACGATTTCCACCGCCAGGAACTCGGGCTGGGTGTACTGGAGCTGCTCGCCGAAAGTGAGCTCGCCGGCCCTGAGGAGCTGTCGGTCCTCGAAGTGGCGTGGGCGGAACCGCTGCATCCGCTGGGAAGCGTGGACGGCATTGACGAGGTGCGGGACAATGGAACGACGACGACGAAGGAGGTTGACGATGAACGCGACGTCACCGATGAGCCAGAAGAACGAAACAGCTGGCCAGCACGCATCCGCCGCAGCATCGCAATCCGGTTCACAGGAGCGGGTCCGGATCAGGGCAGCCCGCCTTCGGATGACGACCGATCGGAAGCTCGGGAAGCCGACACCTGATTGGGTTCGACTACTGGCCAAAAAGCCGCTCTAGAAATTTCCGAACGGCGCGAGCTCTCGTCTCCCGGCCCGGACGATCGCATTCCGCGACGGTGATCCGATCAACGTCCCTGCTTTGTCGGCGATGCTTCGGCAAATCATCGCGAACAACCGTGCCGGCGGGTGGCGCCGGCTGAAAGTGCGAAGGGTGCCCACGCCGGCCGCCACGGCCGAACGTCCGCCCCACTACGCCCACCCTGCGGCTACACGGCGCGACGACACGGGCATCCGGGCCCTAGAAGGCGGCGACGACCTCGACCAGGCCGGATCTCCTGCTTGCTTCGGTGAACGGAACGGCCGAGGTCAGAATGCTGTAGGTCCCCGGCGTCGCAGTGGCCGGGACGTCCAGCCAGGTGGTGTAGTGGCCGTCTGCGTCAACGGTGACGAAGGTGTCCTCCATCGGTGAACTGTCAGTCTGGGACGGGGCGAAGGAGATCCGCAGCTGCTCTCCAGGAACATACCCGGATCCCGTGACCTTCCAGGATCGTCCTGCAATCCAGATGGACCATTCGGGCGTCACCGGGGCACTGAACGCGACGGACGGCGAGCTGCCCGGGTACGGGGACGTGTCGGACGGCAGCTGGGGATCGACAGGTGACGGCGGAATCGGTACGGCGGCCGGTGGCTCCTGTACTTCCACAGGCTCCGGCGAAGGTTCACTCGACTCGACCGATGGTTCGACCGGGAGCGGTGTGGGCTCAGCCGACGGCGTGACCGGTGGCATGACCGACGGCGTGACCGACGGCGTGACCGACGGCGTGACCGGTGGCGCGGAAGAAGGTGCGGCAGAAGACTCCGACGGTGTGGTGCTCGCCTCGCCGGTCGTGCCGGCCGTGGCGGTTCTGTCTCCGGCGTTCTCTGCGGATGCACACCCGCCAAGAAGCAGTGCGCTGACGGAGAGTGCCATGAGGAGTCGCTTGTTCAATGGATCAACCTGTTCTGCTTTGGGGCTGAAGTGAGTACTGAGCCTGATGAGACGCACTCTACAACCAGAACGGTCAGGAGGAGGCCTTTTCCGATCACGGTCTCACAACGCAATTCGGAATCGCCCGTGCCCTCGGAGCAGCCGTTTTTCGGAGGCGGAATCCTTCGGGGTAGCACGATCGGTTAGCCGTCCCGGCCTTCGAGGGGTAGAACATACTCATGACCACAACACCCCTGGTGCTCGGGCCCATGCTGCGGTACGTCGACGAAACGTCGGCGAGCATCTGGGTGGAGACCGGAGAAGCCGCGTCCGTCGTCGTCCGGACCGGCCAGGGGTCCTGGACGGCGCGAACGTTCGCCGTCCACGGCCACCACTACGCGCTCGTCGAAGTGACCGGGCTCCAACCGGGTAGCGGAACCGCCTACACCGTCGAGATCAATGGTCGCCAGGTCTGGCCGGACCTGTCCCAGGGCCCTGAACTGAAGTTTCCCGCGTCGGTCATTGCCACGCGCACCGTGGGCGAGCCCCTGCGGCTGGCCTTCGGGTCATGTCGCACCAGCATCCCCCACACCAAGGAGGGCAACCGGACCCACGGCGTCGATGCGATGCGCGCCTACGCGCTTTCCATGGCGGACGACGCCGCGTTCCCGAGGCCGGATCTGATCCTGTTTCTCGGCGACCAGGTCTATGCCGATTCCACCAGCGAGGAGATGCAGCAGTTCATCGCGGCACGCCGGGACATCCGGGAAGATCCGGGGGCCGAGCTCAAGGACTACGAGGAGTACGCCCACCTGTACAGCCTTGCCTGGTCCGACGATGCGAACCGCTGGCTGCTGTCCACCCTCCCCAGCGCCATGATCTTCGATGACCATGACATCCGCGATGACTGGAATGCCTCCATGAGCTGGAAGCAGGAAATGGAGGCCACCTCCTGGTGGCAGGACCGGATCGTCGCGGGTCTGGCGTCCTACTGGGTGTACCAGCACCTCGGCAACCTGTCACCGGAGCGGCGCGCCGAGGATAGGATCTGGCAGCGGATCATCAACCACCACGGCGACGACGAGCTGGATCTGAGCGCGGAGCTCGACGCTTTCGCGGACCGCGCCGACAAGGACCCCGCGAGCTATCGGTGGAGCTATGTCCGGGACTTCGATGACACCCGCCTGATCGTGGTGGACTCCCGCGTAGCCCGCGTGCTCACCCCTGATGCACGTGCCCTGCTGAACGAGGAGGAGACGGCCTGGCTCGACAGCAAGATGGTGGGTGGCTTCCGCCATCTGCTGGTCGGCACCTCACTGCCGTTCCTGCTGCCCCTCGGGCTGCACCATATCGAGTCCTGGGACGAGGCACTCGCGCAGGGTGCCTGGGGAAAGGCGGGCGCACTGCTGGGAGAGAAGCTGCGGCAGGGCATGGATCTCGAGCACTGGGCCGCCTTCCAGAACAGTTTCCGGGACGTGGCGCTGATGGCTACGGAGGTGGCGGACGGCAAGCGTGGCCCGGCACCCGAGACGGTGACCTTCCTCTCGGGAGACGTGCACTTCTCCTACGTCTCCGAGGTGGATCGGCCTTCCGGCAGCCGCATCCTCCAGGCGGTCTGCTCCCCTATCCGTAACCCGCTTCCCCGGCTCCTGCGCTCGTCCACCGCGATCCTCTCCTATGGGTTCGCCGCACCGGTCGGAGCGCTCGTGGCGCGCTCCGTCAAGGTCCCCGACCCGCCGTTCCGCTGGCGGAACATCCGGGGACCGTGGTTCGACAACAACCTGGCCGGGCTCGAGGGCGGGCCGGAGGGGCTCCGGCTGTGGTGGCAGACGGGAACCGTGGACGACGGCGACCACCTCCACCCCCGGCTTGAAGAAGTGGCGGCGATGACTGTGCCGCCGCGTCGCACGAGGAAGGATGCGCCGGGAGGGGAAGTGGCGCCGGAGGCGGCCCTCCAGGATCGCAGGACTGCATGGGCGCGGCGAGGAAGGCGACAATAGGAACCATGCGCCTTCCCGTGATGCCGCCCGTTGCCCCGATGCTCGCGAAATCCGTGCCCCGAATTCCCGAAGGTCCACTCAGCTATGAGCCGAAATGGGACGGGTTCCGGGCCATCGTCTTCCGAGACGGCGTCGAGCTGGAGATCAGTTCCCGGAACGGAAAGGCTCTGACGCGCTACTTCCCCGAGCTCGTCGCTGCACTCAAGGACAACCTGCCCGATCGTTGTGTCCTCGACGGTGAGGTTGTGCTCGCGGTAGGTGGACGGCTCGAGTTCGAGGTGCTTCAACAGCGGATCCACCCGGCAGCCAGCCGGATCGCACTCCTGGCGGAACAGACCCCGGCGAGCTTCGTCGCGTTCGACATCCTCGCCCGAGGTGGAGAGGACCACAGCCGATCGCCGTTCGTCGAGCGCCGCCGACTTCTCGAGGAAACGCTGGCCGTCGCGCGGCCGCCCATCCACCTCACGCCCGCTACGAGGGATCCGGTCGTGGCCGGGCAATGGTTCGCACAGTTCGAAGGTGCCGGCCTGGACGGGATCGTCGCGAAGCCGCTCGAGGGCGCCTACCAACCCAATAAACGGGCTATGTTCAAGATCAAGCACGAGAGGACGGCCGACTGCGTGGTCGCCGGCTACCGCACGCACAAGGCCGACGCCGAAAGCATCGGTTCCCTCCTGCTCGGGCTGTACACGGATGACGGAGATCTGGCAGCCGTGGGAGTGGTCAGCGCATTTCCTGCAGCCCGTCGGAAGGAACTGTTCACCGAGTTGCAACCATTGATCACTCTTCCCGAAGGCCATCCATGGTCTTCCGCCAGGGAACAGGACGGAACCCGCACGCCACGCAATGCCGAGGGCAGCCGCTGGTCCGGGGGCAAGGACCTCACTTTCACCCCGCTGCGGCCGGAGCGGGTCATCGAGGTCCGGTACGACCACCTGGAAGGTGAGCGTTTCCGCCACACCACCCAGTTCAACCGCTGGAGGCCCGACCGCGAGCCCGCCTCCTGCACCTACGCGCAGCTCGAGGAGGCACCCGCCTTCGACCTCACAGAGTTCCTGACGACCCCGTCCCCGCGCTCCGCGCCGGACACCCGAAGCGGAAACGTTCAGGACGAGCGGAACGCCGCTCCGTAGAGGAGACCCGCCGTCCCGAGGATGCACCCGCCGATGATGCACGCGAAAATTCCCAGCCAGACGACGGCGGGAACACCGCTGCGCTGGGCGAGGAGGTATGCGTCAGAAGACGCCAGTGCCGAGCGCCTGCCGGTATGCACCCCCGTCACCTTGAACCAGTCCTTGACGGCACCGACGAGGAGTGCGACGCCCGTCGACAGCGTCGCGTAACCGGTCAGGAGCGGGCTGGCATACCAGACGAGCGCCGTCGACAGGCCCACGAGCAGCCCGGCGACCACGAACCCCTGCACATTGCGGATGAGGAACACCAGGGCAAGAAGAATGAGCGCACTGAGGGACAGTGCTATCGACGCAGCTCCGAAACCGCGGCACCCACCAGACCGGTCCCGACAAGAGCCGGCACCGGATAGCCCCAGAAGGCCGTCCAGACCGCGCGCCAGCCACCCCTTCCCCGGGTTCTGGTGACGCCCGAGTGGTCGAACCGCAGCTCGATTCCGCTCACCCGCTGCAGCGACACCAGAGCGGCAACCGCGTGTCCGAGTTCATGCACGGTGGTCACGAACAAGCCGAAATAGCGCCACGTGACCGCAGGCAGGGACAGCACGACGGCGGCACCCAGGATCCCGGCAAGGTGGAGCTCTTCGATGGCGGGCGCCGGAACCATCGAGAAACCTGCGACGACAAGGCCCCACCAGACGGAGGCGAACTCGCTCATCGACGCTGCGGGATCGGAGAATGCATGGAAGCTATTGCTGCCGCATCCTCTCGGCGATGCTGGTCACACCGTGCAGGGTCTCCTCGAAGGAGGTGGACAACGGCGAGAGTCCCAGACGGATTCCTGAGGGGTTCCGGTAATCCGGAATCACTCCGGCAGCCCACAGCTCAGGCACCATGGCCGCAAAGCCCGGGTGGTCGATGGTGATGTGGCCGCCACGCTGGCCGGCGGACCGGGGAGACGCCACCACCACGCCGTCGTTCCCGAGCAGTTCATCCACGGCCCGCACGGCGAAATCGGTCAGCGCCATCGACTTCGCCCGGACCTGCGCCATCCCCGCGTCGGCAATCACCTCCAGCATGTCCTGCAGGGCGAGCATGCCCATGATCGGCGGTGTTCCCGAGACGATCCTCCGGATCCCCCGCGCAGGCTCATAGGAGCCGCCCATGGCGAAGGGATCGGCACTGCCCAGCCAGCCCTGAATGGGCTGGGAGAAGTCCGGGAGGTGGCGGAATGCCACGTAGGCCCAGGCGGGAGCACCCGGGCCGCCATTGAGGTACTTGTAGCTGCAGCCCGTCGCGTAGTCGACGCCCCAGGCGTCGAGCTCCGCCGGCACCGAACCCACCGAATGGCTGAGGTCCCACAGGGCCAGCGCGCCGGCGTCGTGGATCACGTCCGTGATGCCGGGCACGTCGGCGCAGTGCCCCGACCGGTACGCCACGTGGCTCAGCACCACGAGTGCCGTGTCCGGCCCGACGGCGGCGGCGACTTCGGGAACGGTCGCCCCGGCGTCGTACCGGGTGTCGAGCCACCGGATGGTGAGGCCGCACTCCCGGGCGATTCCCTCCATGATGAAGCGGTCAGTGGGAAAGTTATCGCGGTCGATCACGATTTCGGACCGGCCCGGACGGGCAGCGATGGCGGCGCGGGCCAGTTTGTAGAGAAGTACGCTCGTCGAATCCGCCACGATGCACTGCCCGGGGGCGGCCCCGAGGGCCACTTCCCCCAAACGGTCGCCGATCCGCTCCGGAAGCGCCAGCCAGCCCTCGTCCCAGCCGCGGATCAAGCGCCCGGCCCACTGCGAGCGCACGAACGCAGTCAGCGTATCGGGCGTCGCAGCCAAGGGCCTGCCGAGTGAATTGCCGTCGAGATAGGCGACGACGTCGTTCTCCTCCGCGGTCAGGAAACGGGTGCGGTAGGAGGCCAGCGGGTCCCGGGCGTCGAGCTCCCGGGCCTGGAGCAGCAGGTCGTTCATCCGCCCATTCTAGGCGGAGCGTTCCACCCACCCGGTGAAGTGCGGCCGGTTGCGTTCCCGGGACCAGCCGACGACGTCGGTGCGGAGGGATTGAATCGGCGCGAGGCCGTCCTGCGGGTAATCGGCTCGCCTTTCGGCGTGTGCGCCATTCTGCTTCCCCGGCCTGTCGCCCTGCGGCATGCCGGCCGGCGCTTCCGTGAAGGCGACAGCGACGCTGCCCGGCAAAAGCACCGGTGTGGCGAAGTCGATGCTCCAGCGCAGTTCATCGACCGGGGCGGGGCAGGCCTGGCCCACCATGCGGGCCGCGAGGTACATCCCGTGCGCGATGGACCGCTTCATCCCGAGTGCTTTCGCTGAGACGGAGCTCAGGTGGATGGGGTTCCAGTCCCCCGAGACCGCCGCATAGCGCCGCCCGGTCCCACCGTCGAGTTCCCAGATCCCGGTGGGTGCGGGCGGAACGAACGACGGGGCCGGGTGCCGGCCGGAGGAGTCCTTCCGTGACGCGTTGGCTGCATCGGGCAGCCGCACTCCCCGCGCCAGGTACACCGAGCGCCCCCTCCACACGGCGGAACCCTCTCCTGACACTTCGGTGACGACATCCACCTGCGTACCCGCACGGTGCGGGCGAAGGTCTTCGGCGTAGGCAACGACATCCAGCTGCTCCGTCAGGGAGATACTCCGGAACTGCTCCACGGTACTGCCCAGGTGCACCATGCCGAGCAGCGGCAACGGGAAATCGGGCCGCGCCAGGACGCTCATGGCGATCGGGAAAGCGACGGTATGAACGTAGGCGGAGGGCAGGGCGTCCCGTGCGGGTTCGCCCAGCAGGTGCTGGAATGCGGTCAGTTCCCCCGGGTCCACGCGGATGCGCTCCGCCCGGTGGCGGACGGAGGGCACCTCGAGCCGGACAGCCGAACCGCGAAAACGCCGCCGGGCCGCACGGAGCACCGCGCCCCGGTACAGCGCGGGCAGGGACGGGACCTGCCCGAGGACCACCTCGTTCATGCCCCCACCAGGTTCTGTCCGCACACCCGCACCACCTGGCCGTTGATTCCCGCGGCGGAACCGGAGGCGAGGAACGCGATGGTCTCGGCGACGTCGACGGGAAGCCCGCCCTGCTGGAGGCTGCTGAGGCGCCGTGCCACCTGCCGTGTCAGGGGTGGAATTCTGGCCGTCATCTCGGTCTCGATGAAACCGGGTGCCACGGCATTGATGGTGCGCGCGCTGTTCTCGAACCGGGCAGAGGTGGCGCGCACCATGCCGATCACACCGGCTTTGGATGCGGCATAGTTGCTCTGCCCGCGGTTGCCGGCGATGCCGCTGGTCGAGGCGAGGCTCACGATCCTCCCGTCAGCCGCGAAGACCTCGGAGGCGAGAACCGCCTCGTTGATGCGCAGTTGGGAGATGATGTTGACGTCCATCACCGAGTCCCACCGTGCTGCGTCCATGTTCGCGAGCAGCTTGTCCCGCGTGATGCCGGCGTTGTGCACCAGGATGTCAAGGGTGCCGTAGCGGCTGGCGACATGCGCGAGCATGCGCGCTCCGGCGTCGGGCGCCGTGATGTCGAGCTGCAGCGCGGTCCCGGCCACCCGGTTCGCCACCCGGGCCAGCTGCTCGCCCGCGGCCGGGATATCCACGACGACGACGTTCGCTCCGTCGCGTTGCAGCACCACGGCGATCTCCGCACCGATACCCCTTGCGGCACCCGTCACGAGCGCGGTCCTGCCCGCGAGGGGTCGGTCGAGGTCTGCGGCTCCGCGGCTGTCCGCCGGTGAAGCGATCGGCCCTGCCGGGCCGACGGCGAGGAACTGGCCGTCGACATAGGCACTCTTCCCCGAGAGGAGGAACCGCAGGGTGGCCAGCACGCCGGAATCCTCCACGCTCACGGAGCGCTCGAGGACGATGCCGTTGGCGGTGGCGCCGCGGCGCAGCTCGCGGGCCAGGGACCGGATAGCTCCGTCGATGCCCTGCCGCGCTGCCGCCTCTGCCGGGTCCGTCGATTCCCGCGGCGCGCGGAACAGTCCGACGATCCGGCCGCCCGCAGCCAGGAGCCGGACTGCCTGCCCGAGCTCGAGCAGGGGCGCGGCGAGGTCGCCGGGCGACGACACGTCGTCGAGGACGACGATCGCCGCGCTCAGCGTCTCGCCCGGACGTGCATGACGGCGGATCTCGAGATCCCAGGACAGCAATTCGCCGGCCAGTGCATCGGCACCGGCACCGGAGCCGACGACGAGAACGGGGTGGTCCGCGAGCGCCGCGCCCGGCGCGTGGCGCCGGAGTTCGGCGGGCCGTGGGAGACCGAGCGACCTGGCGATCTTCGAGGGAAGCGGATTTTTGATGAGCTCAAGGTACTTGTCGGCCATTGTCAGCGCGCCTCGAGAATGGCGACGACACCCTGGCCGCCGGCGGCACACACGGAAATCAGTCCACGCCCCGAGCCCTTCTCGGACAGTGCCTTCGCAAGCGAGGCGACAATGCGTCCGCCTGTCGCTGCGAAAGGGTGGCCTGCTGCAAGTGATGATCCGTTGACGTTGAGTTTGGCGCGGTCGATGGTTCCCAGCGGCCCGTCGAGTCCCAACTGATTGCGGCAGAAGTCCTCGTCCTGCCAGGCGGCGAGCGAGCTGAGGACCGTGCCGGCGAAGGCCTCGTGGATCTCGAAGAAGTCGAAGTCCGCGAAGGTGAGGGAGTTGCGCCTGAGCAGCCGTGGCAGGGCGTAGACCGGGGCCATGAGGAGCCCTTCCTTGCCGTTCACGAAGTCCACGGCAGCGGCCTCGGCGTCGACCACATTCGCCAGCATGGGCAGGTTGTGCTCCCGCGCATAATCCTCGGAGCCCAGCAGCACCACGGATGCGCCGTCGGTGAGCGGTGTGGAATTGCCCGCCGTCATGGTGGCCGGTGTGGGCAGCGCCTTCCCGAACACGGGCTTGAGTGTCGCGAGCTTCTCGCGGGAGGTGTCGGGGCGCAGGTTCGCATCCCTGGTGAGACCCCGGTACGGCGTCACCAGATCGGTGAAGAAACCCCGCTCATAGGCGGCGGCGAGGTTGGAGTGGCTCAAGTAAGCCAGTTCGTCCTGCGCTTCCCGACTGATTTCCCAGGCCGCCGTCGTAAGGGCCTGGTGCTCGCCCATGGACAGCCCGGTGCGTGGTTCACCGGTGGTGGGTGCGTTCGGGGCCAGGTCCCTGGGGCGCAGCTTGCCCAGCGTTCGAATCTTCTGCTGGGTCGTCTTCGCGCGCGCAAGATCCAGCAGGATGCGGCGAAGCCCTTCGCTGACCGCGATGGGGGCATCCGAAGCGGAATCGACGCCACCGGCGATCCCGGACTCGATCTGCCCCAGTTTGATCTTGTTGGCGAGTCCCACCACGGTTTCAAGTCCCGTTGCGCAGGCCTGCTGGAGGTCATAGGCGGGCGTCGTGGGCGACAGGGCGGATCCGAGCACTGCTTCTCGCGTGAGGTTGAAGTCACGGGAGTGCTTGAGCACCGCCCCTGCCGCAACCTCCCCGATTCGCTCCCCCTGCAGCCCGAACCGCGCCACCAGGCCGTCCAGCGCCGCAATGAGCATGTCCTGGTTGGAGGAGTAGGCGTACGGGCCGCCCGAGCGGGCGAAGGGGATGCGGTTCCCCCCGATCACCACTGCCTTCCGGACGGGGACACTGGCGGAAATGGCCGATTCTGGCATGGAGGATCTCCTGGGGGCGACTGGCGGGATGCGCGGAAGTTATCGATACCAATCGTACCTGATACGCTGGGTATCATGAACTCAGCCGCACTGCTTCCCGACACTTCCGCGCGCGCTTCGGCGTCCGGGGCGGCTTCCGCCGCACGGGACACGCCGCCCGGGGACGGCCGTTCCAGCAGGTGGCAGGATCACCGCACGGCACGTCGTCGTGCCCTGATCAAGACCGCGCGCCGTGCCGTCGACGCGCTGGGGCCCGGAGCGTCCATGGAAGACATCGCCGCTGCGGCCGATACCTCCAAGTCCGTCTACTACCGGTATTTCGGAGACAAGACGGGGCTGCAGCGAGCGGTGGCAGAGGTAGTCCTCAACCAGATGCAGCAGAAGGTCCTCGACGCCGCCCGGCAGGCCGCGAGCCCGCGCGAAGGGCTGAGGTCAATGGTGTTCGCCTACCTGCAGATGGCCCGGACCTCCCCCAACGTCTACGCGTTCGTCACCCGCGCGGAGGCACCGGACTCCGCAGGGGGTGCAGGCGAGGACCGCGCCCCGGGTACCCTCGCCTCCTTCCTCGAGGCGACGACGGACATGATCGCCGAGCCGATGCGCTCCTACCTCCTTGCGGCGCCCCGGCCGGACGGCTCCCGGGACGCCGTCGCCGAGTACTGGCCGCGCGCCGCCATCGGCATGGTGAGGGCGGCCGGGGAACTGTGGCTGTCGACCGAAGACGTGCCGGGCAAGCCCACGGAGGAGCAGTTGACGGAGCAGCTCACCGCCTGGCTCTTCGACGGCATCAGCTACGCCGCACCCGCCACCCAGCAACGAGTAAAGGACACGCCATGACGCAGACAGCCGTCCGCCAGCTTCAGGTTCCCGCCACCGCCGACATCCAGGACAACGACGACGCCGTCGTGGACACCGCGGTCCTCGGTGAACTGCTTCTCGGAAGATGGGCGCACGTCCGCCGGACCGCGCGTGAACTCGCCGGCCGCCCCGAGGTCCAGAAGATCGAGGGCCTCTCCTCGACCGAGCACCGGCAACGCTGCCTCGACCAGCTGCACTACCTCGTCCAGCAGCAAGCCGTCCACCGTGCGTTCCCCAGCTCCCTGGGCGGGGCCGATGATCATGGCGGAAACGTTGCGGGCTTCGAGGAACTGGTCGTCGCCGATCCATCGCTGCAGATCAAGGCCGGCGTCCAATGGGGGCTCTTCGGCTCGGCCGTGATGCACCTGGGCACCAGGGAGCACCACGAGGCATGGTTGCCGGGCATTATGAACATGGAGATCCCGGGGTGCTTCGCGATGACGGAAACGGGGCACGGCTCGGATGTGGCGAGCATCGCGACTACCGCCACCTACGATCCCGATGCCGAGGAATTCGTGATCAACACCCCCTTCCGTGCGGCCTGGAAGGACTACATCGGCAACGCGGCCACCGACGGGCGCGCAGCGGTCGTCTTCGCCCAGCTCGTAACGCAGGGCGTCAACCGGGGCGTGCACGGCTTCTATGTCGAACTCCGCACTCCTGAAGGCAATTTCCTGCCCGGCGTGGGCGGTGAGGACGACGGCCTGAAGGGCGGGCTCAACGGAATCGACAACGGCCGCCTCCATTTCACGGACGTCCGCGTGCCCCGGGCCTACCTGCTCAACCGCTACGGCGACGTCGCCCCGAACGGGGACTACACCTCGCCGATCGCCTCCCCCGGACGCCGCTTCTTCACGATGCTCGGAACGCTCGTCCAGGGGCGGGTCTCACTCGATGGCGCAGCGGTGGCAGCGAGCAAGCTGGCTCTGACGGCCGCCATCACCTATTCGACCCAGCGCCGCCAGTTCAACGCCTCGTCCGAGCTCACGGAGGAGGTGCTGATGGACTACCAGCGCCACCAGCGACGCCTGCTCCCGCGTCTTGCCGCCACGTATGCCGCCTCCTTCGCGCACGAGGAGCTGCTGGAAAAGCTCGACGGCGTCTTCTCCGGCTCGCACGACACCGACGAGGACCGCCAGGACCTCGAAACCCTCGCCGCGGCCTACAAGCCCCTGTCCACCTGGCTTGCACTGGACACCCTGCAGGAATGCCGCGAAGCCACCGGAGGTGCAGGGTTCCTCACCGAGAACCGATTCACCTCGCTGCGCGCCGACCTCGACGTCTACGCCACGTTCGAGGGTGACAACAACGTCCTCCTGCAACTCGTGGCCAAGCGCCTGCTCGGCGATTATGCAAGGGAGTTCAAGGACATGGACTTCGGCGTGCTCGCCCGGTATGCCGTCACGCAGGCAGCCGGCCGCACGCTTCACCGTTCCGGGCTACGCCGCGTCGCACAGACCGTCGCGGATTCGGGATCGGAAAAGAAGTCGGCGATCGCGCTGCGCGACGAGCACACCCAGCATGAGCTGCTCTCGGACCGGGTCTCGACCATGGTGGCGGAACTGGCGGGCGAGCTGCGCGGGGTGAAGGGCATGTCGAAGGAGAGGGCCGCCGCGCTGTTCAACGATCACCAGAACGACCTCATCGAGGCAGCCCGCGCACACGCCGAACTGCTGCAGTGGGAAGCATTCACCCGGGGGCTCAAGGAACTGAAGGATCCCGGCACCCGGCAGGTGATGACGTGGGTCCGCGACCTCTTCGGCCTCTGCCTCATCGAGAAGAATCTTGCCTGGTATCTCCTGAACGGGCGCCTCTCAACGCAGCGCGCACGAACCCTCAACGCGTACATCAACCGCCTGCTGGCGAAGATCCGCCCGCACTCCCTCGACCTCGTCGAGGCCTTCGGATACGGCCCGGAGCACGTCCGCGCGGCCCTCGCGACCGGGGCGGAGCGGGAGCGCCAGGATGAGGCCGCCGCTCATGCGCGGCGCATGCGGGCAAGCGGGAAGACGGGAATCGACGAGAAGACCCTTCTCGCACGTCAGGCCGGGAACCGGAAGAAGAAGACGGCAGCGGGAAGGAACTGAGCTAGAGCACTCCCGTATAGACGTCGAGGGTCGACTTCGCGATCGATCCCCAATCGAAGTGCTTCTCCGCACGACGCCGACCCTCGACTCCCATGCGGCGGGCACGCTCCGGATCGGACACCAGCTCGGTCAGCGCCGCCGCGAACTCCGAAACGAACTTCTCCGGATCGAGCGGCGTCCCGGTGCCGTCGGAAACCTGCTCGAGGTCCACGAGGGTTCCGGTCACACCGTCCTGCACGACCTCGGGAATGCCGCCGGTAGCGCTTGCCACCACAGCCGCCCCGCAGGCCATCGCCTCGAGGTTGACGATCCCGAGCGGCTCATAGATGGACGGGCAGGCGAAGACCGTCGCATGGCTCAGCACCTGGATCAGTTCCCTCCGGGGCAGCATCCGCTCGATCAGGATCACCGATCCGCGCTCTTTCCGCAGCGTATCGATCAGGACCTCGGTCACAGCAGCCAACTCCTTGGTGTCGGCGGCCCCCAGGCAGAGCACCAGCTGGACTCCTGCCGGCAGCTGGGCAGCCGCCCGGAGCAGGTAGGGAACACCCTTCTGACGCGTGTTGCGTCCAACGAAGACCACGCTGGGTCGGGTCGGGTCGATCCCGAGGGCAGTGACGGCGTCGTCGTCCTCGTCCCGGTTCCACTCGCCGACGTCGATCCCGTTATGCACCACGTGCACCTTCGCGGGGTCGACGTCGGGATAGCTGCGCAGGATATCGGCCCGCATGCCGGCTGATACCGCGATTACCGCTGCGGCGGCCTCGTAGGACGTTTTCTCGACCCACGATGACAGCGCATACCCGCCGCCGAGCTGCTCCGCCTTCCACGGCCGTAGGGGCTCGAGGCTGTGGGCGCTCAGAACATGCGGAATTCCATGCAGGAGCGATGCCAGGTGTCCGGCCATGTTCGCATACCAGGTATGCGAATGGACCAGGGAGGCTCCGGCGATGTTACCCAGCATCTCGATGTCGGTGCCCAGGGTCTGCACCGCTGCGTTGGCGTCCGCCAGGCCGGCGGGAACCCCATAGGTCCATACCTTCGCCCCGGAGTAGTCCGGCGGGCGCGGAGCCCCGAAGCAATGGACGTTCAGGTCGACCTGCGGGGCCAGCACACGGCTCAGCTCGGCGACATGCACCCCCGCGCCGCCGTAGATCTCCGGCGGGAATTCCTTTGACACAATATCTACTCGCACTCCTCCAACGTAGTGCAGTGCGTCCCAGTCCTCTAGTGTGAAGTGAAACCGCTCCACCGAGGGCGGAGGGAACAGCAGAAACGCATACTCAAGGAAGAGCAGGGGGTCATTCGTGGCACTGAAAAAAGTACTCGCGGTGGTACTGGCAGGCGGTGAAGGGAAGAGGCTCATGCCTCTGACCGCGGACCGGGCAAAGCCCGCCGTGCCCTTCGCCGGCAGCTACCGGCTCATCGACTTCGCGCTCTCGAACCTCGTGAACTCCGGCTACTTGCAGATCGTGGTCCTCACGCAGTACAAGTCCCACAGCCTCGACCGGCACGTCTCGGAGACCTGGCGAATGTCGACGCAGCTCCAGCAGTACATTGCATCGGTGCCGGCACAGCAGCGCCGCGGGAAGAGCTGGTTCCTGGGAAGTGCCAACGCCATCTATCAGTCCCTCAACCTCATCTACGACGCCCAGCCGGACATCGTGGTGGTCATCGGTGCCGACCACGTGTACCGCATGGACTTCGAGCAGATGGTCAACGCCCACGTGGAAAGCGGCGCATCGGTGAGTGTCGCCGCCGTCCGGCAGCCCATGAACCTCGTGGACCAGTTCGGCGTGATCGAGGTCGATGAGAACAACCCCGGACGGATTGCGGCATTCGTCGAAAAGCCCAAGACGACTCCGGGCCTGCCCGACGATCCGAACAGTTTCCTCGCGTCGATGGGCAATTACGTGTTCACTGCCGACGCCCTGGTCAAGGCCCTCGAGGAGGATGCGGCCCGCCTGAACACCAAACACGACATGGGTGGGGACATCATTCCGTACTTCGTGGAGCGCGGCGATGCCGCCGTCTACGACTTCACCACCAACATCATTCCCGGTTCCACCGAGCGGGACCGCCAGTACTGGCGCGACGTCGGGACGATGGACTCCTATTACGAGGCGAACATGGACCTCATCTCCCCGCTTCCGCTGTTCAACCTGTACAACCTGCAATGGCCCATCTACACGCGCCAGAGCGTCTCTCCTCCAGCGAAGTTCGTGCGCAGCGCAAGCGGGCAGTCGGGCGAGGCCCACGACTCCATCGTCTCGGCCGGCGTCGTGATTTCCGGTGGAACAGTTCGCGGTTCCATCCTGGCCACTGACGTGTTCATCGACCAGGGGGCCGAAGTCACCGGGTCCGTGCTCCTTGACAAGGTAACGCTGGGCGCCGGCGCCGTGGTGCGGAAGGCGATCATCGACAAGAACGTGCGCATTCCTGCCGGTGCTTCAGTGGGGGTGGACCGCGAACTGGACCTCAGCCGCGGCTTCGCCGTCACCGATTCCGGGCTGACGATCGTGCGGAAGGGCCAGGCAGTGCCTATCGCGTGACCCGCAGTCGCACCGCAGAAAGAAGCAGCCTGCCCCGGCTTTCCGGGGCAGGCTGCTTCGGTTCCGGATGTCGGTCAGATGTGGACGACGACATCCGCTTCTGCGCGCAGGGCTGACACCAGCGCCTCCGCCGCGTCGGCTTCCTTCTGACCCCGCACCTGCTCCTCGAGAGCCGGCCGTGCCTCCTCGAAGGCTGGGAACTCGGTTTCCTGGCCCTCCTGCCCGCCGGCCTCGGCCTGCTGGGCCTTCACCTGGTCATACAACGCCTGGAGCTCGGCTTCGGTGGCCGCGGTATCGCCGGTTTCCTCGGCAATGAGCTTGTCGACTCCGACCTGGGCCTCCACCTGGGACGTCACTTCTGCTTCGTCGATGCCCTGCTCGGCGATGGCAGCGATCACCTCTTCCTTCGACCCGAGCTGGCTCGACTCCACCAGATCAGCCCACGATGCGTCGATCTCCTCAGTGGATGCCTCGATGCCGCGCTTCTTCACCTCCTGGACCAGCAGTTCGCTGCCGATCAGGGTGTCGGCCGTCTGGGTCTTCAATTGGTCCTGGTCGACTTCCTGACCGCTCAGCTGCGACTGCATGGCCAGCTGCTGGAACTGGCCCTCATAGGATGTCGTGAATTTTTCCTTCAGGATCTGCTCCCCGTTGACTTCCGCTACCACCTCGGGAATGCCCTCCAGATCAGGCGTGGGCAGCTCTTCCTGAGGAGCGGCTCCGCTGTCATCCGCGGCTTCACCGCTACCCTCGGCTGGAGTTTCCTGCTGTGTGTCGGATCCTGCTGCGGGGTCCTCGCTCGGCGCGCCGCAGCCTGCCACCGATACCGACCCAGCGAGGACCAGACCCATCAACCATTGCTTCTTCAACATAATTCTCCTAACCGTCAAACTCGGATTCCAGTTCCGGGGCCAGAGACTCCTGGCAAGAGACCGCGCGATAGTCACGGCTTGTCCCAATGGAACCCATCGAGCCTAGTTCCTCCACCTTGGAGAACTCTGGCAAGCAACGCCATCGCCGTCATACGGCATTTCGGGCCGTGGTTGAATGGCCGGATGGACAACGAGAATCTCACGCGGGACGAAGCGGCAGCGCGCTCACAGCTCCTCCGGATTGATGCCTATGACGTCGCACTTGACCTGCGCAACGCCGAGGATCCGCAGGAAACCGGCTTTCGGTCCCGGTGTGCCGTCACCTTCACCTGCACCGCCCCCGGTTCCTCGACCTTTCTCGACTTCATCTCCAAAAGCGTCGAGTCAGTGACTCTGAACGGCATGGAACTGGACCTCGGCTCGGCCGTCACGGGTGCGCGGATCCGGCTCGACGGACTCAGCGAACGCAACACCGTGATCGTGGACGGCACGGCACTGTACAGCCGCAGCGGCGAGGGGATGCACCGGTTCGTCGACCCGGCTGACAACTCCACCTACCTGTACACCCAGTACGAGCCCGCCGATGCCCGCCGAGTGTTCGCCAATTTCGAGCAGCCCGACCTCAAAGCCGCCTTCACCTTCTCGGTGCAGGCGCCGTCGTCGTGGACCGTCGCGTCGAACGCGGTCGTGGACCGCCGTGAGGATGGGGGCCAGGACGCCGGTACCTGGCGCTTCGCGCCGACCCAGCGGATTTCCACCTACATCACCTCGGTACTGGCAGGTCCGTACCACCGGGTATCCGGCTCCTGGCAACCGATGAATGCCGCTGCTCCCGGCATCGAACTGGGACTGTACTGCCGGAAATCACTCACCGCGTCCTTCGACTCCGAGGAGATCCTCGACGTCACCCGGCGGGGACTGACCTTCTTCTCCGACCTGTTCGACTACCCCTACCCGTTCGGGAAGTACGACCAGGCTTTCGTGCCGGAGTACAACCTGGGAGCCATGGAGAACCCGGGCCTGGTCACCTTCACCGAGGGTTACGTCTTCCGGTCCGCAGCGACCGCCGCGCAGTACGAAGCACGGGCCAACACGATCCTGCACGAGATGGCGCACATGTGGTTCGGCGACCTGGTGACCATGGTGTGGTGGGACGATCTCTGGCTCAAGGAGTCCTTCGCCGACTACATGGGCGCCCTCGCCGTCGCGGAAGCCACCCGGTGGGATACCTCATGGGTGAGCTTCGCGAACAAGCGCAAAGCCTGGGCGTACGTGCAGGACCAGCTCCCGACCACGCATCCCATCGTCGCCGACATTCCGGACCTCGAAGCCGCCAAGCAGAACTTCGACGGCATCACCTATGCGAAGGGTGCCGCGGTGCTGAAGCAGCTCGTGGCCTTCTCCGGGTTCGAGGCATTCATCGCCGCATCGCGCAGCTACTTCCGTAGGCATGCCTACGGCAACACCACGCTCACCGACCTCCTCGACGCGCTCGCCGACGCGACCGGTGAGGATCTGAGCACCTGGGCCCGCCAGTGGCTCCAGACCTCGGGGGTCCCCACCCTGGGCGCCGAGATCACGCTCGACGACGCCGGCGCCTACGCATCCGTCACGGTACGGCAGGAAGCCACGGATCCCGTCACCGGCAAGGAGCAGCCGCGCCCGCACACGGTTCGGCTCGGACTGTACTCCTACGATGCCGCCGGAGACCTCGTCCGGACCGCATCGGAGCAGGTCACCGTCTCGGGCGATCGAACCGGGGTTCCAGGGCTGATCGGCGTCCGGCAGGCGGACCTGCTCATCCCGAACGACGACGATCTGACGTACGCAAAACTGCGGTTCGACGAGCGGTCGCAGGCAACTCTGCTCACGGCGGTGGACAGGGTGCGGGATCCCCTGGCCAGGGCCACCTGCCTGGCCGCTCTCTGGTCCACTACGCGGAACGCCGACCTCAGCCCCGAAGAATACCTCACCGCCGTGGAACATGCCGCGCCGAGGGAAACCGGCGTCGGCGTCCTGCAGGTCATTCTGGCGAACGCGGGGACCGCCGTCGAACGCTTCTCCCCTCCTGCAGCGAGGCCGGCCCTCCGCCGACGCTACGGAACACTCCTGAAGAAGGGCCTGATGGCATCCGGTCAGGGCTCCGACCTGCAGCTCGCCTGGGCGCGCGCCCTTGCCGGCGCGGCACGCACCGCCGGCGAGCCCACCGGGCTGCTTCGGGCACTGCTCGACGGCGACGCCGTCGTTCCCGGCCTGGAGATCGACGCCGAGCTGCGGTGGATGTTCCTGCAGGCGCTGGCGGCGCACGGGCTCACCACCAGCGGTGAACTCGAGGCGGAGCTCGCCGCAGACAACACCGCGTCCGGCAAGGTGGGGTACACCCTGGCGTCCGCGGCCTTCCCGGACCCTGCGATCAAGCGGGCGGCCTGGCAGGAAGCAGTGCACGGCGATCAGCTCTCCAACGATCTGCTCAGCGCCACGATCGAAGGCTTCACGCTGGGCGGCATCGAGCTGACACGGCCCTTCGACGCCCGCTACTTCGACGCCATCGGCGAAGTGTGGCAGCGCCGGGGCATCGAAATGGCGAGCCGGGTGGTCCGGGGGCTCTATCCGGGCCACTCCGACTCCGACGGCGGCCCCGACCCCTCCACCCATCCCGCGGTGCAGGCGACCGACCGCTGGCTGGCTGGAAACAGTGGCGCCCCGCGGGCGCTGCGCCGCATCGTGATCGAGGAACGGGACCACCTCCTCCGTGCGTTACGCGCCCAGCAGGCAGGTTAACGAAGAAAGAGCCGCGCCGTCAGGCGTGGCTCTTTCTTCGTCAGCTATGACCGGGCGGAGCCGGCTCGGCCCGGGAAAACCTACTTCTTGGCGCCGAAGCCCTTGAAGCGGGCGTTGAAGCGCTCCACGCGGCCGGCGGAGTCCATGATCCGCTGCTTGCCGGTGTAGAAGGGGTGGGATTCCGAAGAGATTTCCACCTCGATGAGCGGGTAGGTGTTTCCATCTTCCCATTCGATGGTCTTGCTCGAGCCGACCGTCGACTTCGTCAGGAATGACTTGTCGGAGGCTAGGTCGCGGAAAACAACCGCCTGGTACTTGGGGTGGATATCAGACTTCACAGGAATACCTTCTCTGGCTGCCTGGATTTTGCCAGGCACTGGTGATTGAAAGTTGGGATTGGACGCTGAGGACCAACCAGTAACACTACCGTATGCCGCTTCCGTCCGCGAAAGCCGACTAGCTGGGCGTCGCTCGGGTATCACCCGGCTGTCCTTTCCCTGCACTCCCAGAAGGCGACGGCGGCGGCCGCAGCCACGTTCAACGAATCGACTCCCCCGTACATGGGAATTCGAACTGCGGTGTCGGCCGAGGCGAGCGCGACGTCGGACAAGCCGTTTCCCTCGGTGCCGAGCAGCAGCGCGAGCCGCGCATGGCGTTCCGCAGCGAACTCCTCGATACCCACGGCGTCCGGGGTGAGGGCGAGTGCGCCGATCGCGAAGCCGAATTCCCGCAGCAGTCCAAGATCGAGCGGCCCCTCCGGGAGTCGCGCCCACGGCACCTGGAAGACACCCCCCATGCTGACCCGGATTGCCCTGCGGTACAGCGGATCCGCGCACCCCGGGCTGAGGAGTACGGCGTCGATTCCCAGTGCGGCTGCGGAGCGGAACACTGCTCCGAGATTGGTGTGGTCGCCGATGTCCTCGAGCACCGCCACCCGCCTGGCCTCCTTCAGGACCACGTCGAGGCGGGCCGGCACCGGACGGTTCATCGCTGCGAGCGCTCCGCGGTGCAGATGGAAGCCGGTGATTCCCTCCAGGACTGCCGCGTCCCCGATGAACGCCGGCACGTCGGGAAAATGCTGGAGGACGTCCTCCAGCCCGGGCAGCCATTTCTCGGTAAGGAGGAACGACCGCGGCGTATGTCCGGCTGCAACGGCCCGTCGTAACACCTTAGAACCTTCGGCGATGTAGAGGCCCCCAGCGGGTTCGGTCCGGCGGCGCAACTGGGTATCGGTGAGGCCACGGTAGTCGGACAGGAGGGAGTCCGCCGGGCCGTCGAGCCGGATCCGAGGCATCAGTTGGGATTCGGAATGGAGTGCCGTCAGGCGGCGGACCGGGCGACGGCGCTGAATCTGCCGTTCGTCCGGCTGACGCTGAGCGGGAAATCGAATGCTGCGCTGAGGTTCTCCTCGGTCAGAACGCCCTCGATCGGCCCGGACGAGACGATCCCGCCTTCACGGAGCAGCATCGCGTGGGTGAATCCGGGAGGCACCTCTTCGAGGTGATGGGTTACCAGTACCATGGCCGGTGCATCCTCATCCCGGGCAAGGGCGGTGAGCCTCATGATCAGGTCCTCACGGCCTGCGAGGTCAAGGCCCGCAGCGGGTTCGTCGAGGAGCAGCAGCTCGGGATCTGCCATGAGTGCGCGCGCGATCTGGACGCGCTTCCGCTCGCCCTCGCTCAGGGAAGCGAACGGCCGGTTCAGGAAGGTGGACATGCCCCAGGTGTCGAGCAGGCGGAAGGCCCGCCGTTCGTCGAGCCGCTCATACTGTTCGCGCCAGCGCCCGGTCACGCCGTAGGAGGCGGTCACCACGACATTCAGCACGGTCTCATGGTCGGGAATTTGAGTTGCCAGCGATGCCGAAGCCAGTCCGATCCGGGGGCGTAGTTCGAAGACGTCGACAGCACCCATCACTTCGTCGAGGATTCCGGCAACGCCGCTCGTGGGGTGGAGCCGTGCACCGGCTACCTGCAGGAGCGTGGTCTTCCCGGCACCATTGGGGCCCATCACCACCCATCGCTCGCCGTCCCGCACCTGCCAGTCGATGCTGTTCAACAGGGTCTTGCCGCCCCTGACGATGCTCACTCCCGCCAGTTCCAGAACGTCACTCATGGAACTAGACACTAGGCTAATAGGCGGGCTCTTGGCGAAACCGCGGGCCGGGCTTGCATGCCCATCCTGATCGAGCAGCTTCCGGAGGAAGAATGGACCGTGACTACCGGGTAGTCAGTTATGGCAGCCCCCTTCCCGGGAGCCGGCTCTCGCTGGTGCGCTCTGCCGTCACCGCGGCCGGCGGTGTCATCACAGGGGTCGGCGACGCCTCGGGGAACGGATATGCCGGTCAGGCGCTTTCCGTCGCCTACGGCGGCACGGTGGATCAGCTGCGCGTAGCAATTCGGGAGGCGAGCCGGCGACCGGTGGACAGCGGCGACGATTCCCGGAATACCGCCACCGGTCGGCTCGGGGTCCCTACCGGGAACGGAGGAGACCAGAGCGGCGGGGACCAGAGCGGCGTCGGCACCGCCGTCGTGCCTGCCCCGGTTTTCGGGCCGGGTCGGAAACTGCTGATCATGGACGTGGATTCGACACTGATCAAGCAGGAGGTCATCGAACTCCTGGCCGCCTATGCGGGGCGGGAAGCCGAGGTGGCGGAAGTGACGGAGAGGGCCATGCGCGGTGAACTCGACTTCACGCAGAGCCTCCACGCGAGAGTTGCGGTCCTGGCGGGGCTGCCCGTGTCGGTGATCGACGCAGTGGGCAGGAGTATCGAACTCAGCGAGGGTGCCGAGGTGCTCGTTGATGCTTTCCTGAGCGCCGGACACTCCGTCGCAGCTGTCTCGGGTGGCTTCACCCAGCTGCTCCAGCCGCTGGCGCAGCGCCTGGAGCTCACCTCGGCGCGGGCCAACCTGCTGGAGATCGACGGCGGGACGCTCACCGGCCGGGTGACGGGTCCGGTGGTGGACCGAGCCGAGAAAGAGCGCACCCTCCGGCAGTGGGCCGGTGCCGCAGGCATTCCGCTAGCGCGGACCATCGCCGTGGGCGACGGCGCCAACGATATCGACATGGTGGCGGCCGCGGGGTTCGGCGTCGCGTTCAACGCGAAACCTGCGCTTCGCGACGTGGCGGACGCCGTCGTCGATCTGCCCTTCCTCGACGTCGTCCGCCATTTTGCGGGTGTGTGAGCCTGCTCCTCAGGCGTCAGCTCTTGGCCAGGAAGTCCTGCGCTCCCCCGACGTACTCGGTGTGGCCGGTGGGGACGTCAGCGGTCACCATCCGGACGATCTCCGCGGCGAACTCGGACACCGAGTAGAGGCGGCCCGCCTCCACACGGCGCGCTTCGATGGCACCGGGGGTGGCGCGGTCGAGGAGCGTGGCCGTGACCGTTCCCTCGATCATGTCCCCCGATACCACTACCAGCGAAATGCCCTTGCCCTCCAGCTCGGAAATGAGGTTCCGCAGCGCGTCCTCGCCCGCACGTTTGCTCCGGGCCACCGGCTCGTACGCTTCCATCGTCTCGACGGTGTCGATGAAGTGCGCCTGGTGGCTGGTGACGAACACGATGCGTGACCCGGCCGGCATGACGTCCGCCGCGGCCTCCACCATGTCGACCTGCGCGTCACGGTTGAGCTTCAGCGCGTAGTCCTCCCCCATGGTGGTTTCCATGCCTCCGGACGCGTTGAGGATCAGCAGGTTCAGCACCCCGAAATTCTCCTGGGCCGCGGTGATCAACGCGGCTGCGCCCTCAGGAGCCGTGAGATCTGCTCCGACCGCCACGGCTTTCCCGCCGGCGGCCTCGATCGCCGCCACCACCTTGTTGGCCCGCGGTGCCTTCTGGCGGTAGTTCACCACCACCGAGGCGCCCTCGGCTGCGAGGAGCTGGGCGACGTCGGCCCCGATTCCCCGTGATGACCCTGTGACGATTGCTCCTGTGCCGTTCAACGTACCCATGTGTTTTTTCCTTCTCCGGATTGCTGCAAAGTGTTTGGAAGTTTCCTGCGGTCGTCGTGCCCGGCGGGCACGCCCTAGTGGCCCATGCCGAGGCCGCCGTCGACCGGGATCACGGCGCCCGAGATGTAGGCGGCGTCCGTGCCCGCGACCCAGGTGACAACCTTCGCCACCTCTTCGGGGGAGGCGAACCGGCCGGCGGGAATGGTGGAGAGGTAGCTCTTCCGCATGTCCTCGGGGAGCGCCGCCGTCATGTCCGTATCGATGAAGCCGGGCGCCACCACGTTGGCGGTGATACCGCGGGAGCCGAGCTCCCGGGTCAGCGACCGTGCAATGCCGACGAGCCCCGCTTTCGAGGCCGAATAGTTGATCTGGCCGGGCGCTCCATACAGCGCGGTCACCGACGAAATCAGCACGACGCGTCCCCTGCGCAGACGCATCATGCCCTTGGATGCCCGCTGGACCACCCGGAACGCGCCCGTGAGGTTGGTGTCGATCACGTCGGTGAAGTCCGCTTCGCTCATGCGCAGCAGCAGCGTGTCCCGCGTGATGCCTGCGTTGGCGACGAGTACCTCGACGGGGCCCTGGGCTGCCTCGACCTCGGTGAACGCAGCGTCGATCTGCTCCATGCTGGTGACGTCGGCGCGGACGCCGAGCATCCCCTCGGGCACCTCCCCGCTCCGGTAGGTGATCGCGACCTTGTCGCCGCCGGCGAGGAATGCCTGCGCGATCGCGAGACCGATTCCCCGGTTCCCGCCCGTCACCAGGACGCTCCGTCCTCCCTGCGTATCCGTGTTCCGGTTCTCCGCCTGCACCAGGCCCTCCGCTTCTTCGGACACATTGTGCCCACCTAGACGTTGTCAAAGTATCCCGTCGATCCTAGCGGCGAGCCTCCCAACTTTAACAAAGGGCGCCGCGGTGAGACAATAGATACAGTCCCTATGGAGTGTGATGAGTAAGCAATCAAGGCAGCGTAAGCACGAGTCGGATGTCCACAGCATCTCGGATGCACGCGAGTCCCACACCGACGAGATGCGCTCGCGGATGATCAAGTATTCGGTTTCGATGGGCATTCGACTCGTCTGTTTCGTGCTGGTGTTCGTGGTCGAGGGCTGGCTCCAGTGGGTCATGATCGCCGGAGCGGTCTTCCTGCCCTACTTCGCCGTGATTTTCGCCAACGGCGGCAGCGATACAAGTGATATCCGCCACAGCGACGCGCTCCTCGACCGTGCACCGGTACGCGAGATCGAAGCCAGGGTGAGCGACGCCGCACCCGACCCGACGGACGACGTCCTGTCCGGTGAGATCGTCGACGAGGAACAATCACGGCATGCCTGAGCAGCCGGCCTTCAACGTCCTCGACTCCCTGCAGGGTAGCCACTCTCCAAGTCCTGCTTCCGGGAACGCCGTCTGTTCCCGGAAAGGCTGCCGCGCCGATGCCGGCTGGCAGCTGCTCTGGAACAACCCGCGCATCCACACTCCCGAGCGGCGCAAGATCTGGGCGTCCTGCAGCGAGCATGTCGGATGGTTCGAGGACTATCTGCAGACACGCGGGCTGTGGAAAGAGACAGTGCCGCTTGGTGCGCATACGCCGCCGGACACTGCCGCAGCACCGGAAGGCGCGTAGGTGTACCGCTTCCTCCTGTCCCCGCGCTGGCTGGGGTGGCTCGCACTCGTCGTCGTCCTCGCTGCCGGCTGCGTGGGCCTCGGCAATTGGCAGATGGAGCGCAGGGACCTCGCCGTGGCCGAGATCCAGCGCATCGAGGCGAACTATGGGAGTGTACCGGTACCCTACGACGCGGGCGACAGTACCTTCGACTCCTATACGACCGACCGTGAGTGGACGCCGGTGGTTCTTCGGGGGGTCTACGACACCGACCATCAGGTCATCGTTCGGAATCGTCCCCTGAACGGCCAGCCGGGCTATGAGGTGCTGACGCCGCTTCGGCTCGACGACGGCACTGCCGTCATCATCGATCGCGGCTGGCTGCCGATCGGCAATGAGGAAGCCGGCAGGCCCGACGCCGTCCCCGCGCCTCCTGACGGCGACGTGACGGTGATCGCGCGTGTCCGACCGGGCGAGCCTGCGGTCGACCGCGGTGCTCCGGACGGCCAGATCGCCTCGATCGATCTTCCCGGGTACGCCGAGCGCCTCGACTATCCTGTGCAGACGGGCGCCTACGGTCTGATGGCCTCGGAAAACCCGGCGGCTGCTGTGGCGCCCCTCCAGTTCCCCAAACCTTCAGTGGACGAGGGCCCCCACCTCTCCTACTCGATGCAGTGGTTCGCGTTCGGCGTGCTCCTCTTCGTCGGCCTCGGCTATGCCGCGCGCCAGCAGCATCTCCTCGATTCCGAGGACAACACCAGCAAGGACAACACCGGCGAGGACAACGACGCTGGACCAGGCGATGCCGGAGCTCGGGGAACCCCCCGGGCGGCACGGAACACCCGCCGAGCGGCCCGGCGCAGGCCCACCTCCGAGGAGGAGGAAGACGCCATCCTCGACGCGCAGGGCATCTCCTAGGCTCTTCGCCGCCCGCTCCCGATCGGGATCACCCGGCTATGCGAGTGTGACCAGCTCCAGGTAGTCCTCGTTCCAGAGGTCCTCCACACCGTCCGGCAGCAGGACCACGCGCTCGGGATTGAGCGCGTCCACTGCCCCTTCGTCGTGGCTGACCATGACCACCGCACCGGAGTAGTTCCGGAGCGCGCCGAGGATCTCCGCGCGGCTCGCCGGGTCCAGGTTGTTGGTGGGCTCATCAAGCAGCAGGACATTGGCCGACGATGCCACGATCGTCGCGAGCGCCAGGCGGGTCTTCTCGCCGCCGGACAGCACGCCGGCCGGCTTGTCGACGTCGTCACCCGAGAACAGGAACGAGCCGAGAATGCCGCGCACTTCGGCGTCCTGCATGTCTGGCGCGGATGACTTCATGTTCTGAAGGACCGTGCGTTCGGTATCGAGCGTCTCATGCTCCTGCGCGTAGTACCCGACCTTGAGCCCGTGCCCGGGGATGACCCGGCCGGTGTCCGGTGCGTCCACTCCTGCGAGCATCCTCAGCAGGGTCGTCTTGCCGGCACCGTTGAGACCCAGGATGACGACCTTCGATCCGCGGTCGATCGCGAGGTCGACGTCGGTGAAGATCTCGAGCGAGCCGTAGGACTTGCTCAGTCCTTCGGCCGTCATCGGTGTCTTGCCGCACGGCGAAGGATCAGGGAACCGCAATGCCGCCACGCGGTCGTTCGCACGTACTGCGTCGAGGCCTCCGAGCAGTCGCTCCGCGCGCTTGGCCATGTTCTGTGCCGCTACGGCCTTCGTGGCCTTCGCCCGCATCTTGTTCGCCTGGTCCATCAGGACCTGGGCCTTCTTCTCCGCGTTGGCCCGCTCACGCTTCCGGGCACGTTCGTCGGTTTCGCGCTGCTGCTGGTAGCGCTTCCAGCCCATGTTGTAGATGTCGATCGTGGCACGGTTGGCATCGAGCTGGAACACCTTGTTCACCGTTGCCTCGAGCAGCTCGACGTCGTGGCTGATCACGATCAGGCCGCCCTGGTGGTTTTTCAGGAACTCCCGCAGCCAGGTGATGGAATCGGCGTCCAGGTGGTTGGTGGGCTCATCGAGCAGCATCGTCTCCGCCCCCGAATAGAGGATCCTCGCGAGCTCCACGCGCCGCCGCTGACCGCCCGAGAGCGTCTTGAGCGGCTGGTTCAGGATGCGCTCGGGCAGTGCCAGGTTCGAGGAGATCGCCGCAGCCTCGGCTTCGGCCGCATAGCCACCGCCGGCCAGGAAAGCCGCTTCGATGCGGTCGTAACGGGACATGGCCTTATCGCGGACGGATGCGACATCGCTGGCCATGTCCTCCTGCGCCTGCCGGAGCTCGGTCACCACGGTGTCGAGGTTGCGCGCCGACAGGATGCGGTCGCGGGCAAGCTGGTCCATATCGGGCGTCCGGGGGTCCTGGGGAAGATAGCCGATCTCTCCGGACCGCGTCACCGTCCCTCCGGCGGGGAGTGACTCCCCCGCGAGAACGCGTGTCATGGTGGTCTTGCCGGCGCCGTTGCGCCCCACAAGCCCGATCTTGTCGCCGCGGTCAACCCGGAAGGACACCGACTCCATAAGCAGCCGGGCTCCGGCACGCAGCTCCAAGTTCGATACGTTGATCAAATCCATGACCTTTCGGTGTTGCCGCACAGGGCAAAGGTTGTGGGAACCCTACAAAGGATTCCGGGAAATCCGACGCTATCGTCGGACGAAGACGGGATCTATTGGAGATGCCCTACAGTCCCTCGGCGGTTCGCCGGTATTCCTAAGGAAGATTCACCATGCACCCCACCCGACAAACGGTCATCGGGCCGGCTGGGAAGTCCAGCTGGCGTTCACGAAAACGGTGGACCTCCACCGATCTGTCACTGATCGCAGTCTTCGCTGCACTCATTGCCGCCTTGGCAATCCTACCCGGTATACCGATCGGTGTCCTCGGGGTGCCCATCACGCTCCAGACTCTGGGGGTCATGCTCGCCGGGCTCGTCCTCGGACCGACCCGCGGTTTCGCGGCGGTCGGGCTGTATCTGGTCGCCGGGCTCGCCGGACTGCCGGTGTTCAGCGGGTTCCGCAGCGGCTTCGGGGTACTCGCCGGACCATCTGCGGGCTACCTCATCGCCTTCCCCTTCGCCGCGCTCCTCGCGGGATTCCTTGCTGTTCTGATCCTCCGCCGGGCCCGGTTCCGGTGGTTCGGCCTGTTCCTCGCCGGCCTGACGGCGAGCCTTCTCACAGTCCATCCGCTCGGTATTGCAGGCCTTGTCATCAACGGCGGGCTCGATATGAAGGCCGCTGTGCTGGCGGATGCGATCTTCCTCCCCGGCGACATCGTCAAGAACATCCTGGCAGCGGGTATCGCACTGTCGGTCCACCGGGCGTTCCCCAGGCTGCTGGGAGCGGCGCGCCCTCCTGCGGCCGTCGCGTCCTCCTGAATCGGCATGACGAAGTCCGAAGCATGGCGGAGCTCGCACCATGACCGGTGCAACCCATGACCGGATCCCTCCCACGATCGAGGTTTACGCATGATCGACTTCGACCGGGTGGCTGTTCGCGTCGCCGCTGACGACGGTGCCATCAGTGGCACCGACGGGCAACGCACCCTCCTGCAGGACCTCACCCTGTCGTTGGCCGAACGGCGGATCGCCATTATCGGCGCCAACGGCTCCGGGAAATCGACACTGCTCAAGCTGATCAACGGGCTCGTCCTGCCGTCGTCGGGCTCGGTGACCAGTGCGGGGCTGGACACCCGGCATCGCGGCCGCGACGTGCGGCGCCGGGTCGGTTTCATCTTCACCGATCCGTTGTCCCAGCTCGTCATGCCCACCGGCCGCGAGGATGTGGAGCTGTCCCTGCGAAGCCGCATCAAGCGTCCGGAGGAACGGAGGTCCGCGGCGCAGGAGGTCTTGGAACGGTTCGGGATAGCCGACCTCGCGGACCGCAGCATCTACGACCTCTCCGGCGGTGAACGGCAACTGCTCGCCATCGCCGTCGTCGCTGCCGTGGAACCCCTGATCCTCGTAGCGGACGAACCCACCACATTGCTGGATCTCCGCAATGAGAACCGGATCCGCGACACCCTGCGGGACGTGGCCGCCCAACTCATCTTCACCACGCACAACCTCGCTTTCGCCCTCGACAGCGACCGGTGCCTGGTGATCGACAGTGGACGCATCAGATTCGACGGCCCACCAGTCGACGCCGTCGCCTTCTACCGGAGCCTGTGCGCCGCATGAGAGGGCACGGAAACCTCCTCGGGCTCTACGTTCCCGGCCGCTCGGTCCTGCACAGCACTCCCCTGTGGCTCAAAGTCCTTCTGTCCCTCGCCCTGAGCGGAGTGGTGCTCGCCGCCGGGGTGCCTGGGGTAACGGCTGCCGGGCTCGCCGTGTCGGTCCTGGGGCTCACGGTGGGAGCGCGTACCTCGGCCGTGCAGTTGTTCCGGACCGTGCTGCCGCTCTCGCCTGTTCTCGGCGTTCTGATGACTTACCACGGCTTCGCCAACGGCCTTGTTCCCGCGTTCGTGACAACGGGGAACATCCTCGTCTGCGTGCTAGCAGCACGTATGCTGACGCTCACCACACCGGGCCAGGAACTGCTCGACGGCGTGGTGTTCGTGGCCCGCCCGGTGAAGGCGGTGGGAGGAGACCCGGAGCGGTTCGGACTGGCGCTGGCCATTCTGATGCGCAGCATCCCGTATCTGGCCGGTTCGCTGCTCGATGTTCGGGACGCGGCACGCGCCCGCGGACTGGAGCGCAGCGTGCGGGCCTCGGTGGTCCCCGTGGTGATATCCGCTGTGGCGTATGCGCACCGTACGGGAGAAGCCCTCGCCGCCCGCGGGCTCGGTGAGCACGACAACCCCTCGGCGTCGGACTCGCCGGTTCACCCTGCGCGGAAGTAGTGGGCCCCCTCCTGGGCCGGAACGCCGGCGACAACGACAAGCCCGTCTTCTGGAACCAGCTGATGCACTACAGCACTGCAGCATTCCTCGGCGCCCTGCGAGGGGTATGGGCCGTCACCGGTATCCGCGGGACCTACTCCAACCTGTGGCACACGGCGGTCCGGCTGGCTTTCGACCAGACCATCGAGAATGCCACCGGGGTCGGCGCGCCACCACACTCGTGGCCGACGATCGAGAAGGTCGTGGATGTGACCCACAAGACCGTGTTCTCCGTGACGACGGGAATCCTGGCCGACCGAGTGGTACCGCCGGTGCTCGTTTCCACCCGCGGGCGCGAGAGCCACTGATTCCCCATCGGCATAAGCGGTCCAGCGGGAGCCGGGGGTCCTTTCCTGGCGCGCTGGCACTTCCTCGCCGGGCCGACATCGTGGAGGACATTCCGAAACCGGCCACGCGGTAGTCGTGCGGCGAGGAACGGCCGGCAGGGGGCGGAGTGTCCCGGCACGCAGGCCGGGACGCTCCCAGGACCCAAAAGCCGGATCTAGAGCCCGGCAGCGGCCGGCACGGCAGCGGCCGGCACGGCGGCTTCCCTGACCGGGAAAGCCGGTGGGTGGACGCCGGCCATCTCCTCCATGACCCGCACCACCTGGCAGCTGTAGCCGAACTCGTTGTCGTACCAGACATAGAGCACGAGGAACGTTCCATCCGCGATCGTCGCCAGACCGTCCACGATCCCGGCGCGGCGCGAGCCGACGAAGTCCGTCGATACGACTTCCGGCGAGTCGATGTAGTCGATCTGCTTGCGCAGGTCCGAATGGAGCGACATTCCGCGCAGGTAGGCGTTGACCTCCTCCTTCGTCGTTCCCTCGCTCAGCGTGAGGTTCAGGATCGCGATGGAAACATCCGGCGTCGGGACGCGGATGGAACTTCCGGTCAGCTTGCCCTCGAGTTCGGGCAGTGCCTTCGCGACCGCCTTCGCCGCTCCCGTCTCGGTCAGCACCATATTGAGTGCGGCCGAGCGGCCGCGGCGGTCCCCGCGGTGGAAATTGTCGATGAGGTTCTGGTCGTTGGTGAACGAATGCACCGTCTCCACGTGTCCATGCACTACGCCGAAGCGGTCGTTGAGGGCCTTCAGCACGGGTGTGATGGCGTTCGTCGTGCAGGACGCCGCGGTGACGATGGTATCCGCCTCGGTGATCGTGCCGTGGTTGATCCCGTGGACGATGTTCTTCAGCGCGCCCTTGCCCGGCGCCGTCAGCAGGACCTTCGCCACGCCCTTGCTGCGAAGGTGCTGGGACAGGCCCTCGGCGTCGCGCCAGCGGCCCGTGTTGTCCACCACGAGGGCATCGGAGATCCCGTAGGAGGTGTAGTCGATGGTGGCGGGATCATCCGAGTAGATGAACTGGATGCGGACGCCGTTCGCGGTGATGGTCTCCGCCTGCTCGTCCACCTGGATGGTCCCCTCGAAGGAGCCGTGGACCGAGTCCCTGCGGAGGAGGCTCGCACGTTTTGCGAGGTCGTTGTCGGAGCCTCGCCGGACCACCACCGCCCGGAGCCGCAGCCCGTGTCCCCCGCCGGCCTTCTCGATCAGCAGCCGGGCGAGGAGGCGCCCGATCCGGCCGAACCCGTAAAGGACGACGTCGGTGCTCGTCCTTTCGTCGCGCCCTCCCTTCCCCACGATCTCGGCAAGTTCCTCACGGACGAATTCCTCGAGGGTGCGGCCCCCGCCTTCGAGGTCGAACTTCAGGCGCAGCCGGGCAATATCGATCGCAGCGGCACCCAGGTCGAGACCGGTGAGGATCTTGAGCAGGGGCGCGGTGTCTTCCAGCCGCAGTTCCTCCGTGCTGAGGCGCCGGGCGAAGCGGTGCGCCTTCAGGATGTTCATCGTCGACTTGTTGATCAGGCTGCGACCGTGGATGCTGGTCACCACGTTGTTGTTCCGGTACAGGTGGCCGATCAGCGGAATCATGGCCTCGGCCAGTGCCTCGCGGCTCATCCAGGTTTCGAGACTCTTGCTCGGATTATGCTGCGTCAACTGCATCCCTCACTGCGCCGGGTTCTCCGGTGCTGATTCCTCCAACCCGATGGGCGCCGGAATAGCGCCAGGCATCGTCGGCTGGTCGTTTACTCAAGCCTATCCCGAACCTGCACCCCGACGCGTCCGAAAGCCCCGTGGCGGCTTCCGAAGAAGCCGCCACGGGGGACGAGCAGGCATCCTGGAACGGAGCCTCTGCTGTCGGATCTAGATATTGAACCCGAGCGCGCGCATCTGGTCGCGACCATCCTCGGTGATCTTCTCAGGACCCCAAGGGGGCATCCACACCCAGTTCAGCCGCCAATCGTCGACGACGCCGTCGAGCGCCTGGCCCACCTGCTCCTCGAGGACATCCGTGAGGGGGCACGCTGCGGTGGTGAGCGTCATGTCGATCAGGAGGGCGCCGTCGTCGGCATACTTCAGGCCGTACAGCAGGCCCAGGTCGACGATGTTGACGCCGAGCTCGGGGTCGATGACGTCGCGGAGTGCCTCTTCGACGTCATCCAGCGCGGTCTGCGCCGCTTGCACATCAGTCATGGTGTTCCTTTCGTCGAAGCAGGGCTGACTCAGGCCTGGACTGCGGCCGTCTCGGAGGGCATGAAACGATCGTAACCCTCTTCCTCGAGCCGGTCAGCAAGTTCCGCGCCGCCCTGCTCGGCGATCCGGCCGTCCACGAAGACGTGGACGTGGTCGGGCTTGATGTAGCGAAGGATCCGGGTGTAGTGGGTGATGAGCAGCGTGCCCATCGCGCCCTTGGAGTGCTCGCGGTTGACGCCCTCGGACACGACCTTGAGCGCGTCGACGTCGAGGCCGGAGTCGGTCTCGTCGAGGATGGCGAACTTCGGGTGGAAGAGTTCGAGCTGCAGGATCTCGACGCGCTTCTTCTCGCCGCCGGAGAAACCCTCGTTGACATTGCGCTGCGCGAAGTCCGCGTCGATGCGCAGCTGCCCCATGGCCGCCTTGACGTCCTTGGTCCAGTGGCGGAGGCTCGGGGCCTCGCCGTCGAGCGCGGTCTTGGCGGTGCGAAGGAAATTGGTCATCGTGACCCCGGGGACCTCCACGGGGTACTGCATGGCGAGGAAGAGTCCGGCGCGAGCCCGCTCGTCGACGCTCATGGTGAGGACGTCCTCACCGTCGAGCGTGATCGAACCGCTGTTCACGGTGTAGCGGGGGTGGCCCGCGATGGTGGAGGCCAGCGTGGACTTGCCGGAACCGTTGGGCCCCATGATGGCATGGATCTCGCCGGTGTTGATGGTCAGGCTGACGCCTTTGAGGATGGGTTTGCTGCCCTGCTCGGTGTCGATGCTGACATGCAGGTCCTTGATTTCAAGGGTGGACATTGTGTATCTCCTTTGCCCTGGTATTCAGGGCGTCGTCTGGGGGTGGTGCCGCGGCGGGCGGCTAGCCAAGCTGGGGTACGGGCGCTCCGTTGGTGACTGTGCTGACGTCCACGTAGACGTTGCCTTCGTGGATCGCCAGGGCGAAAACGGGCACCGGGTCGTAGGCCGGGAGTTGCAGGGGCGCTCCGCTGCGGAGGTCGAACTGCGATCCGTGCCCCCAGCATTCGATGGCACAGCCTTCGACGTCCCCCTCGGCCAGCGAGATGTCGGCGTGCGAGCAGGTGTCGCCCAGGGCGTGAATCTCACCGTCGGAATCGCGGACGACGACGACGGGGTAGTCGTCGATCAGCACGCGCAGCGCCTGTTTCACCCCGATGTCGTCGACGCTGCAGATCAATTCACCCGCAGGTTCAGGCAGTGCAGGTTCGACCAAGGCAGGTTCAGCCGATACGGGCTCGTTCATCACAGGTTTCCTGCTGCGAGTTCCTGCTCGACGGCCTCGGAAAGGCGTTCCTCGAGTGTGGGGACCCCGATCTGCTGGATGACCTCGTTCAGGAAACCGCGGACGACGAGTCGGCGCGCGGTCCGTTCGGGGATGCCGCGGGCCATCAGGTAGAACAGGTGCTCGTCGTCGAACCGGCCGGTGGCGCTGGCATGGCCTGCGCCCTCGATGAGCCCGGTTTCGATCTCGAGGTTGGGGACGGAATCGGACCGCGCGCCGTCGGTCAGCAGCAGGTTGCGGTTCGTTTCGTAGGTGTCGGTGCCCTCGGCGGCCTTGCGGATCAGGACGTCGCCTACCCATACGGTGTGCGCGTCCTTGCCCTGTAGTGCTCCCTTGTAGGTGACACGTGACTTGCAGTTGGGCACGGCATGGTCCACCAGCAGGCGCTGCTCGAGGTGTTGGCCGGCGTCGGCGAAGTACAGGCCGTACATCTCCACCTCGGCGCCCGGACCGGTGAAGACCGACGACGGCGTGAGCCTCACGAGGTCCCCGCCCAGCGTGACCACCACGTGCTTGTACCGCGCATCGCGGCCGATCTTCGCCTGCTGCGACGAGACGTGGACGGCGTCGTCGTCCCACTGCTGGACGCTCACGACGGTGAGCTCGGCGCCGTCCTCGACGTTGATCTCCACATTCTGGGCGAGCGTGGCCTTGCCGTGGTGATCGAGCACCACGACGGCCTTCGAGAACCTGCCGGCATGGATGACGAGGTGCTGGGCTGCCGCGGTGCTGTCGCTTCCTGATACGTCGACCAGCACTTCGCTGTCGGCGATGGTTTCGGCGGGGACGGTGATCACGGTGGCAGTGGCGACGGCGGCCCAGGCCGCAGCGGCGACCCGGTCCTCGGGGATGGCTGCCGAGCCGATCCGGGAATCGGTGCGCTCCACGGTCTCGGTGCGCACGTTCGACGCTCCGGTGACCGTCACTGTCGGCGCGGTGCCGGTCAGAGGATCGGTGTGGAGGCCGCGGAGGCGCTTCAGGGGTGTGAAGCGCCAGTCCTCCTCCTGGCCGGTCAGCGGCGCGAAGTCGGCGAGGTCGTAGGACTTCAGCCGCTCGCCCCTCGAGGCCTCGGGGATCACCGGGGCGTTGCCGTGGCTGTGCTTCTTGAGGCCGAGCTGCTCGGTCCCGGTATTCAGCTCCGAAAGGCTTTCGCCCTCTTCGCTGAATCCTTCGATCGCCGTCGGGTTGAGCGTTATTTCGTCTACGTTGGTGGTTTCAGCCATTACTAGCCTACTGCCCCTTCCATCTGGAGTTCGATCAGCCGGTTGAGCTCGAGCGCGTATTCCATGGGCAGTTCGCGGGCGATGGGCTCGATGAACCCGCGCACGATCATCGCCATGGCCTCGTCTTCCGGCATTCCACGGGACATGAGGTAGAAGAGCTGTTCCTCGCTCACCCTCGAGACCGTGGCCTCATGCCCCATGGTGACGTCATCCTCGCGGATGTCGACGTAGGGGTAGGTGTCCGAGCGGGAGATTGTGTCCACGAGGAGAGCATCACAGCGCACTGTGTTGGCCGAGTGGGTCGCTCCCTCCCGGACCTGGACGAGTCCACGATAGGCAGCCCGTCCGCCGCCGCGTGCTACGGACTTGGAGATGATGGATGACTTCGTGTTCGGCGCGATGTGGACCATCTTCGAACCGGTGTCCTGGTGCTGGCCTTCACCGGCGAATGCGATGGACAGCGTCTCGCCCTTCGCGTGCTCGCCGACCAGGTAGACGGCCGGGTACTTCATGGTGACCTTGGAACCGATGTTGCCGTCGATCCACTCCATGGTGGCGCCCTCGTGTGCGATCGCACGCTTCGTCACCAGGTTGTACACGTTGTTCGACCAGTTCTGGATGGTGGTGTAGCGGACGCGGGCGCCCTTCTTGACCACGATCTCGACGACGGCCGAGTGCAGCGAGTCCGAGGTATAGATCGGCGCGGTGCAGCCCTCGATGTAGTGGACGTAGGAGTCCTCGTCCGCGATGATCAGCGTGCGCTCGAACTGGCCCATGTTCTCCGTGTTGATGCGGAAGTAGGCCTGCAGCGGGATCTCGACGTGAACGCCCTTGGGTACGTACACGAAGGAGCCGCCCGACCACACGGCGGTGTTCAGCGACGCGAACTTGTTGTCGCCGACCGGGATGATGGTGCCGAAGTACTCCTGGAAGATCTCCGGGTGCTCACGCAGTGCTGTATCGGTGTCGAGGAACAGGACACCCTGGCGCTCGAGGTCCTCGCGGAGCTGGTGGTACACCACCTCCGACTCGTACTGGGCCGCCACACCGGAGACGAGGCGGGCACGCTCCGCCTCGGGGATGCCGAGCTTCTCGTACGTGTTCCGGATGTCCTCGGGAAGGTCCTCCCAGGTGTTCGCCTGCTTCTCCGTGGAGCGTACGAAGTACTTGATGTTGTCGAAGTCGATACCCGACAGGTCCGCGCCCCAGGAGGGCATGGGCTTGCGGTCGAAGTACTTGAGGCCCTTGAGGCGGAGGTCGAGCATCCACTGCGGCTCGTTCTTCTTCGCCGAGATGTCGCGGACCACCTCCTCGCTCAGCCC
Organism: Arthrobacter sp. CAN_A214; assembly: GCF_015751955.1. Lineage (NCBI taxonomy): Bacteria > Bacillati > Actinomycetota > Actinomycetes > Micrococcales > Micrococcaceae > Arthrobacter > Arthrobacter sp. CAN_A214. The sequence goes on from NZ_JADOUU010000013.1 coordinate 68,031, forward strand.
GCGCCGTGCGTTGGCGCTGACGTCGTTCTTGTCGGCCCAGCCGTACTGGTAGGTGCCGATGCCCTCGAGCTCCGGGTTCTTCTCGAGGATGTCGGAGATCACTGACTCCGGTACTGCTACCGGCGTCGTAAGCTTCTGGTCTACTTGATCCGTCATCACGGCCTTCCTTGCTGATGGATGGATAACGTTGCTTGTCCTGATGGAAAATCTGGCTCGGCTTCGGCGACCGCCGCGGGGCGCACCCTGCCGACCGGTATGTGGGTGGTGCAGACGTGCCCGCCGCGCGCGAGCGTCGAGAGCCGGCGCACGTCCACGCCGAGCAGCCGAGAGAACACTTCGGTTTCCTGATCGCAGAATGCGGGGAACTCGGCGGCAAGCTCCTGGATAGGGCAGTGGCCCTGGCACAGCTGCACGCTCAGCATCGAGGTCCGCCCGGCGCTGCCGCCGACCGTCTTGGTGGAACTGGCGAAACCATCGGCGCTGAGGGCGCCGGCAAGGGCCAGGGCGCGGTCTTCGAGGGATGGACCCGCGGCGTCGACCACCGGCGCGTACCGTTCCTCCATTCCGGCGAACCGGCTGCGCGCGAATTCCCGGACGGCGTCGGGGCCCGCAAGGGTGCCGAGTTGAGCGAGTGCGGCTTTCGCGATATCGAGGTAGTCGTTGCCGAGCTTGCTCTGCCCCCGCTGGCTGAGGACGTAGCGCCTCGCCGGGCGTCCCGCCCCGCTCGCCGAGGATTTTGCCCGCTTGACCTCGATCAGGCCGTGCTGGAAGAGCGCGTCGAGGTGCCTGCGCATGGCGGCCGGCGTGAAGCCGAGCGTGTCGCCGAGTTCGGCGGCGGACACGGGGCCATGCTCGAGGACGGCGGCGAGCACGCGGTCGCGGGTGCGCTCATCGGGCTCGGCACCTGCCTCGGGGGTGCCGGGCCGGGAACCGAAGACGCTATCCTCGCCGGTGCGGGGCCCGGAGGTGTGCGGCGCCACAGTCATGGGCAAATACCTCCTCCGGGCAGTTAATAGTCGACAAAATACACAACACAATCATGGCCTAATGTATTCCTGTTGTCGCGGGTGCCACCACTTAGGCGAGGCTACCCATCTGCGACAGACCGGCTCCTACTACCTGACGTAGAATCAGGGGGTGCCACACTCCGCCGCCTCGCTCTCCATCGAAGGCCTCGTCAAGGATTTCGGGCCGGTTTCCTCCCTCGACGGCCGGATGGTCCGGGTCCTCGACGGCGTCCGCCTTTCAGCGCAGCCAGGTCAGGTCACGGCACTGCTCGGCGCGAACGGCGCAGGCAAGACGACGACGCTCGAGTGTGCCCAGGGTCTGCAGCGTCCGGACGCAGGGAAGGTCCTGCTCCTCGGCGAGAACCCGTACCGGGCACGTCCCGACCTCCGGGCGCGCGTCGGGGTCATGCTGCAGGAGGGCGGGCTGCCGCCGTCGGTCAAGCCGATGGCCCTGTTGAAGCATGTGGCGTCCCTGTATTCGGCGCCCCTCGAAATCGATGGGCTCGCCGAACGCCTCGGCATCGCGGACTTCGGCGCGGGAAGCATCCGCGGACTCTCCGGAGGGCAGAAGCAGCGGCTCGCCCTCGCCTGCGCCCTGGTGGGCCAGCCCGAGGTCCTGTTCCTCGACGAGCCGAGCGCCGGGCTGGATCCGCAGTCCCGCACCATCGTCTTCGAGCTCATTCAGGAACTCCGGGCAGCGGGCCTGGCGATCATCCTCACCACCCACCTGCTCGACGACGCGCAGAAGCTCGCCGACTACGTCTACATCATCGAAGCCGGAAGAACCGTTGCGGAGGGCACCGTCGCTGAGCTGACGGCCGTCGAGGGCGCTGACGACCTGCGCGAACTCCGGTTCGAGACAGTGCCTGGCCTCAGCCTGCCTCCGGAGCAGATGGCGCATCTGTCCTGCGCCGAACTGGAGCCGGGCAGGTATGTCCTCAGCGGGCACATCGTTCCCGAGGACATCGCGCGGCTGGCGCAGTGGTGGTCGGCCAGCGGCGTGATGCCCACGACCATCTCCATGGCGCCGCGCTCGCTCGAAGAGGTCTTCCTCGATATCTCGGGCAGGAGCATCCGATGAGCACCGCCGCTCCCCTGGCATCCCGGGTCCTCCGACACGGCGGCTACGAAGCGGCAGCCATGCTGCGCAACGGTGAGCAACTGGTGCTTGCCATCGTGCTCCCGCTGCTCGCCCTCGCCGGGCTGGTCCTCACACCGTTGCTCGACGGCTACGCCGCCAGCCGCATCGACATCGCCGCGCCCGGAGTGCTGGCGCTCTGCACCATGTCCACGGCCTTCACGGGACAGGGCATCGCCACCGGCTTCGACCGCCGCTACGGGGTGCTGCGGTTCCTCTCCACGACTCCCCTCGGCAAATCGGGACTGATCTTCGGGAAGGCGTGCGCCGTCGTCGTGGTGCTGGCCGTCCAGTTGGTGGTCATCGGTGGAGCGGCGCTGCTGATGGGGTGGCGGCCCGATGCCGCCGGCCTGGTGCCGGCCGCCCTGCTGCTGGCCCTCGGGTCAGCGGCGTTCACTGCTCTGGGGCTCCTCGTAGCCGGCACGCTGCGTCCCGAGGCGACCCTCGCCGTCACCAACCTGGTCTGGATCCTGCTCGCCGCGGCGGGCGGGATCATTCTTCCGGCGTCCCAGCTTCCCGCGGTCGCCGCGCCGATCGTGGGCCTGCTGCCATCCGCCGCCCTCGGCGATGGGCTCCGCAGTGCCCTGGTCGAGGGACAGTTCAACCTGCTGTCCTGCGTTCTCCTCCTCGCCTGGGCCGCCGTGGCGAGCCTAGCCGCTGTCCGATGGTTCAAATGGAGCTAGCTACATGACATACCCCGCTTTCCGGTCCCTTTCGTCGAGGCTTCCCCGTTCGACCACGCCGCTGGTCCGCCGGCTCGCCATCGCGTCGCTCGTGTCGCAGATCGTCATCGTCGTGACGGGCGGTGCGGTGCGCCTGACGGCGTCCGGCCTCGGCTGCCCCGAATGGCCGCGCTGCACGCCCGACTCGATCGTCAGCACCCCTGAAATGGGCATCCACGGAGTCATCGAGTTCGGCAACCGGCTGCTGACCTTCGTCCTGGTGCTGGTCGCCGTCGCCATGCTCGTGTCGCTCTGGAACCTGCGGAAGGAGCGCCGGGACCTGTTCCGCCTTGCTGTGGCGCTGTTCGCCGGCATTCCCGTGCAGGCCGTGATCGGGGGCATCACCGTTTGGACGGGGCTCAATCCGTGGATCGTCGGCTGGCACTTCCTGGTGTCGATGGCACTCGTCGTCCTGGCCACCGTACTGGTCAACCGCTCCCGGCTGACCACGGCGGACAGCGCGGTGCGGCTACCGCAGGCGGCGCCGCGGTCGATGCGGCGCCTGCTCCAGGCCATCGCCACCCTCACCGGTATCACCGTGGTGCTGGGCGTCATCGTCACCGGCTCGGGTCCCCATGCGGGCGACCACGGCGCGGCACGCAATAGCCTCGATCCTGAACTGATGACGAAGCTGCACGCCGCCCCCGTGTACCTGCTGGTGTTCGCCGTTGCGGTCGCCGTCGTCCTTGCCCTGCGGTGGGCCGTGGCGCCGCGACTCCGCCGGGCGCTCCTCCTGCTCGCGGTCGTGGTGCTGGCTCAGGGAGCCATCGGCTATGCTCAGCACTTCCTGAACCTGCCGGTGGCCCTCGTCGCCCTGCACATGCTGGGCGCCTCGCTGCTCACCGCCGCCGCCGCGCACGCCGTCTACGTGGGCGTCACGCGCCAGCCCGAGCTAGGGACGGCGCGAAGGAATCGGGAACCGGCACAGCAGCGCCGCTGATCAGGCACCGCACCGCCTGGGTCCCCGGGGTCCCCGTGCTTACGTCCCCAGCGTTGCCTCGACGACGTCGAGCAGCCTGCCCAACTCGCGCTGCTCGCTTCCGGGCGCAGGAAGCAGCGGACGCCTCGGGTCGCCCGCGTTGATGCCGCATACCTTGGCCAGCAGGTGGAGGCCGCTGATCTTGCGCAGGTCGACCACGTGCTGGATGAGCGGCAGCAGCACCTTGCGGCAGACTTTGGCCTGTTCGGTTTCTCCGGCCACGACGGCATTCCGCAGCATCGAGTAGTACATCGGCAGTAGCGCACCGGGGCCGGTGTGCCAGGCGTCCGCGGCAATCGAGCCGGAGACCATCAGGAGGTCCCCGCTCAATCCGTGGCTCACCGGCCGGGACGTCAGGGAGCGGAGCTTCGCGTAGCGCGCATTGAAGGTCTCGGCGTCGGGGGCGGTGTCCTTGAACGCCACCACGTTCTGCAGGTCGAGGAGCTCCGCCACGAGGTCGAGCCCGTAGTCGAACTGCGTGGTGCCCGGGTTGTTGTACAGGCAGATCGGCAGGCCGGTTTCAGCGCTGACAGCCTGTGTCTGGGCAAGGACCTCCTCGTTGGTGAGGGGAACATAGGACACCGGGGACAGCACCAGGCCTGCCGCGCCGGCCTGCGCTGCGTCGACGGCGGCGTCGAGCACTTCCCGCGTCCCCACCGAGCTGATACCCACCACCACGGGCACGGCGCCCCCGGCTGCCTCGATGGCGGTCCTTGCGACACGGGTGCGCTCAGCGGTGCTGAGGTAGGCGAAGCTTCCCGATGAACCGAGGACAGCGACGGCGTCGACGCCGGCGCGTGCGAGTCCTGTGACCATCCCGCCGAGTTCCGGGTAGTTGATTTCGCCGTCGGGAGTGAACGGGGTGATCGGATAGGCGATGAGGCCGGTGAAGTCCATAGGCCCATGCTAGGCCTTCCCTGTGGCGCATCCGGAGCCGGGCGGCCCAGGGACTAGAGGACGGGTCCGCCCACGAAGGGGTCGACGGCAAGCGCGAGGAAGAGGACGGTCAGGTAGCTGATCGAGCCGTGGAAGACCTTCATGGCGGCCTTGGTGCTCAACTCGCCTCGCTGAGCCTGCGAGTACAGGCGGTGGGATTCGCGGAGGAACCAGGCGCCGGCTCCGACGGCGGCGCAGGAGTAGACCCAGCCGGCACCCGCCGGAAGCAGGAGGAGGGAGCACGCCACCATGGCCCAAGCGTAGAGGACCACCTGGACCGAGACGGTACGTGCTCCGGCGATGGCCCCGAGCATGGGAACATTGGCGGCCCTGTAGTCGTCGCTGTATTTCATGGACAGCGGCCAGTAGTGCGGCGGCGTCCACAGGAAGATGATGAGGAACAGCACCACGGCCGGCCATTCGACGGCATTGGTGACGGCTGCCCAGGCGATCAGGACCGGCATGCAGCCGGCGGCACCTCCCCAGACGATGTTCTGGGCGGTGCGCCGCTTGAGCACCAGCGTGTAGACGACTACGTACAGGAAGATGGCGGCGACGCCCAGTGCACCCGCGAGGGGGTTGGCGCCGAACCAGAGGATGGCGATCGCCAGGACGCCCAGTGCCCAGGAGAAGATCAGCGCTTCACGGGGTGTTACTTCCCCGGTGACCAGCGGGCGGTTCTCCGTGCGGTGCATGATCTTGTCGATGTCGCGGTCGATGTAGCAGTTGAAGGCGCCTGCGCTACCCGCGGCGAAGGCCCCGCCCACCAGCGTCGCCAGGATCAGCCCGAGCGGCGGAAACCCGCCCTGGGCGAAGATCATGGTGGGAAGCGTGGTCACCAGGAGGAGCTCGATCACGCGCGGCTTGGTCAGCGCGAGATAAGCCCTGGCTTTGCGTCCGAAGCCCGGGCGGGCCCGCTGAGCACGTGCCGGTGCAGGAACCTGCTGGGTCTTCACGAGGCAACACTTTCGTTTCTTCCGGAGTAAAAGATCTGCCCATCATACCCTTTTACAGCCTGTAGAACTCGGCAGGGCCGGGCGGGTGGGGATGGTTCTCCGTCCCGAACGCCGGAAACAGGCAGCAGTTGTGATGAACAACATGTTACGGATCGGGCGCCGCATTGGATTGCGGAAAGGATAGGGTGGATCGCAAAGCCCGCTTGGCATCGCCGTACAGGATGCCGGGATGTGCTTGTAGCATGCAGAATTCGACGGCGAACGGCCAGCTGGCCAGGGTGCTTCTCGGCGCCCCCGGGCCAAAGTATTCGGCGCCCGAGGCGCTGGCCGTTCCGGACAGAGAGGGGCCCGGAAACGTGCCACAGACGCAAGAGCAGGAACTGAACTGGACGAAACTGGACGACCGCGCGGTGGACACGGTGCGAGTCCTTGCGGCAGATGCAGTGGAGAAGGTGGGAAACGGGCACCCTGGAACGGCGATGAGCCTCGCGCCCGCCGCGTATCTCCTGTTCCAGAAGCTGATGCGGCATGACCCGTCGGATCCCGAGTGGACGGGGCGCGATCGTTTCGTCCTCTCCCCCGGACACACGTCGCTCACCCTTTACATCCAGTTGTACCTGTCCGGCTACGGCCTCGAGCTCCCCGACCTGCAGGCACTGCGTACCTGGGGCTCGCTGACGCCCGGGCACCCCGAATACCGTCACACCAAGGGCGTGGAAATCACCACCGGTCCCCTGGGTCAGGGCCTGGCGACGTCGGTCGGGTTCGCCTACGGCCAGCGCCGCCAGCGAGGCATGTTCGACGCGGAGGCACCGGAGGGCACCAGCCCGTTCGATCACACCATCTGGGTCATCGCCTCCGACGGCGACCTCCAGGAGGGCGTCACCGCCGAAGCGTCCTCGCTTGCCGGCCACCAGGAACTCGGCAACCTCGTGGTCCTGTACGACGAGAACCACATCTCCATCGAGGACGACACTGACGTCTCCTTCAGCGAGGACGTCCTCAAGCGGTACGAAGCCTATGGCTGGCACGTGCAGCGCGTGGACTGGACGCGGACCGGCGAATATGTCGAGGACATCGCGGAGCTGTACGGCGCGCTGGTCGCAGCGAAGAACGAGACGTCGAAGCCCTCCATCGTCTCCCTCCGGACCATCATCGGCTGGCCCTCGCCCACCAAGCAGAACACCGGCAAGATCCACGGCTCCGCCCTCGGCAAGGACGAGGTCGCGGCGCTCAAGGAAACGCTCGGCTTCGACCCCGGAAAGCATTTCGACGTCGACCCGGAGGTGCTTGCCCACGCCCGCGGCGTCGTCGATCGGGGCGCGGCAGTGCACGACGAGTGGAATTCGACCTTCACGACCTGGAGCGAGGCGCACCCCGAGGAGACCGCACTGCTGGAGCGTATCCGGGCGCGGACCCTGCCGGACGGCTGGGAAGCAAGCCTTCCGGTGTTCGAGCCGGGCAAGGATCTGTCCACCCGTGCGGCTTCGGGCAAGGTCCTGACCGCCATCGGTCCGGTGCTTCCAGAGCTGTGGGGAGGATCCGCCGACCTCGCCGAGTCGAACAACACCACGATCGAGGGTTCGCCGTCCTTCATCCCCGAGAGCCGTCAGACCGATGCCTGGTCGGGCAACCCCTACGGCAGGGTGCTGCACTTCGGCATCCGCGAGCATGCGGCTGCCGCGATCGTCAACGGCATCGTGATGCACAGCAGCACGCGGGCCTTCTCCGGTACGTTCCTCATCTTCAGTGACTACCAGCGGCCCGCCGTGCGCCTCGGCGCACTGATGGGCGTTCCGGCCATCTACGTCTGGACGCACGATTCGATCGGTCTCGGCGAGGACGGACCGACCCACCAGCCGGTGGAGCAGCTGTCATCGCTGCGGACCATTCCGGGGCTCGACGTCGTCCGCCCTGGAGACGCCAATGAGGTGGCCGTCGCCTGGCGCACCATCCTCGAGAACACCGAGAACCCCGCCGGCATCGTGCTGACCCGGCAGAACATCCCCACCTACGAGCGTGGCACCGGCGCTGCCTCCGGTGATACCTTCGGGTCCGCCGACGGTGTGGCCCGCGGCGCCTACGTACTGGCCGAGGCGAAGAGCGGAACGCCCGACGTGATCCTGCTGGGCACGGGCTCCGAGGTCCAGCTCGCAGTTCAGGCACGCGAGGCCCTCGAAGCCGACGGAATCTCGGCGCGCGTGGTGTCGGTGCCGTGCCTCGAGTGGTTCAACGCGCAGGACCAGGACTACCGCGAAAGCGTCCTGCCCCGCTCGGTGCGGGCACGGGTTTCGGTGGAGGCAGGGGTGGCGCAGAGCTGGCACGGACTGGTCGGCGACGCCGGGCGGATCGTCTCCCTAGAGCATTTCGGGGCCTCCGCGGACTACAAGACGCTGTTCCGCGAATTCGGGATCACCGCAGAGGCAGTCGTCGCGGCTGCGAAGGAGTCCCTTCATGCCGCCTCCTCCGTTCCCCTCGCGCCTAACGGCACACCGGCCGTGGGATCGGGTGCCCAGTCCACCGAGACTGGCGACCAGCAGTAGCACCCCTTCTTAGACTCAACCCTTTCGGCACGTCTTTCCCGCGGAAGCGGAACAAAGGAGAACATCATGACTTCGACACCAACGGCTGACCTCTCGGCAGCCGGCGTCTCCATCTGGCTTGACGACCTGTCACGGGAGCGCATCAACTCGGGCGCCTTCAAGCGGCTCATCGAGGAACTCGACGTGGTGGGCGTGACCACCAACCCCAGCATCTTCGCTGCTGCGCTGAAGAAGGGCGAGTCCTACGCCACGCAGGTTGGCGCGCTCGCGGAAGCCGGCGCGTCCGTCGACCAGGCCGTCTTCGACATCACCACCCACGACGTAGCCCAGGCCTGCGATATCTTCGCGGAACAGGCGAAGAAGAGCGGCGGTGCTGACGGAAGGGTCTCCATCGAGGTGGACCCACGGCTCTCCCGCGACACCGAAGGCACCATAGCCGAGGCGAAACGGCTCCACGCGAAGGTCCAGCGCACCAATGTGCTCATCAAGATCCCGGCGACCGTCGAGGGCCTCGAAGCCATCGCCGCTACCCTCGCGGTGGGCATCAGCGTCAACGTGACCCTGATCTTCTCGCTCGAGCGCTACCGCGCCGTCATCAACGCCTTCCTGCTCGGCCTGGAGCAGGCCAAGGAGAACGGCCACGACCTCTCGAAGATCCAGTCCGTGGCATCCTTCTTCGTCTCGCGCGTCGACGCCGAGATCGACGCGCGTCTCGATGCCCTGGGCACCGAGGAGGCGACCGCGCTCAAGGGCAAGGCCGGCCTTGCGAATGCGCGACTAGCCTACCAGGTCTACGAGGAGCAGTTCGCGACCGAACGCTGGCAGGTCCTCGCCGCGGCCGGCGCGCAGCCGCAGCGCCCGCTGTGGGCGTCGACCGGTGTCAAGGATCCGAACCTTCCCGACACCCTGTACGTCACGGGCCTCGTTGCTGCCAACGTGGTGAACACCATGCCGGAAAAGACGCTCGAGGCGACGGCCGACCACGGCGTCATTGAGGGCGACACCGTTACCGGCACCTACCAGGAGTCCACCGACATCCTGAACCGGCTCGACGCGCTGGGCATCTCCTACACCGACGTCGTGGAGCTGCTCGAGACCGAGGGACTCGACAAGTTCGTGGCCAGCTGGTCGGAGCTCCTCGAAACCGTCCGGACCGCCCTCGACTCCGCGAAGGGCTGATCGGACGATGGGTTCCTTCGCTCTCGTCGCCTCCGGCGCCGCCCGGCAAGCCATCGACTCCGCCCTGCCCGCCCTGATCGAGGACCGGGTGGCATCACGGCTCATGGCGAAGGACCCCACGCTGTGGGGTCCGGACGCCGAAGCCGAGGCGTCGGTCCGCCTCGGCTGGATCGACCTGTTCGACGAGTCGCGCTCGTTGATTCCCGCCATCCTCGGGTTGCGGAAGGACCTAGCGGCCGAGGGGGTGGACCGCATCGTCCTGTGTGGGATGGGAGGCTCGTCACTTGCCCCGGAGGTCATCACCCGGGCCGCCGGCGTGGATCTCGTGGTGCTCGACTCGACGGACCCGGACCAGGTCCGCACCGCCGTGGAGGAGGGCCTCGACAGGACCGCGATCGTCGTGTCGTCGAAGTCCGGCTCCACCGTGGAGACGGACTCCCAGCGCCGGATCTTCGAGAAGGCCTTCACCGACGCGGGGATCGATGCGAAGTCGCGCATCATCATCGTGACCGACCCGGGCTCGCCCCTCGACGGGTCGGCGCGTGCTGCCGGATACCGGCAGGTGTTCAACGCCAACCCGCACGTCGGCGGCCGCTATTCGGCGCTCACTGCCTTCGGCCTGGTGCCGTCGGGCCTTGCCGGTGCCGATATCGAGGAACTGATCGACGACGCCGAGGAGATCTCGGAGTTCCTGTCGGAGGACGGGGACGACAACGTCGGCCTGCGCCTCGGTGCCGTCCTCGGCGGCACCACTCCCCTGCGCGACAAGATCGTGTTCGCCGACGCCGGCGCAGGCCTGCCGGGCTTCGGTGACTGGGCTGAGCAGCTCATCGCCGAATCCACCGGCAAGCTCGGTACGGGGCTGCTGCCTGTCGTGGCGTCGCTCGACGCACCCGAGATCACGGCGGTGGCCGACGACGTCGTCCCCGTGCTGCTCTCGGCCATCGATACCGCCCCGGGCGATGGGGTCGTCGACGCCACGCGCGCCGTCGTCAGCGGCACGCTCGGCAGCCAGCTCTTCGTCTGGGAGTACGCCGTCGCCGTCGCCGGCCGGTTGCTCGGGATCAATCCTTTCGACCAGCCCGACGTCGAGGCCGCGAAGAACGCGGCCCGGGGCCTCCTCGACGCGCAGCCCGAGCCCACGCCTGCCGCCTTCGTCGACGGCGCCATCGAGGTGCGGGGGGACGCGTCCCTGCTGGAGGATTCGAGCACTGTCGGTGACGCCGTGCAGTCGCTGCTCACCGAGCTCGGTGCGGACGGTTACCTCTCGGTTCAGGCCTACCTCGATCGGCACGCGCAGGCGTCCCTCGAGGAAGTGCGGACACCGCTGGCCACCCTCACGGGCAGGCCCGTCACGTTCGGGTGGGCACCGCGTTTCCTCCATTCGACGGGGCAGTTCCACAAGGGTGGACCGGCATCGGGCGTGTACCTGCAGATCACCGGAGCGGCGGCGTCGGACCTTGGAATCCCCGACCTGCCCTTCACGTTCGGACAGCTGATCGCAGCGCAGGCCGCGGGCGACGCCCAGGTCCTCGCCGACCACGGCCGGCCGGTCCTCCGCCTGCATCTGGCGGACCGTGCCGCGGGGCTGGTGCAGCTCTCCAGCGTCATCGACAGCCTCGCGGAGGTCGAAGCGGACGCCGGGATCAGCCGACCCGACACCTCCGGGAACGGGTAGTCATGCCCCTGGGTGCCACCGCGAAGCAGGCCAATCCCCTGCGCGATCCGCGTGACCGGCGGCTCAACAGGATCGCGGGTCCCTCCTCGCTCGTCCTGTTCGGAGTCACCGGCGACCTGGCGCGCAAGAAGCTGATGCCGGCAATCTACGACCTCGCTAACCGGGGACTACTTCCGCCGAGCTTTGCGCTGGTGGGTTTCGGCCGGCGCGACTGGAGCGACGAGCAATTCACCCAGGAGGTGAAAAGCGCGGTGTCGCAGTACGCGCGGACGCCGTTCAACGAGGCGGTCTGGGAGCAGCTCGCGGCGGGCGTGCGTTTCGTCCAGGGCAACTTCGACGACGACGACGCCTTCGGCAGGCTGAAGGAATGCATCGGGGAACTCGATGCGACGCGCGGCACCAGGGGCAACCACGCGTTCTACCTCTCCATTCCGCCGAACGCCTTCGAGGTGGTGTGCCAGAAGCTCTCCGAGCACGGGCTCGCCCAACCGGAGGAAGGCCAGTGGCGGCGCGTGGTCATCGAGAAGCCGTTCGGTCATGACCTGGAGTCGGCGCAGGAGCTCAACCGGATCGTCGAGCAGGTGTTCCCACCCGATGCCGTCTTTCGGATCGACCACTACCTCGGCAAGGAAACGGTCCAGAACATCCTCGCGCTGCGTTTCGCGAACCAGCTCTTCGAGCCGCTGTGGAACGCCAACTACGTCGATCATGTCCAGATCACCATGGCCGAGGACATCGGAATCGGTGGCAGGGCCGGATACTACGACGGCGTGGGCGCTGCCCGCGATGTCATCCAGAACCACCTGCTGCAGCTGCTCGCCCTGACTGCCATGGAGGAGCCGATCTCCTTTGCGGCGAAGGACCTGCGCAACGAGAAGGAGAAGGTCCTTGCGGCGGTGACACTGCCCGAGGACCTCTCGAGGCATTCCGCGCGCGGCCAGTACGCGGCCGGTTGGCAGGGCGGTGAGCAGGTCCGGGGCTTCCTTGAGGAGGATGGCATTCCGGAGCACTCCGCCACGGAGACCTTCGCCGCCCTCCGGCTCGACATCCATACTCGGCGGTGGAGCGGTGTGCCGTTCTACCTTCGCGCCGGGAAGCGCCTGGGCCGTCGCGTGACGGAAATCGCCGTGGTGTTCAAACACGCGCCGAATCTCCTGTTCCGGGACCACTCGGAGGAGGACTTCGGGCAGAACGCCGTGGTCATCCGGGTGCAGCCCGACGAGGGGGTCACCATCCGGTTCGGCTCGAAGGTTCCCGGAACCCAGACCGAGGTCCGCGACGTCACCATGGACTTCGGTTACGGGCACTCCTTCACTGAATCAAGCCCCGAGGCCTACGAAAGACTCATCCTCGACGTCCTGTTGGGCGAACCCCCCCTGTTCCCGCGGCAGGAAGAGGTCGAATTGTCCTGGCGGATCCTCGACCCATTCGAGAAGTACTGGGAATCGCTCGGCGGCCAGCCGGAAGCCTACGTTCCCGGCAGCTGGGGTCCGGCGTCCGCCGACGACCTCCTCGCGCGCGACGGACGCACCTGGAGAAGGCCATGATCGTCGATCTTCCGGGCACCACCACGTCGAAGGTGTCGAAGGAGCTGATGACCCTGCGGGACCGGGGCGGCGTCGTGGCGCTCGGCCGTGTCCTGACCCTTGTGGTCATCACCCGCTCGGGCTATGAGGAGGAAGCCATCCGGGCCGCGAACGAGGCGAGCAGGGAGCATCCCTGCCGCATCATCGTGCTCGCCGAGGGTTCCGCCGATGACGAGACCCGGCTCGACGGCCAGATCCGCGTCGGCGGCGACGCCGGGGCATCCGAGGTCATCGTGCTCCGCGGCCACGGTGAACTCGCCACCGAGAACGAGTCGCTCGTCTCGGCGCTGCTGCTGCCGGACGCGCCGATCGTGGCCTGGTGGCCGCACGGCGTTCCGGAAGCGGCATCACGGACCTCGATCGGCAGTATCGCGCACCGGAGGATCACCGACTCCGCGAACGAACCGGACCCGACGGCAGCCCTGTTCAACATCAGCAGGACCTATGAGGCCGGGGACACCGACCTCGCCTGGACACGGCTCACCAACTGGCGTATCCAGCTTGCCGCGGTCCTGGATCAGCTCGATTCCGCGCCGGTGACCGCGGTCACGGTGGAGGGCGCCTCCGATTCGCCCAGCATGGTGCTGCTTGCTGCATGGTTGACCCTGGCACTGGATGTACCCGTCACGATCGCCGCGGGACCTGCAGGTACGGGCCTGCGCCGCGTGCGCCTGTCGAGGAACGGCGGTGAGGTGGAACTCCACCGGCCACACGGCGACGTCGCAGAGCTCTACCAGCCCAACCAGCCGGTCCAGCGGATCTCGCTTCCCCGCCGTGGCCTGCAGGAATGCCTCGCCGAGGAACTGAGGCGCCTTGACCCCGACGAGGTCTTCGGAGAAGTTATCACCGAAGGCCTCGCCCGAACCAACCTGAGGAGTGTGCGAACCAGTGAGCGCTGATCCGAAAGTAAGCATTCACCCCGATCCGGCGTCCCTCGCGGCCGCCGTCGCCGCGCGCCTGATCACCCGGCTGGTCGATGTGCAGACCGAGCGTGGAACCGCCACGGTGGTGCTGACCGGCGGGTCGATCGGTACCGCGGCGCTCCAGGCCGTCGCCGAGTCCCCGGCCAGCGCGGCCGTCGACTGGGCCAACGTGCACTTCTGGTGGGGGGATGAACGCTTTCTCCGGGCCGCGGATGAGGAGCGGAACGCCGTCCAGGCGAGGGCTGCACTCCTGGATCGGCTTCAGGTCGACCCGGTCAAGGTCCATGAATTCGGTTCGAAGGACGAGTTCCCCGACCAGGATGCGGCTGCTGCCGGCTATGCCGAGGAGCTTCAGGCAGCGGCGGCGTCCGAGGGTGGGGACCTGTCGCCCGATCCCCGTCTCCCCCGCTTCGACGTCCTGCTCCTCGGGGTGGGGCCCGACGCCCATGTCGCTTCGCTCTTCCCGGAGATGGCTGGCATCCGGACGAAGGGGCAGACTGTCGTCGGCGTCGCGAATGCGCCGAAGTTCCCTCCCCTGCGAGCCTCTCTGACCCTTGAGGCGATCAACACGGCGCGTGAGGTCTGGCTCGCCGTCAGCGGCAAGGACAAAGCCGGGGCTGTGGGCCTTGCCCTCGCCGGAGCGGGTTCGGTCCAGGTTCCCGCCGCAGGAGCCCGTGGTCTCCGGAAGACACTGTGGCTGATCGACCAGGACGCCGCGGAGCAGTTGCCGGGACGGCTGATCGAGCACGAGGACGACTCCGACGAAGAAGTAGGACCGTAAGGGCCCTCCTCGCGTCGGGGCCCGTCGTGAAAAAGCGACGACCGCAGTGGATGGTTCTCCACCGCGGTCGTCGCTTCTTCGGTACGCCCGGGCCGATCGTTCCCGGCTCCGGGATGGCGTGCGTCAGTCCATCAGGAGGCGGCGAAGCGCTGGATGAGCCCGAGCGCCACGATGACCGTGCCCCAGGCAAGACCGAGGGCCACGGTGAAGCGGTTGAGGTTCCGCTCGGCCACGCCGGACGAACCCATGCTGGATGTCATGCCGCCGCCGAACATGTCGGACATTCCACCGCCGCGCCCCTTGTGAAGCAGGATCAGCAGGGTCAGCAGCAGGCTGGTGACCCCCAGGAGGACGAGCAGGATGATTCGAAGGATTTCCACAGTGCCCTTTCAAGGCTGGTGACCGCGGAGAAGCGGCGTGCGCACGAACTAGTCTGTGACCAGATGCTGTTCGAACCTGACAATACTAGCAAATTCGGCGACATCGAGGCTGGCCCCGCCGACGAGGACGCCGTCGACGTCGCGCTCCCGAAGGATCGAGGCGGCACTTGCCGCCTTGACCGATCCGCCGTAGAGCAGGCGCACCTTGGCTGCCGTCTCCGTGTCGAAGATGGTCCCGAGTTCGGCGCGGATGGCCGCACACATCTCCTGGGCATCACCCGGACCCGCCACCTCGCCGGTGCCGATCGCCCAGACCGGCTCATAGGCCACCACCAGATCGGCGGCCCGCGCCGACTCGAGCCCTGCGACGCCCCTGCGGAGTTGCTCCAGGGTGTGCTCGACGTGGCCTCCGGCCTGGCGCACCTCGAGCCCTTCGCCCACGCACAGGACCGGAACCAGGTTGTGGCGGTAGGCCGCGTGGACCTTCTCATTCAGTACCTCGTCGGTCTCCGAGTGGATCGTCCGCCGCTCGGAATGTCCCACCAGCACGTAGGTGCAGCCGAGCCGGTTGAGGAACTGTCCCGAGATGTCGCCGGTATAGGCGCCGGAATCCTTCGGTGAGAGGTCCTGCCCGCCGAAGACGACCTCGAGGTCGTCTCCCTTGACCAGGGTCTGCACCCCCCGGAGGTCGGTGAAAGGCGGGAAGACCGAGACCTCCACGCGGGAGTGGTCATGTCCGGCGTCATCGAGCGTCCATGCGAGCTTCTGCAGGAAGGTGATGCCCTGGACATGGTCCAGGTTCATCTTCCAGTTGCCGGCAATCAGCGGACGGCGATCAAACGTGCCGTTGGTCGAGGTGGTCATCTGCAGCTCCATTCGGGTGGGTGTCATGCCTGCGGGACCCGCCGGGAGGGCGGATCCCGCTGAGGTATCTGCTGGGGCCGCCGGCCACTCCGCAGGGAGCGGACCGGCGCAGCCCTAGGATCGTTCGAGTGCCGTCAGCCCCGGCAGTTCCTTGCCCTCGAGGTACTCGAGGCTCGCTCCGCCGCCCGTGGAGATGTGGCCGAACTGGCCGTCCTCGAAGCCGAGCCCGCGCACGGCCGCGGCGGAATCGCCGCCGCCCACCACGGTCAGGGCTCCGGACCTTCCGGCCGCCACGAGGGCTTCCGCGACGGTCCGCGTCCCTCCCGCGAAGGCATCGAACTCGAACACCCCCATGGGTCCGTTCCAGAACACCGTCTTCGCCTCGGAGATGTGTTCGGCGAAGTCGGTGCCCGTAGCGGGTCCGATATCCAGGCCGAGACCTCCGGAACCGTACTGGCTGGTCTCGATGGCGTCGGCCGCGACGACGCTGCTGCCTGCGTCGGCAGCGAATTTCTCCGCCACCACGATATCGGTGGGCAGGACGAACTCGCTTCCCGCCTCCGCGGCGCGGGACAGATATCCGCGGACGACGTCGAGCTGATCCTCTTCGAGGAGGCTGGCGCCCACCTTGTGGCCCTGTGCAGCGAGGAAGGTGAAGACCATGCCACCACCGATGAGGAGGCGGTCGGCCTTTCCGATGAGGTTGTCGATGACCGCGAGCTTGTCGGAGACCTTCGAACCGCCCAGCACCACGACGAAGGGCCGCTTCGGATCCTGGGTCAGTTCCTGCAGCACCTCGACCTCCGCCTTGACCAGGTCGCCCTGGTAGGACGGAAGCAGTTGGGCGATGTCGAAGACGCTTGCGTGCTTGCGGTGGACGGCCCCGAAAGCGTCGTCCACGTAGGCGCCGTCGGAACCGGCGAGCTCAGCGAGTTCCCGCGCGAAGGCTCCGCGTTCGGCGTCGTCCTTGCTGGTCTCGCGGGCGTCGAAACGCACGTTCTCCAGCACGAGCACTTCCCCGGGCCGCAGCGACGCGGCCGCGGCCCGGGCCGATTCCCCCGTGGTGTCGGAGGCGCGGCGTACCGGGAAATCGGCGAGGCCCTCGAGTGCGTCCACGGCCGGCTTCAGCGAATACCTGTCCTCGGGAGCACCCTTGGGCCTGCCCAGGTGCGCCAGGACAATCACGGCGGCTCCCGCCTCACTCAGCTTGCGCAGCACGGGGAGGGAGGCACGGACACGGCCGTCGTCAGTGACCCTCAACTGCGGGACCGCTCCGTCAAGGGGCACGTTGAGGTCGGAGCGCACAAGGATGCGGCGCCCGCGCACGCCTTCTGCCAGGAGGTCCGCCAGGGATGCGTAGCTCACCGCGCGGCCGCTCAGGAAAGCTTCGCGGCGACGATTTCGGTCAGGTCGACGAGGCGGTTCGAGTAGCCCCACTCGTTGTCGTACCAGCCGACCACCTTGACCTGGTTGCCGATGACCTTGGTCAGGCCGGAGTCGAAGATGCACGACGCGGGATCCGTCACGATGTCGGAGGAGACGATGGGCGCTTCCGTGTAGGAGAGGTAGCCCTTCAGGGAACCGTCCGCTGCCGCTGCCTCGTAGGCCGCGTTCACTTCGTCCACAGTGACCTCGCGCCCCAGGGTGACGGTGAGGTCGGTCGCTGATCCGGTGGGAACCGGTACGCGGATCGCGTAGCCGTCGAGCTTGCCCTTCAGCTCGGGAAGCACGAGGCCGATCGCCTTGGCGGCGCCCGTGGAGGTGGGCACCATGTTGATGGCTGCTGCGCGGGCGCGGCGGAGGTCCTTGTGCGGGCCGTCCTGGAGGTTCTGGTCGGCCGTGTAGGCGTGGATCGTGGTCATGAGGCCGCGCTCGATGCCGAAGGAGTCGTTGAGGACCTTGGCGAGCGGACCGAGGCAGTTGGTGGTGCAGGATGCGTTCGAGATGATGTGGTGGTTCTCGGGGTCGTAGTCGCCGTCGTTGACGCCCAGGACCACGGTGAAGTCCTCATCGGAGGCGGGAGCCGAGATCAGCACTTTCTTGGCACCGGCATCGATGTGCTTCTGCGCATCGGCTGCCTTCGTGAAGAAACCGGTGGATTCGACCACGATGTCCACGTTGAGGTCGGCCCAGGGCAGGTTCGCGGGGTCCCGCTCGGCGAGGACCTTGACGCGCTTGCCGCCGACCACGAGGTCGCCGTCCTGCACCTCGACCGTGGCGCCGAGGCGCCCGGTGACGGAGTCGTACTTCAGGAGGTGCGCAAGGGCCTCGGGGCTGGTGAGGTCGTTGACTGCGACGATCTCGAGGTCGGCGCCCTGCTCCAAAGCGGCCCGGAAGTAGTTGCGGCCGATGCGGCCGAATCCGTTGATTCCAATACGGGTAGTCACTGGTGTCCATCTCCTTGTTGGTGGTGCTGCCGGGGCACGCCATCGTGCGGAACTGCTGTGATCCGGGGGAAAGCCGGAAGGTGATCCTCCCGGCTTTCCCCGTGCGTCGGTGCGGCTGTCAGGTGCCTGGAGTGATCAGGCTGGAAGCGCCTGAGCGGGCGCCCTCGAAGCGTGCCTGTACGTCGGCCCAGTTCACGATGTTCCAGAAAGCCTTGACGTAGTCGGGCTTGACGTTGACGTAGTCGAGGTAGAAGGCGTGCTCCCACATGTCGAGCATGAGCAGCGGCACGGTTCCCACGGGAACATTGCCCTGCTGGTCGTAGAGCTGCTCGATGACGATGTTCTTGCCGAGCGGCTCGTAGGCGAGAACTGCCCAGCCGGAGCCCTGCAGGCTCGTGGCCGCCGCAGTGAAGTGGGCGCGGAAGGCATCGAAGGAGCCGAAGGCGTCGTCGAGCGCTGCTGCCAGCTCACCGGTGGGCTTGTCGCCTCCCTCGGGGGACAGATTCTTCCAGAAGATGGAGTGATTGAGGACGCCGCCCACATGGAAGGCGAGGTCCTTGGACAGCTTCGGGATAGTGGCAAACTCCCCCTTCTCGCGGGCTTCGGCGAGCTGTGCCAGCGCATCGTTCGCGCCCTTGACGTAGGTGGCCTGGTGCTTGCTGTGGTGCAGCTCCATGATGCGTGCTGAGATGTGCGGCTGAAGTGCCGCGTAGTCGTAGTCAAGATCGGGCAGTACGTATTCGCTCACGTATTCCTCCAGGGGTAGTTCCGTGCATCGGACTCGTTCCATCCTATGCAGGAATTCACTCGTCCAACATGTCGGGAGTCACATTTGCGTCGGTTCCCGGAATCCCGAGGTCCTGGGCGCGCTTGTCGGCCATGGCGAGGAGCCGGCGGATACGGCCGGCGATGGCGTCCTTGGTCATGACAGGGTCCGCCAGCCGCCCCAGTTCGTCGAGACTGGCCTGCTTGTGCCCCACGCGTAGTTCACCGGCATACCGGAGGTGTTCGGGAACGGTCTCCCCGAGGATCTCGAGGGCCCGCTCCACGCGTGCCCCTGCCGCCACGGCGGCCTGGGCCGAGCGGCGGAGGTTGGCGTCGTCGAAGTTGGCGAGCCGGTTCGCCGTCGCCCGGACTTCCTTGCGCATCCGCCGCTCCTCCCACCCCATCAGGGCGTCGTGGGCTCCCATGCGGGTCAGCAGGGCCGCGATGGTGTCACCGTCGCGGATCACCACCCGGTCCACTCCCCGCACTTCCCGTGCCTTGGCCTGGATGTCGAGCCGCCGCGCAGCCCCGACGAGCGCCAGGGCCGATTCCGGCCCCGGGCAGGTCACTTCGAGCGACGACGAACGGCCCGGCTCCGTCAGCGAACCGTGGGCGAGGAAGGCACCGCGCCATACCGCTTCGGCGTCCGCCGTCGAACCGTTGACGACGGCGGAGGGCAGGCCGCGCACCGGGCGGCCCCGCGCGTCGAGCAGGCCCGTCTGCCGCGCGAGGGACTCGCCGTCGCGTACGACGCGGACGACATAGCGGTTGCCCCGCCTCAGTCCTCCGCCGGAGACGACGGTGATGTCGCTGCTGTGGCCGTAGACCTCGGCGATGGCTGCCCGGAGGCGCCGCGCCGTGGAGGCGAGGTCCACTTCCGCCTCGATCACGATGCGGCCGGAAATGATGTGAAGCCCTCCGGCGAACCTCAGGAGGGCGGAAACCTCGGCTTTGCGAACCGAGGACTTCTTCACGTCGAGGTGCGAGAGCTCCTCTTTGACATCGGCGGTCAAGGCCACGGATTCACTCCTGATTCTCCCCAAAGATGTCGTTGTAGGCGGTTGCCAGGCGCAGCGGGTCGTGGACAGGCTTGCCGGTCGAGGCTCCCACTCTACCGAAGACCGCACGGCCTCCCATTCCCGCAACCGCTGCCTCGAACTCTGCGGTGTCTGCTACGACGGACGGATCAGCCAGGACGACATCGACGGTGAAGTCCGGTGCGTAGCGCCGGATCACGGCCAGATGGTCCACCGCGCTCATGCCCTGGGTTTCCTTGGTCTCGTTGGTCAGGTTCATGGTAAGGCAGCGTTTCGCGCTGGTCCGGCACAGCGCGTCGCGCAGCTCGGGCAGGAGCAGGTGCGGCAGGACCGAGGTGTACCAGGAGCCCGGGCCGAGGATCACCCAGTCGGCGAGCTCGATCGCCTCCAGCGCATCGGTACACGCCGGCGCACCGTCCGGAAGCAGCCGGACCTGACTCACGTTGCCGGCTTCGGCGGCCACGGCGAGCTGTGCCTGGCCCACGATGGTCCGGAGCCGGAGCGTGCCGTCCACCTCGGTCAGCACATCGCCCTGGATGGTGAGGGGCACGCGGGCCATCGGAAGCACCTTCCCCCGGGCACCGAGGAGCGCACCCGCCCACTGCAGCCCCGCGACCGGATCCCCCAGCAGTTCCCAGAGGGTGACGATCAGCAGGTTGCCCATGGCGTGCTGGTCGAGTGAACCCTCGACGCCGTCGCGTGAGCTGAAACGGTGCTGCATGACGTCGCGCCACGTGCGTCCCCAGTCGGTGTCATCGCAGAGGGCGGCCAGCGCCATGCGGAGATCCCCAGGGGGCAGGACCCCGAGCTCGCGGCGCAGGCGGCCGGAGGACCCGCCGTCATCGGCCACCGTGACGACGGCCGTCAGCTCCTGCGTCAGCAGCCGGAGCGCCGACAACGACGACGACAACCCGTGCCCGCCTCCCAGGGCGACCACGGAGGGCGCGGAGTCCTGCCCGTCAGCGTTTCGGCGGGCAGCCGGTGGGATGAGGGGAAGGGGTCCGGAGAACAGGGACATCACTCACGCCCAAGGTCGCGGTGGTGCGCGGCGACCTGCACACCCGGCAGTTGGGCGAGCCGTTGCGCGATCTCCTGCGTCACCGCGACGGACCGGTGCTTGCCTCCCGTGCAGCCGACGGCGATGGTGGCGTAGTGCTTGTTCTCCCGCCGGTAGCCGTCGAGGACGGGGATCAGGGCGTGCACGTAGCGGTCGATGAAGTCACCCGCTCCCGCCGCTGCCAGGACGTAGTCGCGCACCGGCTCGTCGAGCCCGGTCTGCGGGCGCAGCTGCGGCACCCAGTGCGGGTTGGGAATGAAACGGACGTCGGCCACGAAGTTCGAGTCGACGGGCAGTCCGTACTTGAAACCGAAACTCATCACGTTGAGGCGGAGCACGATCGGCCCGGACTCGGAGAAGAGTTCGGTGACGGCGGTGGCGAGAGCATGGACGTTCAGGTCCGTGGTGTCGACCACGATGTCGGAGGCGTGCTTGAGCTCGCTCAGGACCTCCCGCTCCTCGGCAATGCCGTCGAGGATCCGGCGGTCCGCCTGCAGCGGGTGCGGCCGGCGCCCCTGTTCGAAGCGCCGTACCAGGACGGCGTCGTCGGCGTCGAGGAACAGCACCCGATAGGTCACGCCGCTCGTGCGGAGTGCCTCCAGCGCTGACTTGATGTCAGTGAACAGTTCCTTGCTCCGTACATCGATCACCACGGCGAGCCGGGGAATCGATTGCGGCATACGGGCCACCAGATCCGTCAGCATTCCCAGCATCTGGGGCGGCAGGTTCTCCACCACATACCAGCCGTGGTCTTCAAGGGCGTTCGCCGCGGTACTCCGGCCGGCACCCGACATGCCCGTGACCACCAGCAGCTCGGATTCGGCAGGTTTGACCGGAGTCAGGCTTGTCGCCTCAGTCATTTATTTATCCGTTCCAGCTCTTGGGTTCATCCCGGCGAAATCTGTACTGCCCTGCCCCCGACGGCGGCCGGCCTTTTTCCCACCCTAGCTAAGATTCGAGAATCTCGCCCGTGGCCATGTTCACTGAGGGCGCTGCGGTGTTCCCGGGCCGCACGGCAAGTCCGCGACGAACCGTCTCGGCAAGGGCCGGCCCCACGCCGGGTACTTCGAGCAGTTCATCGAGCGACGCCGCCCGCAGCTTCTTCACCGAGCCGAAGTGCTTCAGGAGCGCTTTCCGCTTCGCTGGTCCCAGACCGGCGATGTCGTCGAGGACGGAAGCCGTCATCGACTTTCCGCGCTTCTGACGGTGGAAGGCGATCGCGAAGCGGTGGGCTTCGTCCCGGATCCGCTGCAGCAGGAACAGGCCTTCCGACGCCCGGGGGAGGATCACCGGGAAGTCGCTCTCCGGCAGCCAGACCTCCTCGAGCCGCTTGGCGAGTCCCACCACGAAGATGTCGTCGATCCCGAGGTCCGCCAGGGCACGCGCCGCCGCTGCGACCTGCGGGGGTCCGCCGTCCACCACCACGAGGTTCGGCGGATAGGCGAACCTGCTGCGCGGAGCCGGCGTCGTGGTGTCGGCCACCGGGACGACGCCTGAAACATCCCCGGGGACGCCCACAGCTGCGTCCACGAGCGCACCCTGGAGGTCGCCGGCGCCGGCGCTCCCGTCGTCGGGAGCTGTAGTTCCCGCAGCTGCCGGAGGGTCGGTGGCCTCCGGCGCTTTGCCGGCGAGGTAGTTCCGGAACCGGCGGGAAATGACGTCGTACATGGACGCGGTGTCATCGCGGGCGGCGTCACCGGTGATGGAGAACCGGCGGTACTCGGACTTCCGGGGCAGGCCGTCCTCCACGACCACCATGGACGCCACCACGTTGGTGCCCTGGACGTGCGAGATGTCGTAGCACTCGATCCGCATCAGGGGCTGCGGCAGGTCGAGCGCCTCCTGCAGTTCCTGCAGGGCGGCGGAGCGCGTGGTGATGTCTCCGGCCCGGCGGCTCTTGTGCAGGCGGAGTGCGTCCGCGGCGTTCTGCTCCACGGTTCCCAGAAGGGTCGCCTTATCGCCGCGCACCGGCACCCTCACCTCCACGCGCGCACCCCTCAGGCCCTTGAGCCATTCGAGGACCTGCTCCTCGTTGCTGGGCATCACGGGGACGAGCACCTCGCGCGGGATGCGCTCGTTGCTGCTGCTGGCCTCGCCGTAGACCTGCTGCAGCAAGTGCTCCACCAGGTCGCCGGCGTCCATGTCCTCCACCTTCTCGACGATCCAGCCGCGCTGACCGCGGATACGCCCTCCGCGGACGTGGAAGACCTGCACCGCGGCCTCGAGGTCGTCCTCCTTGATCGCGAAGATGTCGGCATCGGTGTCCTCCGCGAGGACCACGGTGTTCCGCTCGAAGACCTTCTTCAGGGCGGCGATGTCGTCGCGGATCCGCGCCGCCGACTCGTAGTCGAGTTCCGCGACGGCCGCCGCCATCTTCCGCTCGAGGTCGGTGACGAATCTCTTCGCCTCACCGGACATGAAGTCGCAGAACTCCCCGGCCAGTTGCTTGTGGTCCTCGGGGGAGATCCGGCCCACGCACGGCGCGGAGCACTTGTCGATGTAGCCGAGGAGGCACGGCCGCCCGGTGCTCTCTGCGCGCCGGAAGACACCGGTGCTGCACGTCCGTACCGGGAAGACCCGCAGCAGTGTGTCCACGGTTTCACGGATGGCCTTGGCCGGGTAGAACGGACCGAAATACCGGGTGTCCCGCTTCTTGTCGCCGCGCATCACCTGGACCCGGGGATACTTCTCGCCCATGGTGACCGCGAGGTAGGGATAGGACTTGTCATCCCGGAACATCACGTTGAAGCGGGGATTGAATTCCTTGATCCAGGTGTATTCGAGCTGGAGCGCTTCGAGTTCGCTGCCCACGACCGTCCACTCCACGCTCGCCGCGGTGAAGACCATCGCCCGGGTGCGCCGCATCAGCCCCGAGGGATTGGCGAAGTAGGAGTTCAGTCGGGACCGGAGGTTCTTCGCCTTTCCGACATAGACCACCCTGCCGTGTTCGTCCCGGAAGCGGTAGACGCCCGGGTTGAGTGGAATCTCGCCGGTCCTCGGGCGGTACGTCGTTGGATCGGCCACGGCTCAGGCCTTCGCCCGGCCGCGTGAGCCGGTTCCGCCCGGCCCGAGGGCGGAAGCCTCCACCGGGCGGGACCACACGGTCGCGAGGGCCTCCCCCAGTTCATCCGCATCGGTGACGACGGCGACGGCCTGCGCCGCCTCGAGCTCACCCGGTGCGGCGAACCCCCAGGTGACCCCGATGCAGTTCAGGCCGTTCGCTGCGGCACCTTCGACGTCGTGCCTGCGGTCCCCCACCATCACTGCTTCGTCGTACGCGCCGACGTGGCGGCGCAGGGCGGCCGCGACGATCGAGGCCTTGCCGTCCGGCAGTGCCGCCGTCTCGTCCCGGGGTGAACCGTGCACCGAGTCGAACAGCGGCAGCAGGCCCTGGACACCGAGCAGCTCCTCGGCGAGCCACTCCGGCTTCTGTGTTGCGACCGCCACCCGACAGCCCTGAGCCCGCAGGCCCTCGACGCATTCCGCGACGCCCGGATAGGGCCGGCTCTGGGCCATTCCGTGCGCCAGGTACCCTGCGCGGTACGTCGCCATGACCGGGCCGACGAGCGCCGGCGGTACCTGCGCGATGGAGGCCAGGGAGACGGCGAGGGAGGGACCGACCATCTCTCTCAGCCGTTCGGCGGTGGGCACGTCGAGGCCGTGTGCCAGCAGCGCCGAGGAAACGCCCCCGGTGATGGCACCGGCGGGATCGACGAGCGTTCCGTCGAGGTCGAAAAGGACGAGCTTCCGCGAATTCGTCACCGCTGGATCCCTACTTCGAGCCTTCGAGGATCTCCGCGAGGAAGGTCCCCGTGTAGCTTCGATCGCTCTTCGCCACCTGCTCGGGAGTTCCGGTGGCAATCACCTGTCCACCGCCGGAACCGCCGTCGGGCCCCAGGTCGATGACCCAGTCGGCGCTCTTGATCACGTCGAGGTTGTGTTCGATCGTGATCACGGTGTTGCCCTTGTCCACCAGACCCTGGAGCACCAGCAGCAGTTTGCGGATGTCCTCGAAGTGCAGCCCGGTGGTGGGCTCGTCGAGAACGTAGATGCTGCGTCCGTTGGACCGTTTCTGCAGCTCGCTGGCCAGCTTGACGCGTTGGGCCTCACCGCCGGAGAGGGTGGTGGCGGGCTGGCCCAGCCGAACGTAGCCGAGACCCACCTCGACGAGCGTGTTGAGGTGCCGGGCGATCGGACTGAACGCGGCGAAGAACTCGGCTCCCTCCTCGATCGGCATGTTGAGGACGTCGGCGATGGTCTTGCCCTTGTAGTGGACCTCGAGCGTTTCGCGGTTGTACCGGGCGCCATGGCAGACCTCGCAGGGCACGTAGACGTCCGGCAGGAAGTTCATCTCGATCTTCAGCGTTCCATCACCGGAGCACGCCTCGCAGCGGCCGCCCTTCACGTTGAAGGAGAACCGTCCGGGCAGGTAGCCGCGCACCTTGGCCTCCGTGGTCTCGGCGAAGAGCTTCCGGATGTTGTCGAACACCCCGGTGTAGGTGGCAGGGTTCGAGCGGGGGGTACGGCCGATCGGGCTCTGGTCGACGTGGACCACCTTGTCGAGGTGTTCGAGGCCGTCGATGCGCTTGTGCCGCCCGGCCACCTGCTTGGCGCCGTTGAGCTTGTTGGCGAGCACCTTGTACAGGATGTCGTTGACCAGCGTGGACTTGCCCGAGCCGCTGACACCGGTGACGGCCGTCATCACGCCGAGGGGGAAGGCGACGTCGAGCTTCTGCAGGTTGTGCTCGTGCGCGCCGACCACCTTGAGCTGCCGCGACCGGTCGATCTTCCGGCGCTTGGCCGGAATGGCGATCTTCCGTCGGCCGGAGAGGTAGTCGCCCGTGATCGAGCGCTCGTTGGTCAGGAGGTCCTCGAGGAGGCCCGAGTGCACCACCTCGCCACCGTGCTCGCCGGCGCCGGGTCCGATGTCGACGATCCAGTCCGCTTCGGCGATGGTGTCCTCGTCATGCTCCACGACGATCAGTGTGTTGCCGAGGTTGCGGAGCCGCGCGAGGGTTTCGATCAGGCGCCGGTTGTCCCGCTGGTGAAGGCCGATGGACGGCTCGTCGAGGACGTAGAGGACGCCCACCAGCCCTGAACCGATCTGGGTAGCGAGGCGGATACGCTGCGCTTCGCCTCCCGAGAGGGTGCCGGCGGCGCGCTCGAGGTTCAGGTACTCGAGCCCGACGTCGAGGAGGAAGGTCAGGCGGGCCTGGATCTCCTTGAGGACCTGGTTGGCGATCTGGGCTTCGCGGCCGGTCAGCACGAGGTTGTTGAGGAAGTCGCTGCAGTCGCGCATGGGCATCGCCGCGACCGCCGAGATGGACTTGCCGTTGATGAGGACGGACAGCGACGCCGGATTCAGCCGCGCGCCGCCGCATGCCGGGCACGGAATCTGGCGCATGTACTCTTCGTAGCGGTCGCGCGCGTGGTCGGACTCGGTCTCGAGGTGCTTGCGGTGGATGTACTGCACCGCCCCCTCGAAGCCGGTACTGTACTTGCGTTCGCGTCCGAACCGGTTCTTGTACTGCACGGTCACCTTGTGGTCCTTGCCGTACAGGGCGGCGTCCCGCGCCCGGTCCGGCAGCTTCCGCCACGGCGTGTTGATGTCGAAGCTCAGCTCATGGGCGAGGCCCTTGAGCAGCCTCGTCCAGTACTCGAGGGTCGCGGTGCCCAGCGACCAGGGGGCGATGGCGCCTTCGGCGAGGCTGAGGTCGGGATTGGGGACCACCAGTTCCTCGTCCACCTCGAGCTTGGTGCCGATGCCGGTGCAGGCCGGGCAGGCGCCGAACGGGTTGTTGAAGGAGAAGGAGCGGGGCTCGATCTCGTCGATGGCCAGCGGGTGCTCGTTGGGGCACGCCAGGTGTTCCGAGAAGGCGCGCAGGCGCTTGGCGTCGTCCTCGGGAAGGTCGACGAAGTCGGCGAGGACCCTGCCGTCGGCGAGCTTCAGGGCCGTCTCGACGGAGTCGGTAAGGCGCTGGCGGATGCCGTCCTTCGTGACGAGGCGGTCGACGATGACTTCGATGGTGTGCTTGTACTGCTTGCCGAGCTTCGGGGGGTCGCTCAGCTGGATGAGGTCGCCGTCGACGCGGGCCCGCGAGTAGCCCTTGGCGGTGAGCTCCTGGAACAGGTCGACGAACTCGCCCTTGCGACCCCGGACCACGGGCGCGAAAATCTGGAAACGGGTCCCCTCGTCGAGCTCGAGCAGCTGGTCGACGATCTGCTGCGGCGTCTGCTTGGCGACCGGCTCACCGCAGGTGGGGCAGTGGGGCCGTCCCACGCGCGCCCACAGGAGGCGCATGTAGTCATAAATTTCGGTGATGGTGCCGACGGTCGAGCGCGGGTTCTTGCTCGTGGACTTCTGGTCGATCGAGACCGCCGGGGACAGTCCCTCGATGAAGTCGACGTCGGGCTTGTCCACCTGCCCCAGGAACTGTCGGGCATAGGCCGACAGGGATTCCACGTACCGGCGCTGGCCCTCGGCGAAGATGGTGTCGAAGGCGAGCGATGACTTACCCGACCCGGAAAGGCCCGTGAAGACAATCATGGCGTCGCGAGGAAGGTCGAGGTCCACGTTCCGCAGGTTGTGTTCGCGGGCACCCTTGACGATCAGGCGCGAAAGGTCCTGGGGCTGCGGGTGTGGATTGTGGGCGTGCTGCTCAAGAGAATTAGCTATGGACACCAGATAACTCTAAGTGAAATTGTGCTCGAAGACATCTTCGAATAACGACTTTCCGCGGACTTCCGCGGGTTGGTCAGGAGCCGTTCACGCTCGGCGCAACGCGGCCCGCAGATAGGCGACGGCGTCGTCCTCTCCCAGCCCGGTCTGCCGCACGATCCTGGCATAGTCGGCGGCGGCCTCGGCGGTCCGTCGCCGGGCGTCGTCGCCTGCTGCCGCGATGACCGTGCCGGCACGCCCGTGAGTCTGGACGATCCGGGCCTGCTCCAGCTCGCGGTAGGCCCGCGCCACGGTGTTGGTCGCCACACCGAGGTGCGCGGCGAGCGCCCGCACGGGCGGCAGCCGGGTGCCCACGGGTGCCATGCCGTTGTTCGCTGCTTCGAGGATCCGTTGACGCAGCTGCTCGAAGGGCGGCACCGAGCTGGCCGGGTTGATCCTCAGCCAGGTAGGTATGTCCTGCTCCATTGCGTTTCCTTCCGGCGCCTTTCCTTTCCTGCACCCTACCGTTTCGGTGCATCTTCCCCGAGGCAGCCTCTAGACTGGCGCCATGTATGACCTCCAGGACATCACGATCCGCAGCATCTCCGTCTCCGAGATGGACAACAACGTCTATCTCCTGACCTCCAGGTCGAGTGGTGCGCAGGTGCTCATCGATGCCGCTGACGACGCCGAAGCCATCCTCGGGCTGGTCGCCGAGGGAGCGTCCGACACGACGGCGACGGCACATCTTGCCCTGCTCGTGACGACGCACTCCCACTGGGACCACGTGCGGGCCCTCGCCGACGTTGTCGGACGCACCGGGGTGCGGACCGCTGCCGGAGCCGACGACGCGGCGGACATCGATGTTCCCACGGACGTTCCCCTTCGACACGGCGACGTCGGTTCCTTCGACGGGTTCGAGCTCGAAGCGATCCACCTTCGGGGCCATACGCCCGGCTCCACCGCGCTGCTCTACCGCGATCCCGCCGGGCCGGCGCACCTCTTCACCGGCGACTCGCTCTTTCCCGGGGGCCTCGGCAATACCCAGGGCGACGCCGGCCGGTTCCGCTCGCTCTACGCCGACGTCGTCGAACGGATCTTCAACTACCTCCCCGACGACACCCTGGTGCACCCCGGCCACGGCAAGGGCACCACGCTCGTGGCGGAGCGGGGTTCACTCGAAGAGTGGGCCGGGCGCGGCTGGTAGGCGCCGTCACTCCCCCGGCCTGTGCCCCACCGCGAAGATCCGCCGGAACGGGAACACCGTACCGGCGTCCGAGCGGGGATAGGCCCGGCGCAGCAGCGCGGCGTAACCCTCCTCGAACTCGGCGGCCTTCCCGGGCGACAGTGCATCGAGGACCGGGCGGAGCCCCGTCCCGCGCACCCATTCGAGCACCGGGTCCTCGCCCTGCAGCACCTGCAGGTAAGTGGTTTCCCAGGCGTCGACGCTGAGTCCGGCCGCGTTGAGCAACTGCAGGTAGTCCTGCGGCTCCCCGACGGCGTCGTCGTGCTGCAGGACGCCGTCGAGCAGGGGCCTCCATGCCGGCGTGGCCGCGTGCTCGCGCATCAGGACGTGCGACGGCGCTCCGAAGTTCCCGGGCACCTGCAGCGCGAGCCATGACCCTGTGGGCATGGCCGTCGCCCATGCCGACAAACACTCTCGATGCTCCGGAACCCACTGCAGCGCCGCGTTGGTGACGACGACGTCGTCATCCAGCCCGGGCGTCCAGTCGCGCAGGTCGCCGGTCTCGAACCGGAGGTTTCCCGGCATGCCCGGGGCAACCCGGGCGGCTTCGATCATGGCGGTGCTCGAATCGATGCCCACGACCTCGGCGTCCGGCCATCGCACCGCGAGCGCCGCGGTGAGCTCCCCCGGGCCGCAGCCCAGATCGACCACCCGCCGCGGTGCCGGATGGTCGATCCTCGACACCAGATCGAAGAAGGGCCGCCCGCGGTGGTCGGCATACTGGGCGTATTTTGCTGGATTCCACGTCATCGAATCACCCTAACGCTCCACCGGTAGGCTGAAGGGACAATGAGAATCCAAGAGCACCTCCCCACGCCGGAAAGTGGCACTCTCCCTCCGGACGCCGTCTATGAGGCTTTCACCGGCTGGGCCGCCACGCGCGGAATCGAGCTGTACCCGGCGCAGGATGAAGCCGCCATGGAGCTTGTCTCGGGCAACAATGTGATCCTGGCAACGCCCACCGGGTCCGGGAAATCGCTCGTTGCGATCGCCGCGCACCTCAAGTCCTTCTCCGAGGGCCGTACCAGCTATTACACGGCACCCATCAAAGCGCTGGTGTCCGAGAAGTTCTTCGCCCTCTGCGACATCTTCGGCCCGGAGAACGTCGGCATGATCACCGGCGACTCGGGTGTGAACCAGAGCGCGCCCATCATCTGCTGTACGGCTGAGATCCTGGCCAACCTCGCCCTGCGCGAGGGATCGCAGGCCGAACTCGGCACCGTGGTGATGGATGAGTTCCATTTCTACTCCGATCCCCAGCGCGGCTGGGCCTGGCAGGTTCCGCTGCTCGAGCTGCCCCAGGCGCAGTTCCTCCTCATGTCGGCAACCCTCGGCGATGTCTCGCTCTTCGAGAAGGACCTCACCGAGCGCACCGGACGGACCACCGCGACAGTCACCTCCGTGGAACGGCCCATCCCTCTGCACTACTACTACGTGGAGACGCCGGTCCAGGAGTCCCTCGAGGAACTGTTGAGCACCAACCAGGCACCGGTCTACGTGGTGCACTTCAGCCAGGCCGAGGCGATCGAACGCGCGCAGAACCTGATGAGCGTGAACGTGTGCTCGCGGGAGGAGAAGGACCGCATCGCCGAGCTCATCGCGACGTTCCGCTTCTCCTCCGGCTTCGGCAAGACCCTCAACCGGCTCGTCCGCCACGGCATCGGGGTGCATCACGCCGGGATGCTGCCGAAATACCGGCGGCTTGTCGAGCAGCTTGCGCAGGCGGGCCTGCTCAAGGTGATCTGCGGCACCGACACGCTCGGGGTCGGCATCAACGTGCCCATCCGAACGGTGCTGCTGACGGCGCTGAGCAAATACGACGGCGTCCGCACCCGGGTGCTCAAGGCGCGCGAATTCCACCAGATCGCCGGACGCGCCGGCCGGGCCGGCTACGACACCGCCGGCACCGTCGTCGTTCAGGCGCCCGAACACGTCGTGGAGAACACCAAGGCCATGGCGAAGGCCGTCTCCAAGTTCGGGGATGACCAGAAGAAGCTTCGGCAGGTGGTCCGGAAGAAGCCGCCCGAGGGTTTCGTGTCCTGGGGCAAGCCCACCTATGAGCGCCTGGTCGGCAGCGTGCCGGAGCAGCTCACCTCGTCCTTCCACGTGAGCCACTCAATGCTCCTGAACCTCCTCGAGCGGCCCGGCAACCCCTTTCATGCTGCCCAGCGGCTGCTGAGCGAGAACCATGAAAGCCGGGCCTCCCAGCTTCAATTGATGCGCAAAGCCATCGGCATCTACCGGGAACTCGTCACG
The DNA here is from genome assembly GCF_015751955.1 of Arthrobacter sp. CAN_A214. NCBI lineage: Bacteria > Bacillati > Actinomycetota > Actinomycetes > Micrococcales > Micrococcaceae > Arthrobacter > Arthrobacter sp. CAN_A214. The sequence goes on from NZ_JADOUU010000013.1 coordinate 99,109, forward strand.
GCCGGGATCGTCGAGCGCCTGCCCGAGCCCGATGCCGACGGCCGGCAGATCCGCCTCAAGGTGCACCTCCAAGCCAACTTCGCGCTGAACCAGCCACTCTCCCCGTTCGCCCTGGCGAGCCTGGAACTCCTCGACCCCGAGGCTCCGGGCTACGCGCTCGACGTCGTCTCCGTCGTCGAGGCAACGCTCGAGAAGCCCCGCCAGGTGCTGTCCGCCCAGGAGAAGAAGGTGCGCGGCGAAGCCATCGCCGCGATGAAAGCCGACGGCATCGAGTACGACGCCCGCATGGCCCGGCTCGAGGAGATCACCTACCCCCAGCCCCTCGCGGAGCTGCTGCAGCAGGCATTCGACGTGTACCGCGGCTCCGCTCCCTGGCTCGGCGACTTCGAACTCGCCCCGAAGTCGGTGGTGCGGGACATGTACGAGCGCGCCATGAGTTTCGGTGAATACGTGGCGTTCTACTCACTCACGCGGTCCGAGGGAATCCTCCTGCGATACCTCGCGGACTGCTACAAGGCGCTGCGTCAGACGGTGCCTCTGGAGGCCCTCCGCGAAGACCTCAGCGACATCATCGAATGGCTGGGTGAGCTTATCCGGCAGGTCGACTCGAGCCTGCTCGACGAGTGGACCCGCCTCACCACGCTGGGCCCGGACGGCCCTCCCGACGTCGTCGAGCTCCCGGCGGAGCCGGCATCGGTCACGTCGAACGAGCGCGCTTTCCGAGTCATGGTGCGCAACGAGATGTTCCAGCGCGTTCGCCTTTTCGCCGACGAGCAGGACGAAGGACTCGGTGCCCTCGACGCCGAGTCGGGCTGGACCGCCGACCGGTGGGCCGAAGCGATGGACGGCTATTTCGGCGATTACGAGGACATCGACGACGGACCACAGGCCCGCGGACCGAATCTGCTCCTGATCGAGAAGCAGCCGGGCGCGTGGAAGGTCCGCCAGATCCTGAAGGACCCGGACGGCAACAACGACTGGGGAATCAACGCGGTGATCGATCTCGCCGCCTCCGACGATGCAGGCACGCCGGTGGTGCGGATCGTCGGGGTCGGGGCGCCGTAGCACGACTACACGGCACCGGCGTGCGCTCCTGCCGCCGTCGGGGTCGCTAGGGTGGATTTCATGAATCCCATTCGCGAGGCAACGCCCGACGACGTCCCCACCATCCTGCAGCTCATCCACGACCTCGCGGTGTACGAGAAGGAGCCCGAGGCCGTCCGCAACACCGTGGACCAGCTGACGGAGGCGCTGTTCGGCCCGAGCCCGAAGGTCTTTGCCCACGTTGCCGAGGCCGGCGGCCGCATCGAAGGTTTTGCGCTCTGGTTCCTCAACTACTCCACGTGGGAGGGCGTCAACGGAATCTATCTCGAGGACCTCTACGTGCGGCCCGAGGCGCGGGGTGCCGGGCACGGCAAGGCACTCCTGCAGAACCTCGCCCGGATTGCCGCCGAGCGGGGTTATGCGCGCGTCGAATGGTCGGTGCTGAAGTGGAACGAGCCCTCCATCCAGTTCTATGAGAGCCTCGGAGCGCGGGTGCAGGAAGAGTGGTCCACGTTCCGGTTGACCGGTGCTGCCCTCAGCGGATTCGCCGGTACCGCCAGCGCATGATCAGCAATACGACATCCTCCGGCTACCGCCGGGGCAACAGCTACGCCATGCGCTCCGTGCTCACCACCGATCACTTCTTCACCGTCCCACTCGATCACCGGGACGCAGACAGCGAGACCATCGACGTTTTCGCCCGAGAGTACACGTCATCGGATTTCAGCGGTAACGAGGTCTCGCAGCTTCCCTGGCTGCTCTTCCTGCAGGGTGGTCCGGGCGGGCGCGGCGTACGGACCACCCAGCTCAGCGGCTGGATGAAGGCAGCCGCCAAGCGATTCCGTATCCTGATGCTGGACCAGCGGGGCACGGGCCTGTCATCCCCCGCCGACGCCGCAACGCTCGCGGCGAGGGGCGGTCCCGAGGAACAGGCCGCCTACCTGACGCACTTCCGGGCGGACTCGATCGTTGCCGACGCCGAGATGGTCCGCAAGCAACTCTGCGGCGAGCCGTGGACCGTGTTCGGGCAGAGCTATGGCGGTTTCTGTGTGCTGACCTATCTGTCCTTCGCCCCGGAAGGACTTGAGCGTGCCCTCATCACGGGCGGACTGGCCCCGCTGACCGGTTCACCCGACCAGGTCTATGAAGCCACCTTCCGGCGTGTCGAGGAGCGCAACCGCGAATACTTCGACTGGTATCCCGGAGACCGCGCGATGGTCACGCGCATCGCCCGTCACCTCGACGCCGTTGTCGAGGACCTCCCGAGCGGTGAACGCCTCACTGCGCGCCGTTTCCAGATGGTCGGCTCGTTCCTCGGCGGCAACACCCGGGTGGACGCGCTTCATTTCCTGCTTGAGGACGCCTTCGTGGCAACGCCGGACGGGCCCCGGCTGTCGGCGTCGTTCCTCTGGCAGGTAGCTGCACTGGTGACGCGCGCTGCCAATCCGCTGTACGCGCTCATGCACGAATCCATCTACGGCCAGGGCGCAGCTTCGAACTGGTCCGCTGAGCGGATGCTGAAGGCATTTCCGCAGTTCCTTCCCGGTGCCGAGCAGCCGCTCCTGACCGGAGAAATGGTCTATCCCTGGTACTTCGAGGAGGACCCCGCGCTGGTTCCACTCCGCCGGACCGCCGACCTGCTGGCAGGGAAGGAGGACTGGGGTCCCCTGTACGACGTCGAGAGGCTGCGCCGGAACACGGTGCCTGCCGCAGCGGCCGTCTACCGCGACGACATCTATGTGGACCGCGAACTCTCCCTGGCGACCGCACGGGAGGTGAGCGGGCTCGCCGTGTGGGAGACGCCGGACTTTCACCATGACGGCATTGCCGACGACGGCGAGGCCATCTTCGAGCGGTTGATCGCCCTCACCGGATAGGCCTGAGTGGCGGATACGCCTGGATCAGGGCCCGCTTCGTACCGGGAGGCCCGCATCCGGCAGCGGTTGCGGAAGTATCCCGTTGGATGGGCGGCTAGTCGGTTCGGTTCGCCTCGTCGAGCAGCTGGGCCAGATGGATACCCCGGCGTTCGCTGAGGTCCTCCAGCTGGGTGCGGCACGAGTACCCGTCCGCAAGGACGACGGCGTCCTCTCCCGCTGCGCGCACCGCCGGGAGGAG